>CAVHWW010000043.1:0-19054 GCA_963639715.1 Acutalibacteraceae bacterium
ACGCGGAGCTGTACAACTCCCAGTTCGAAGAGGTTGCCTGAGGACCCCTGGCAACTCGTCTCGGGCGTCATTCGTCGCTTGCGTGCTAAGCACGCTTCGCCCCTCTTTCCACCCAATCTGAGGTCCCCTGGCGCCCATCTTGGGCGTCATTCGTCGCTCACGTGCTAAGCACGCTTCGCCCCTCTTTCCACCCAATCTGGGGTACCAGGGAACCTCAGGTGGACCGGGAAATAAAAAACTTGGCCCTGGTCAGTTGGCCGGGGGCTTTTGCGATTCATAGGGGCGAGGTGGAGATGGGCTGGTTGGATAATTGAGGACGGGTGATATAGCTGCGCTTATGGTAAGGTTGTCCAGATTGACGCCCTGCGCGTCCCTGTACACTCGCTATTTGATGTCCCACGGTGCCGCTTTTGGCCTGGGGCCTGCACGAAAGGAGCCTGCTCATGCAGCCAGGTGAGGAGATCGAGAGCATCGTCGACGAGATCGAGGAAATCATCTCCGAGGGCAAGAAGCCCTTCATGGGCGGCCAGAACTCCAACCAGAGGGTCATTGACGCTGACCAGGTCTTCGAGCTTCTCGATGAGATCCGCCGCGTCTTTCCCGATGAGTTCCAGACGGCCCGTCGCGTGCTCAAGGAGCAGGACGAGATTATCGCCCGCGCCAACCAGACGGCCGATTCCATCGTTGCCGACGCTCAGCAGCAGGCCATGATTCTGGCCGGCGACCAGGAGGTCGTCCGCCTGGCCAACCAGCAGGCCGAGGAGATTCGCGATCAGGCTTCTCAGTATGAGCGCGACCTTCGTTACAACATCAACGAGTACGTCGACAACCTGCTTTCCGGCACGGTCGACAACCTCAAGAACGTCGTCTCCCAGCTCGAGCGCACGCGTCAGGCGCTCGACGACGGCTCCAACAACCGTAGGTAACCCATGCAACCCATTTCCGTTCTCATAGACGAGCAGCTTGAGGGCGCCGGTTGCGTCATTTCCAAGGCCGGCCACATCGCCGAGCCCTCCTACGAGCTCGGCGGTCGTGAGTTCAAGTTGCCCGGCGGGATCGATTACGACCTCGTGCTCACCAATGCCGGCGAGGGCATCCTGGCCTCTGGCATGGTGCGCGCCCACGTGGTTGGTACGTGCGACCGTTGCCTTGAGGATGCCGAGTTCGACATTGCCTCCGAGGTTGACGAGTACTTCCTGTTCGAGGCCCCGGCCGAGGAGGAGCTCTCCGACGACGAGGACGAGGTCGATTTCTCGCTCGTGGGCGAGGACAACACCATCGACCTTGCCGAGCCCATCATGGCCGCCATCGTCATGGAGACGCCCTTCGTGGTGCTGTGCGATGAGGACTGCAAGGGTCTGTGCCCCACCTGCGGTGCAAACCTTAACGAGGGAGACTGCGGTTGTGCCGCCAAGCGTGCCGAGCAGGCCGCCAAGGACAGCCCGTTTGCGGCTCTCGCCAACCTCAAGATTGAGGATGAGGAGTAGGGTTTTCGTCGGTCATGTGGTTTTAGGTAAGCCAATTTGCACTAAATGATGTGTATCTCTGGTGCTTGCCACCCAATTCGTGCTATAGTTCCAGTTCGTCTGTGATAGACCGTCGCGTGCGGTGCGGCGTGAGATTCGTAAGAGAGGTCAACAATGGCAGTACCCAAGCAGAAGAAGGGTCGCGGCGCGACCCACACCCGTCGCTCGGCTAACAGCAAGCTCGCTTTGCCTGCTCGCTCCACGTGCCCCCAGTGCGGCGCCGTGAAGCTCCCGCACCGCGTGTGCCCGAGCTGTGGCTACTACAACGGCCGTCAGGTCATCGTCACCGAGTAGCCGCCATTCCAAGAAGTGGCATCTGGCCGGCCCGTCTGGGTCGGCCTTTTTTGTAGGTGGGGAGGCCCGCCTTGAGAGGAGTACCACAGATGGTACGTGTCGTTGTAGACGCCATGGGCGGAGACGAGCCTGCTGAGGTCGTGCTCGAGGGCATCGAGCGCGCCCTTGAGGCCGACTCTGACATCGAGGTCGTCGTTGCCGGCCCCGAAGACGTTGTGGTGCCGTTCTGCGCCAAGCACGCTCGCGCCGAGGCCCTTGTGTGCACCGAGGTCATCGAGATGGCCGAGCACCCCACTGAGGCCGTGCGCC
Organism: Acutalibacteraceae bacterium; assembly: GCA_963639715.1. Classification (GTDB taxonomy): domain Bacteria; phylum Actinomycetota; class Coriobacteriia; order Coriobacteriales; family Atopobiaceae; genus Parolsenella. The sequence goes on from CAVHWW010000043.1 coordinate 2,130, forward strand.
GCAAGAAGGACTCCACCATCGTCCGTGGCTGCCGCGCGGTGCGAAAGGGGGAGGCCGACGCCTTCTTCTCCGCTGGTTCCACTGGTGCCATCCTGGCTGCGGGCACGCTCGTGGTTGGCCGCGTGAAGGGCGTCAGCAGAGCGGCGCTCGCCACGGCCATGCCTGGTGTTGGTGGCCACATGACGACCTTCCTCGACCTTGGTGCCAACGCCGACTGCCCGCCCGAGATGATCGTGCAGTTCGCCCACATGGGGCGCGCCTACTCCCAGATCATCCTTGGCGTTGAGGATCCGTCTGTGGGCCTTCTCAACAACGGTACGGAAGAGACGAAGGGTTCTGTTGCCGCGCTCGAGCGCCACGCGGTCCTTGCGGCCACGCCCAACATCAACTTCGCGGGCAACTGCGAGGGGCGCGACATCCTCACCGGTGATATCGACGTCATCGTCACCGATGGCTTCACCGGAAACCTCGCCCTTAAGACTGTTGAGGGAACGGCCAAGTTCATCGTGGCTACGCTCAAGGCCGAGGCGGCCAAGAGCAAGAAGGTCGCTCTGGGCGCGCTGATGGTCAAGCCTGCCCTCAAGGGCGTGGCCGGCCTGCTGTCTGGCGACAAGTACGGCGGAGCGGCGCTTCTCGGCCTCAAGGCGCCGGTGCTCGTGGGCCATGGCGCCACGAACCCCGAGGCCATCATGAACGGCACGCTAACGGCTGCAAATTGTGTGCGCCAAGACCTTTGTGGCAAGCTCGCGGCGGCCGTGGCCCCCACAGACTAGGCCCAGAGGCTACAATCAAACAATGTGTGTGCGGCACCTGTCCCACGGGTGCCGCAGTCGTATGGAGACGACCCAAGAACGGGAGAGCGCATGTCTCAGAGCGCTACCAAGGAGCGTATTGCCCGCATCGAGAGCATCTGCGGCTACAAGTTTAAGAACCGCGGTCTTGTGACCTCTGCCATTACGCATCCAAGCGCCGTGGAGGGCCTACCTGTCTCGGCTTCCTACGAGCGCCTTGAGTTCCTCGGCGACTCCATCCTGGGCGGCATCGTGGCCAAGGACCTCTTCGAGACCTTCCCCGCCATGGACGAGGGCGAGCTTACGCGCCTCAAGATCTCGCTCGTCTCGGGAAAGACCCTTTCCGAGGTCGCCAGCACCCTGGGCATCGGTGAGTGCATCATCTTCGGTGAGTCGGAGAAGGGCACGGGCGCGCGTGGCATGCACTCAGCACTCGAGAATGTGTTCGAGGCCGTTGTTGGTGCCCTTTACCTCGACGCTGGCTACGACGTCACCCACCGCTTCGTGCAGGAGACGCTTGGTCCGCACATGGTCCCCGAGCTTGCTGAGCGCCCGGTGAGCCCCAAGAGCCGCCTACAAGAGATTACCCAGCGTGAACTGCGTTGCGCCCCCGAGTACAAGCTCGAGGGCGAGAGCGGCCCCGCGCATAGCCCCACCTTCACCTCCGTCGTGCTCGTCGATGGCAAGCGAAAGGGCCGCGGCACCGGTTCCTCCAAGAAGGAGGCCGAGAGCGCCGCCGCATCCGATGCCATCAAGCGTTTGGGTGAGGAGGGCGTTAATTGTTCCTAAAGTCCCTCACGCTCAAGGGCTTCAAGTCCTTCGCTGACCGCACGCACATGGTCTTTGACCCGGGTCTCACCGTCGTGGTGGGCCCCAACGGGTCTGGCAAGTCGAACGTCAGCGACGCCATTTTGTGGGTGCTCGGCGAGCAGAGCGCCAAGATGCTTCGCGGCCAGGCCATGGAGGACGTGGTCTTCTCCGGCTCGAGTGCCCGCAAGCCCGTGGGCGTGGCCGAGGTCACGCTCGTGCTCGACAACACCGACCACACCCTGCCGGTCGACTTCTCTGAGGTCGGCATTACGCGTCGTATGTATCGCTCCGGCGAGTCCGAGTACCTCATCAACGGCTCGCCTGCGCGCCTTATGGACATCCAGGACATCCTGCACGATTCTGGCCTGGGCAAGGACACCCACTCCATCATCTCCCAGGGCAAGCTCGACTCCATCCTTTCGAGCCGTCCCGAGGAGAGGCGCGTGCTTATCGAGGAGGCCGCTGGCATCTCCAAGCACCGCCGCCGCAAGGAGCGCAGCCTGCGCAAGCTTGCTGACATGGACAAGAACCTCGTACGCGCCCGCGACGTTGCACGCGAGCTCAACCGCCAGCTGCGCCCGCTCGAGCGCCAGGTTGATCGGGCCAAGCGCTTCAACGAGCTCGACGCCCGCCTGTCCGAGCTCACCTGCCAACTGGCCGTTGATGACGTCCGTCGCCTGCAGCGTCAGTGGGGCGAGCTCGAGGGCAAGGCCAAAGAGGCCGCCGCGGCCGTGGAGCTGGCTCAGTACCGTGCCGACGAGAAGAACCGTGAGCTCGAGAAGCTCCAGAGCCTGCTCGAGCAGAAGGGCCTGTTCGTGGGCGATCTCGGCGAGCAGCGTCGTCGTTGCTCTGACATCCTCGGCAGGCTCGAGAGCGACATGCGTCTGCTCGAGGAAAAGGGTCGCAACATGGTCGACCGCCTCTCCGATACGCGCCTGACGCTCTCGCAGCTCGATCGTCAGCGCTCCGAGGCCTCCGAAGAGCTCTCTCGCGTGACCTCCGAGCTTGAGGAAACGAGCAGCGCCACCGATAAGCTTGCGGCCGACGTCGCTCGTCTTGAGCCTGCTGCTCGCGAGGCCACGGCCGCGCGCAGGGAAGCCGGCGCTGCCCAGAACCGCCTCACCAACGAGCAGCGCGAATGCCAGCGCAGCGTCGACTCGGCAACGCTCGAGCACGCAAAGCTCACCGATGAAATCAGCAATGCCGAGGTCGAGGACCAGATGTTTGCCTCGCGCCTCGCCCAGATTGACGAGAGCGTCGAGACCGCGCAGGCCGCACTCGCGAGCCGCCGTGCTCGTTCGCAAGAGCTGGCTGCCCAGATCGAGGAAGCCGAGAAGGCCGCCAAGGCTGCGCAGGAAACCATTAACACCCGCATTGCCGAGCGCGATCAGGCCCGCGCTGCCGCTGACGAGTCACGCCGCGCGCTCGATGCTGCCCGCGGCGAGCTTGCCCAGGCCAAGGCCACCCTCAGCGCGCTTTTGAGCGTCGATGCCAATCTTGCGGCTGGCTCGGAGACCCTCGAGGGCAAGGTTTTGGCCGACTCGAGCCTGGGCTCGCTTGTCCGTTGCCGCCTGGCTGACGTGGTGAGCGTCCCCGCCGAGCTCGATTCGCTCGTCGAGCGCCTGCTTGGCGACACCTTGGGGGCTCCCGTGGTCGCGCAAGGCGCCGACGTCGCTCGTCTCATGAACGCAGCCGTTGGTGCGGCCGGCGCCTCCGGCTCGCTCACGGTGCTTTCGATGGGGGAGAAGGCCCCTGCGGCTGCAGATGGTGAGGGCCAGCGCCTGGTAGACCGCCTTACGGTCGATGACGAGGCTCGTGGCTTGGTCGAGCGCCTGCTCGGCGACGTCCGCATTGTCGCTGACGCCGAGGCCGCTGTCGCCGCTCACGAGAAGAACCCGAACCTCACCTACGTGACCGAATCCGGCGTTGTGGCTCTGCCCGACGGTCGCACACAGGCCGGCGCGAGTGCCGGTGCCGCTGCCGGAACCCTTGCGCGCAAGCGCCAGGTGAGCGAGCTCAAGGAGGGCATGGGCGCACTTGAGGTCGCCGTGGCTTCCGGCGAGGCAGCGCTTGCAGAGGCTAACGCCGCCGCCGACGCCGTGGCCCAGCAGCTCAGCGCTGCTCGCGATGCGTCCGCCGACGCCGCGGGTGAGCTCAGCCGCCTGAGGGGCGAGCAGCAGTCGCTTACCTCTGAGGTCGGTCGCCTTGAGTCGCAGCTCTCGCGTGCTAATGACGAGCGAACCCAGGTGAGTGACAAGCGCAAGCAGGCCAGCGAACGTGCCGAACAGGCTCGTCCGTGCTTGGGCGAGCTCAAGCAGAAGATGGAAGAGGGCAAGGCACGTCTCTCCGAGATTGGCCGCGAACTCGAGCAGGCGAGCGCACGACGCCGCGAGGCCTCGCGTGCCGAGGATGACGCCACCAAGAAGGCGGCTGACGCCCGTCTCGACCTTGCCACCAGCCGCGAGCGCCAGCGTCACCTCACGCAGCGCGAAGGCGAGCTCAAGGCTCGCATCGAAGACCTTCAGAAGCGCTCCGAGGCCGCCAAGGACGCAACGCGTTCGCTCGAGGTCTTGCGTCTGCGCGTTGACCCGCTGCACGACCGCTACGAGCAGATTCACGAGGTCTGCCAGACCTGGGCCGAGCGCCTTCGCGACCGCGCGAGCCTGGCCGAGGCCGATTCCGACTCCCTCAAGAAGACCATCGGCGACGCCAAGCAGCAGGTGACAGACGCCAACGCTGCCCTCGAGGCGGCCCGAGGCTCCCAAAATGACGTCAAGGTCGAGAGCGCCCAGCTTGAGGTACGTGTGGAGCAGGCCATCGCCGCCATCACGGCTGACGGTCGTCACGTGCTCGAAGAGGCCCTGCAGATGCCTGAGCCCGATGACCGCGCCGCCACCGAGCGCGAGGTCAACAGCCTGCGCCGCCAGATCGAGAATCTCGGCCCGGTGAACCAGGTGGCCATGGACGAGTACACCAAGCTCAAGGAGCGTTCCGACTACATCGCCGCGCAGCTTGAGGACCTCGAGAGCGCCCGCAGCGCCCTTACCAAAATCACGGCCGCCATTGACCGCAAGATGCGCCGTCAGTTCCTATCGACCTTCGAGGCCGTGAACGCCAACTTCGAAGAGGTCTTTGGCATGCTCTTCCCGGGCGGCAAGGCCCACCTCGAGATGACCGACCCCGACCACCCGGCCGAGACCGGCATCGAGGTCATCGCCCAGCCCCGCGGCAAGCGCATCGCCAAGATGACGCTTATGAGCGGTGGCGAGAAGTCGCTTGTGGCGCTTGCGCTGCTCTTTGCGGTCTACCGCACGCGTACCGTGCCCTTCTACGTCTTCGACGAGGTCGAAGCGGCGCTCGACGACGCCAACCTCGACAAGCTGCTCGACGCCATTGAGCAGCTCAAGGAGACCACGCAGCTCATCGTTATCTCCCACCAGAGGCGCACCATGGAGCAGGCCGACGTCCTCTACGGCGTCTCCATGCAGGCCGATGGCGTAAGTCATGTCATATCCCAGCGGCTCGACCGCGCAACAGGAAAGGTGGTTGACGCCTAATGGGCTTCACCGATCGCTTGAAGAGGGGTCTCGAGAAGTCTCGCGAGGCCTTGAACGAGATCTTCTACATGGGTGGCGAGGTTGACGAGCAGTTCTGGGAAGACCTCGAGGACACGCTCGTCATGGGTGATATCGGCCCCGAGCTTGCCATGAACGTTACCGATGACCTTCGCGAGCTTGCGGCCAAGAAGGGCCTGCGTACCGCTCCGCAGATGCGCGAGGCGCTAGCTCAGCGCTTGTCCGAGGCTTTTGCCACCTCCGAGCGTGACCCCTTCACTGACACGCCCTCGTGCGTGCTGTTCGTGGGCATCAACGGCGCTGGCAAGACCACCACGGTGGGTAAGCTCGCTGCAGCTTCCAAGGCAGCTGGCACGGCCACGCTCATCGGCGGTGCCGACACCTTCCGCGCGGCCGCCATCGAGCAGCTCCAGGTCTGGGGCGAGCGTGCCGGCGTTGAGGTTGTCACCCGCGAGCGCGGCGCCGACCCGGCTAGCGTCTGCTATGACGTGGTCGAGGCTGCGGAGAAGCAGGGCACGGGTCTTCTGCTCGTCGACACTGCTGGGCGTCTTCACACTTCACCCGAGCTCATGCGCGAGCTTGCCAAGGTCGTGAGCGTCACGCGCAAGCGCGCCAGCATGCCCGTGACCGTGGTGCTCGTGGTCGATGCCACCACCGGACAGAACGGCCTTGCTCAGGCTCGTGAGTTCAACGACGCCCTCGACCTCGATGGCCTTATCGTCACCAAGCTCGACGGTACCTCCAAGGGCGGCATCGCCATTTCCATCTCGAGCCAGCTCGACCTGCCGATTTATCGCATCGGCGTGGGAGAGGGCGTCGAGGACCTTCAGGCGTTCGACGCGCTCGAGTTCTGCCGCGCCCTGGTGGGCGAGACCATCTAACGCGCGCCCACACTTTCGCACTGCCAATAAAGACCAGTTAGGAGCAAGAGATGTTCGACAACCTCTCCGACCGCCTTACAGATACCTTCGATAAGCTTCGCGGCAAGGGCCGCCTCACCGAGGACGACATCAACGTCGCGATGCGTGAGATTCGCATGGCCCTGCTCGAGGCCGACGTCAACTTCCGTGTCGTAAAGGACTTCGTGGCCAAGTGCAAGGAGCAGTGCCTTTCCGCTGAGGTGCTCTCTTCGCTGACGCCCGCCCAAAACGTCGTGAAGATCGTCCTCGACGAGCTCACCGAGCTGCTTGGCTCCACCGAGAGCAAGCTCGTCCTCATGCAGAACCGCACGCCCAACGTCATCATGCTCGTGGGCCTGCAGGGTTCTGGTAAGACCACGGCCAGCGCCAAGCTCGCCTACATGCTCAAGAAGCAGGGCCACTCGCCCCAGCTTGCCGCCTGCGACGTGCACCGACCCGCCGCTGCCGACCAGCTCGAGACCCTCGGTGGCGAGATTGGCGTGCCGGTCTACCGCGGTGACGGTACCGACGCCGTGGCCATCGCGCGCGAGGCCGTGCAGGAGGCCGTCGACCACCTGCGTGACATCGTCATCGTCGACACCGCCGGTCGTCTGCAGATTGACGAGCTGATGATGCAGGAGGCCGTCGACATCAAGAACGCCGTGCGTCCCGACCAGGTGCTCATGGTGGTCGACGCCATGACCGGCCAGGACATCGTCAACGTCGTCTCCGAGTTCGCCGAGCGCACCGACTTCGACGGCGTCATCATGTCCAAGCTCGACGGCGATGCTCGTGGCGGCGGCGCGCTTTCTGTCCGCGCCGTTACCGGCAAGCCCATCAAGTTCGTCTCCATGGGCGAGAAGCCCGAGTCGCTCGAGGTATTCCACCCCGACCGCATGGCCAAGCGCATCCTGGGCATGGGTGACGTCTACGGCATCATTGAGACGGCCCAGGCCAATGCGGACGCTGCTAGCGCCGCCGAGGCCGAGCGCATGCTGCGCGAGGGCTTCACCATGGACGACATGCTTGCCCAGATGCAGCAGATCCGAAAGATGGGCGGCGTTGGCAAGCTACTCGGCATGCTTCCTGGCGGCGACAAGGCCCTGCGCCAGATGGGAGGCGACAACACCGAGGAGCAGATGCGTCAGATCGAGAGCATCATCTACTCCATGACCAAGGAGGAGCGCGCCCGTCCCAAGATCATCAACGGCATGCGTCGCCAGCGCATCGCCAAGGGCTCGGGCCACACCGTTCAGGAGGTCAACCAGCTCATCAAGCAGTGGGGCGACATGAACAAGATGATGGGCAAGGTTCGCGGCATGATGGGCAACGGCAACAAGAAGCAGTCCAAGCGCCAGCTCCAGCAGATGATGCGCCAGATGGGCATGGGCAACGGCAAGATGCCGTTCTAGTTGGGCATCCAGTGCCTAAATGCTGTGTGGTGCGGCAAGGTGCCGCTCTAGCTGCGATTTATTGAGCGTATGAAAGAAGGCCGAGGTGCTATTGCAAGCATCTCGGCCTTCTTGTTTTTGGTTTGGCGGGCAAGCCAGTTTGGCGTGCCTCCCCTAGAGAGAAGCCCTATTAAGCGATTCTTCGGAGCCGTACCATTCCTTCTCCTCGGCGTTATAGTGGCTCTCATTGCAAGGGTCGCACCACCACCAGAACACCATGCCCTTGTGCATGGGCTTGCCGCACTTTGGGCAGGGGCGGTACATGAGCTTGCCTTGGTCGGGATAGCCGATTACGTCTCCGTTGGAGTTGACGATGGTGGGGTTGGACGATCCGTTGAACCCTCCGTTGACCTTCTCCATGTTTTCGTCGGTAAGCTCGTTGGTCATCTTCTCGCTCATGTACGCTCCCTTCTCGCCAGCTTGCTCGGCAAGCAATCGATCGAGCTCACGCAGCAGACGCGCTACGGGTAGGCCGACGATGTTGAAATAGCATCCCTCGATGCCTTTGACGAGCGCGCGGCCTTTTCCCTGGATACCGTAGGAACCAGCCTTGTCCATCGGCTCACCTGTTGCCACGTAGGCTTCAATCTCGGCAGGAGAGAGCTCGAAGAATTCTACGGAACTCGTCTCGACAAAGCTTGAGACCTTGGCTTCCTGTCCAACGAGCACAAGGCAAACACCAGTATCTACATGGTGTTTATTCCCAGAAAGCTCGGTGAGCATGCGCTTGGCGTCTTCTTCGTTCGCGGGTTTGCCCAAAAGCTCGTTGCCCATGGCGACGATGGTGTCTGCCGCAATGACAACGTCGCCGGGCTCTACATCGGCATGCCCGAGGGCCGAGGCGGCCTTGAGGCGCGCCAGGCGCTCTACGAGCTCTGCGGGCAGCTCGCCAGGCTTTGCGGTTTCGTCGACATCTTGCGGGGCAACGACGGGGTCAAAGCCGGCCTCGCGCAAAAGCTCAATGCGGCGTGGAGAGCCGCTAGCGAGGATGATACGGCCGATACGCTCAGGGAGGTCAAAGGTGCCCACGGCTATGTTCCTATCGTTCGATAAGCATGCCAGCAGCTACGCTGTCGGCACTGTCCTTGCCGGCAACGAGCTCGAGCAAGGCCAGGCCAAACTCGACGGCAAAGCCGGGGCCTGAGGCGGTGACGAGGTTGCCGCTGCGGTAGACGCCGTTCTTCTCGGGGCGAACTCCTGCGGGGAAGTCGGCCTCAAAGCCAGGGTAGCAGGTGGCCGTGTGGCCCTCGAGAAGTCCCAGCTCAGCCAGGATGGAAGGCGCGGCGCAGATGGAGCCGACCTTCTTGCTCGCCATGAACTCGCTGGCAAGCTCGCAGACCTTCTCGGTGGCACGAAGGGTCGTGGTGCCGGGAAGGCCACCGGGCAAGACGATGAGATCGCAGGTGGAGAAGTCGTAGGTGGCAAGCGTTGCGTCGCAGTCGATGCCGACCTTCTGGGCGGTGGTGACGTGCGGCGCGTCATTTACGGTGACGAGGGCGACGTCCTGGCCGCCACGACGAAGGATGTCTGCGGGGGCCAGGGCCTCGATGGTCTCGAAGCCGTCTGCGAGAAGAATTGCAATGCGTGCCATAGGTGTGCTCCTCAGTCTTCGTTTGGTGGCTACATGGGGTATGTGTCCGTTTATGGCCGGTTGCATACCGGCGCTTTCCTTCAGTTCTTACTTGCGCACGAGCTTGGTGACCGTCTCGACGTGGAAGGTCTGGGGGAAGAGGTCAACCGGCGTGACGCTGACCGGCTCAAAGGCGCCGATCTCGCGGAAGCGGGCGAGGTCGCGGGCCAAGGTGGCCGGGTCGCAGCTTACGTAGGCGATGGCACGTGCGGGCTGGTCGGAGAGCTGGCGCACGACGTCCTCGGCAAGGCCGGCTCGTGGCGGATCGACCACGATGATGTCGGCCTCGTCGTCGGGGAACTCTCGGCCCGCATCGCCGCCGACGGCGTCAACGTTGTCCAGGCCGGTCTCTTCCAGGTTGCGGCGCAGGTCACGAACGGCCGGTCCATAGGACTCGACCGCGTCGACAAAGCTGCAGTAGCGAGCGAGCGGCAGCGTGAAGGTTCCAGCGCCCGAGTAGAGGTCCATCGCGATGTCGTTCTCGCCGGGATTGAGCGCATCCATGACGAGCTGCACGAGTCGTTCGGCACCCTTGGTGTTCACCTGGAAGAAGCTTGGCGCGGAGAGGCGCATGACGTTGCCGCAAATCTCTTCGCTCCAGCTACCGGCGCCCGTCAGGCGCTCGACGCCGCTCACCTTGCGAGCCTTGGGCGTCCCCTTGGTCATCACGCGCACGATGGAGGTGGCTCCCACGCTCTCAAGCACGCGCTTCGCCTGGCCGCGCGGGAAGGCGCCCGTAGGCGTCCAGATGGCCACTTCGGTGTCGCCGGTGCGGTTGGAATGGCGGATGCCCACGCGTTCAATCTCGAGCTCATGGCTGCTCGCGAGGTAGGAGAGGGCTCCGGAGACGTTTTTCACGAGCTTTGCGCCCTTGCCCTTTTCGGGGGTGTTGAGCAGTGGGAAGTCATCGACCTTGATGACACGGCTGCCGTCTGCACTGTGCATGCCGAGGGTGGCGTGGCGACCGTCGCGAACAAAGGCGAGCTCAGCCTTGTTGCGATAGTGCCAGCCGTCGCTCGGGGCCTCGCAGGTGGCAACGAGCTGCTCGGCGTCGGCGAGGTGCCCCACGCGCGCGAGGGCGTCAACGACGTTGGCGCGCTTGGCCGCAAGCTGTGCCTCGCGAGAAAGGCAAGCCCAGGGAGCGCAGCCAAGCCCGGTGGCCATGGGCCAGGGGCAATGGATGCGATCGGGCGAGGGCTCGATGACCTTGGTGGTCCTGGCCTTGGAGAAGCTCTTGCCGTCGCTTACCAGCTCGGCTTCGACGACATCTCCGGCCACGGCACCTGAGACAAAGACGGTCTTGCCGTCCTCGGTGTGGGCGATAGCATCGGGGCCATAGGTCATTCTCTCAACAGTGAGCTGCATACACGTCTCCTGGCTTTAGGTTGCAACTTAACCATTTTCGCACAGGCTCTACGGGCTTGTTCTAACGGATTTCCATGTAGCGAGCGTGGGTTACCTGACGGAGAGGTCGAGACATTTCTTGCGGACGTCCTCGCGGGCGAGCGTCACTCACTAAACGAGGCTCTCGGCGCTGCGGAATGTCCGCTGCGAAACGCCCCGACCTCTCCTGATGGTTCCGTGCCCAGACGAAGGGCTGCCCCGAGATACAGAAACAGGCTTCGCGCTCTATGCAGCACGAAGCCTGTATGAAGAATGCTCTTACGACCAAACGGGGTTTCGAGAAATGCCCCGGCCGCTCCGTCAGGTCGAGAAAGGTCCGAAGCGAAGGCTACTTCTCCGTCTTGCCAAACAGCGTCTTGAAGCCCAGCCCGAAGATGGCCATTGCGGTGGCCACGCGGCCGCGGGGTCGCTTTGCGAGCGGAGCGGCAGCCTTACGCTCGTTGCGCTTGGCGTCGCACTCGGGTGCGGTGTCGGAGGCCTTCTCGTCGATGATGGTTGCCGTGACTTGCGTGGGCGCGGGCTCGGGCTTGGTTGCGGCCTTGACCTCGTCCGCCTTGGCCTTGACGGCGCTGTGGGCTTGCTTAGCCATGGCGCGTGCGTCGCTGACGGCCTGCTTGGCGCCCTCGTGGGCGGCGGCGACGGCCTGGCGGTTCTCGGCGCGTTTGGCAGCCACGGCCTCGCTCAAAAGCTCGTCAGCGCTCTTGGCTGCGGCGGTGGGGGCGGCGGGCTTGGTGGCAGCGCGGTGCCTGCCGTAGGCCTCGGCAATAAGGAGCTCCTGGCAGTTGACGGCCGGCTCGCCATCCTTGCGCTCGATTGGCTTCCAGGTTCCCTTGCTCGTGAGGCGGCGTGCCTTCACGTTGTCGGAAAGCTGCAGCTCCATGTAGTTCTTCACGATGACCTTGCAGGTCGGGTCGAGCACGGGGTAGGCAATCTCGACGCGGCGCTCGGTGTTTCTCGTCATCATGTCGGCGCTGGAGAGGTAGATGGTGTCGGTCTCGACACCAAAGGCATAGATGCGCGCGTGCTCGAGCAAGCGGCCCACAATCTGGCGCACGTCGATGCCGGTGGTGCGGCCCTCGATGCCGGGGACCAGGCAGCAGATGCCGCGGATGATCATGACGACCTCGACGCCCGCCTGGCTGGCCTCGGCGAGACGGTCGATGACGTCACGGTCGGTGAGCGAGTTCATCTTGAGGAAGACGCGGGCGGGCTGCCCTGCCTTGGCGCGCGTAATCTCTCGGTCGATACCGCGCATCACGAGCGGCTTCAGGCTCAAGGGCGCCACGCCCAGGTAGCGGTAGGAACCGCGCAGGTTTCCCAGCGAGAGGTTGCGGAAGAAGGCGTTGCCGTCCTCGGCGATGCCGGCGTGTGCCGTAATGAGCATAAAGTCACTGTACAGGCGTGCCGTCTTCTCGTTGAAGTTGCCGGTGCCCAGGCAGGTGATGCGTGACAGGCCGCTGGCGTCGTGATAGGTGATCTGGCAGATCTTGGAGTGGCACTTGAAGCCCTCGGAGCCGTAGATGACGGTGCAGCCGGCCTCCTCAAGGCGCTCGGCCCACTCAATGTTGTTCTGCTCGTCAAAGCGGGCGCGCAGCTCCATGAGGACGGTCACCTCCTTGCCGTTCTCGGCGGCGTTGACCAGGCTCTCGCACAGGCGCGAGCGGCGGGCCACGCGGTAGAGCGTGATCTTGATAGAGATGCAAGCGTCGTCATTGGAGGCCTCGCTGATGAGACGCAGCAGCGGGTCCATCGACTCGTAGGGATAGGTGAGCAGCACGTCGTGGTCCATGACCTGCGCGCGCATGGGGCGGGCGTCATCGACCATGTCGCTCGGCTGGGGGTCGAAGGGCGGGAAGGTGAGGGCGCCCCTGCGGTTGGCCGGGATCTTGTCCTCGAGGGCATAAACAAAGCTGAGGTCAGAAGGGGTGGAGAGGCGGAAGACGCGGCGCTTCTCCAGGCCAAGCTCCTTGCGCACGAAGGTGACGAGGTCCTCATCGAGCGCGCCGGTGAGCTCGAGGCGCACGGGCTGCAGGCGGCTCCTGCGCTTGAGCACCTTCTTCATGTGCTGGCGGTAGTCCTCCTCTTCCTCCACGCCCTCGCCGTCGGGGTCGATGTCGGCGTTGCGCGTGACGCGGATGACGGCCGAGCTCGTGGGCACGTAGGAGCCAAAGCAGCGACCGAGCATGGAAGTGATGACGTCTTCGGCGAGCGTGTAGCGCACGCGGCCCTCGCCGGCGGGCAGCCACAGGATGCGCTGCGCGGCGGGCGGCACCTCGACCATGCCAAGAAGTCCCTGCTCGTCATAGCCGTTGAGCGAGCAGACCACGTGCAGCAGGCCGTTCTTGAGGTTGGGGAAGGGGTGACGCGGGTCAACGATGAGCGGGCTCAGGATGGGGGAGAGCGCTGCCTCAAAGTGGCGCGAGACCGCGACGAGGTCGGAGTCAGTGTAGTTCTCGGGCGTCACGCGCTCGATGCCCTCGGCAGCCAAGGCTTCCTCGAGCTCGTTGAAGCAGCTCTCGCGGCGCTCGTAGAGGCCGGGGAGCATCTTGAAGAGGTCGTCGAGCTGCTCGGCGGGCGTCTCGTGAGACTTGTTGTCAGCCGGCTGGCGCTTGAGCAAGGCGAGGTCGGACAGGCCACCGACGCGGATCATGAACCACTCGTCCATGTTGGACTGGAAGATGGCGCAGAACTTGATGCGCTCCACGAGCGGAACGGTCGGGTCAAAAGCCTCATCAAGCACGCGGTTGTCGAAGCGAAGCCAGCTGACCTCGCGGTTCTGCGTGTAGGAGTAGTCGCGCTGGGCCTGCTCTGCGCCCTCGTTGATTGCTTTCTCGGCAAGGCGGATCGCCTTGGACTTCTTCGGAGCTTCCTTGGAAAGCTTCTTCTCCGTTGCGTTCTTTGTGGCCTTCTTAGCCTTTTTAGCGGCCTTGGCCTCGGCCTTTTCGAGCTTGTCCTTGCCCATGCTGTCTCCTGCTTCCAACGGCTGAATGTCTAACTAACTAGTATCGCGCCAATGTGTCGGGGAAGTGCCATCAGCCTTGTTACGTTTCGGTAAGGAGGGGACACTTTGTCCCCTTGAAAGCCCGTGGCCTTCGCCGGTGCTTTTGCCGTATCCTGTTAACAACTGTGAATATGCCGCAGCCATAGCCGCGGCCTTGCTGAGGGGAGCCCCATGGAAGCCTACAAGCGCGAGTTCATCGAGTTCATGGTCGAGTCTGACGTGCTTAAGTTCGGCGAGTTCACGCTCAAGAGCGGCCGCAAGAGCCCGTTCTTCATGAACGCCGGCGCCTATGTCACGGGCTCCCAGCTCAAGCGCCTTGGCGAGTACTACGCCCAGGCCATCCACGACAACTTCGGTGACGACTTTGACGTGCTGTTCGGGCCGGCCTACAAGGGCATTCCCCTGGCCGTGGTGACCGCCATTGCCTACCACGAGCTCTACGGCAAGGAAGTCAAGTACTGCTGCGACCGCAAGGAGGCCAAGGACCACGGCGCCGACAAGGGCAACCTTCTGGGCTACGAGCCCAAGGACGGCGACCGCGTGGTGATGGTCGAGGACGTGACCACCTCCGGCAAGTCCATCGACGAGACCTACCCCAAGGTCACCGGTGCCGCCAACGTCGACATCAAGGGCCTCATCGTGAGCCTCAACCGCATGGAAGTCGGCAAGGGCGGCGTCACCACTGCCCAGAAGGAGATTGAGGCCAAGTACGGCTTCCCCGTGGCCAGCATCGTCTCCATGGCCGAGGTCGTCGAGGTGCTCCACAACCACGAGGTCGAGGGCAAGGTCGTCATCGACGACGAACTCAAGGCCGCCATCGACGCCTACTACGAGCAGTACGGTGCCAAGGAGTAGGCAAACCTCTCAAAACTGATTAAAACAATCGCTTATTTGCGAAAATATCGCATGAAAGCATGTTATTATGCATTCCGTTGTGAATGCAGGGTTTGTTTGTGCGGTATTTGAGCAACCCTTCACTCGTGACATATGCACACGAGCACGAAAGGCAAGAACTTGAAGAAGCGTTTCAACAGGCAGGACGCGATTCGCGAGATTGTGCGCGACAAGTCCATCAAGACGCAGCGCGCCCTGGTGGAGGAGCTCGAGAAGCTCGGCTTCGAGTGCACGCAGGCCACCATCTCGCGTGACATCTCGGACATGGGGCTTCGTAAGCTTCCCGAGGGTGTCTACGTCTTGGCCGAGGACCTGCACTTGCAGCGTATGGTCTCCGACCTGGTGACTGGCGTCGTGCGCGCCAACAACATCGTGGTCGTCCACACGCACGCCGGGGCCGCCCAGGGGGTCGCCGCCGCCATCGATGACGCGGGCTTGCCCGACATCGCGGGCTGCATCGCTGGGGACGACACCATCATGGTCGTCTGCCTCACCGATGCCGAGGCCATCAACCTCGAGCAGCTCGTCAACAAGCTGCGAAATGTGCGCGAGTAGGGCACGCCTGCATCCGCACGTTCGGGTGTAGGCGCGTAGGGGCAAGGCCTACCTGCTCCGGTTCCTCTCGCGCCAAGCCGGCGGCATTCGTCCGCAACCGTCTTTCCATCTGCGTTTAGCCTCTAGTAAAGGAGTCTCACATGTCCGAAAAGGGTAAGGTCGTCCTCGCATATTCCGGTGGTCTTGATACCTCCTGCCTGCTCAAGTACCTGCAGGATGACGGCTATGACGTCGTCTCTTGCATCGCTGCCCTCGGCCAGCCGTCCGAGGAGCGCTCCGACATCGACGCCGTGAACGATAAGGCCAAGAGCCTCGGTGCCGTTGCCGCCTACGACGTCGACATCCGCGAGGAGTTCGCCGACGACTTCATCGCCAAGGCCATCTACGCCAACGGCATGTACGAGAACAAGTACCCGCTGCTCTCCGCCCTGTCCCGTCCGGCCATCTGCCGTCACCTGGTCGAGGTCGCCCACAAGGAGGGCGCCGTTGCCATCTGCCACGGCTGCACCGGCAAGGGCAACGACCAGGTCCGCTTCGAGCTCGAGTGCAAGGCTCTCGACCCCACGCTCGAGATTCTTGGCCCGGTGCGTAGCTGGGAGCTCACGACCCGTTCCAGCGAGATCGAGTACGCCCAGGCTCACGGCATCTTCGTTGATGCCACCAAGGAGAACCCGTACTCCATCGACGAGAACGTCTGGGGTCGCGCCATCGAGTGCGGCGTGCTCGAGGATCCCTGGAACGCCGCTCCCGACGGAGCTTGGGCCCTCACCGTCAACCCCGAGGATGCCCCGGACGAGGCTCGCGATGTCGTGCTCGGCTTTGAGGCCGGCCTGCCTGTCTCCATCGACGGCCAGCGCATGAAGCTGTTCGACCTCATCGCCGTCCTCAACAAGATCGTCGGCAGCCACGGCTTTGGCCGTATCGACATGATCGAGGACCGTCTCGTGGGCCTCAAGAGCCGCGAGTGCTACGAGCAGCCCGGCGCCCTGGCCATCATCATGGCCCACAAGCAGCTCGAGTGCCTCTGCCTTCCGGGCGACGTCCTGCACACCAAGCTGCAGCTTGAGCACGACTGGAGCCGTCAGGTCTACAACGGCCTTTGGTACTCGCCGCTCAAGGACGCCCTCGACGCCTTCTTCGCCAGCACCCAGAAGACCGTCACCGGCGAGGTTCGCCTGCACCTCTACAAGGGCAACTGCACCGTCACCGGCAGCCGCGCCGACAGCTCCATGTACGACTTCGGCCTGGCCACCTACGACAAGGGTGACACCTTTGACCGCACGGCCGCCAAGGGTTTCATGGACCTCTTCGGTCTGCCGAACCGCGTGTGGGCCGAGCGTCGTCTCGAGCGCGAGAAGGCCGAGGGCCTTGCCGCTGCCGCCCAGATCGCTGCGATGGGCGTGAAGGAGGCCCAGGCCGCCGGCACCGCCTCCAACGAGGCCGCTGGTTCTGCCCAGGCGTAGGACACACGACATAGCATGACAAGCGCCGGGGAGGGCATTCCTTCCCCGGCGTTTTTTTCTAGCTGTCCAACCTGCAAGGTGGGCGGGGCCGGGGTGTTTCTTGCGGACGTCCTCGCGGGCGAGCACCACTCGCTAAAAAAGGTGGTAGGCGCTGCGGAATGTCCGCTGCGAAACACCCCGACCCCTCCGTCGTTGTGGGTGATGTAGAGATATGGAAACCTCTCCTGATAGATTCTCTGGTCTACCAATAAAGGGCTGGTAGGGGTAACTATTGGAAGAGCTCCAAAAGGGAAGAAGGCCACCATTGGCGGCCTTCTTGCGGTGTCAGTTGTTTGTGTGGCGAGTGGGATTCCGTGGGGATGCTACGGCTCTATTCTCCGTACTTGGAGAGGAATTCGCGAGTTCGCTGCTGCTTGGGGTTGCCGAAGACTTCGTCGGGGGAGCCCTGCTCG
>CAVHWW010000043.1:19064-25358 GCA_963639715.1 Acutalibacteraceae bacterium
CGACGATGGTACCGCCATCGAGGAAGATGACGCGGTCGGCGACCTCGCGGGCGAAGTTCATCTCGTGGGTGACGATGACCATTGTCATCTGCTCGGCAGCGAGGTCCTTGATGACACGAAGGACCTCGGCGGTGAGCTCGGGGTCGAGGGCACTCGTGGGCTCGTCGAAGAACAGCACCTCAGGCTTCATGGCAAGCGCCCTGGCGATGCTCACGCGCTGCTGTTGGCCGCCGGAGAGCTGGCAGGGAACATTGCCCTCCTTGCCGGCGAGGCCCATCTTGGCAAGCAGCTCGCGGGCGGTGGCCTCGGCCTCTTCCTTGCTGCGCTTCTGCACGTGGATGGGCGCGTCGGTGAGGTTGTGCAGCACGTTCATGTGAGGGAACAGGTTGTAGTTCTGAAACACCAGGCCAAAGCGCTGGCGAGCGGCGCGCAGGACGTCCTTGCCGGCGTAGCTGGCCTTGCCGCCCTCGCTTGTGGCCACAGTAATGTCGCCGTAGGAAAGCTCGCAATCGTCGGCACGCTCGAGCAGGGTCATGCAGCGCAGCAAGGTGGACTTGCCGCCACCCGAGGCACCGATAATGGCGACGACTTCGCCACGTTCTACCTCGAGCGATATGCCCTTGAGCACCTCGAAGCCATCAAATGACTTGCGGACGTTCTTGATGGAGACGACCTTCTCGGCCGTCTGGTTGTTCTCAGCCAAGGGTCTCTCCTAGTCCTGGTAGTAGTTCATGCGCTTCTCGAGCCTGCCAAGGGCAATCTCAACGAGGAAGTTGAAGGCCCAATAGAGCAGCGCCGCGATGGCGAAGGGCGTCATGCTGACTTGCGAGGCCACCAGTGCCTTGGCGGTGGAGAACATCTCGGCCACACCGATGGAGAAGGCGAGTGAGGTGTCCTTCACGAGGGTGATGACCTCGTTGCCCATGGAAGGCATGATGCGCTTGGCAACCTGGGGAAGCACGATGCGGAAGAAGGTCTGGGCATTCGAGTATCCAAGGACCTCGGCGGCCTCGTACTGGCCGCGCGGGATGGACTGGATGCCCGAACGGTAGATCTCTGCGAAGTAGGCCGCGTAGTTGATGATGAAGGCGACCACGCAGGCCTGCCATTTGGAGTTGGGCGTGAGCTGGATGCCAAAGACGTAGTAGGGCGAGAAGTAGATTGCGAACATCTGCAGCATGAGCGGGGTGCCGCGCAGCACGCTGATGAGGGCGCGGGCGGCCCAGGAGAGCGGCTTGAACTTGCTCATGCGTCCGAGCGCCACGACGACGCCGAGGGGAATGGCCCCGATGAGGGTGAGGGCGAACAGCTGGAGCGTGGTGACGAAGCCCTCGAGCAGCATTCCCGTCATTGTTGCTAGGTCCATGGCATCTCTCCGTATCACAGGCGCCGGCGAGTCCTTTGCGACCCGCCGGCGTTGGCTTGCTTAGATTATGCGCACAGGGGCGCGTGTGTTGCTAGAGCTCCCAGTTCTCGTAGGAGATGCCGTAGCTTGCGTACTTCTCGCAGAGCTCCTTCACAAAGCCGTCCTCGTCCATGGCCTTGAGGGTCTCGGTGACCTTCTCGGCCAGGGCCTCGCTGCCCTTCTTGAAGCCCACGGCGTAGTTCTCGCTGGAGAGGTCTTCCTCGAGCATGGCGTAGGCGTCGGGCTTGGCGGCAATCTGGTATTCGGCGATGGAAAGGTCGCAGGCAACGGCGTCGACGGCACCACTCTCGAGCTGCATGAAGGCGGTGTTGTAGTCACCGATGGTCTCGAGCGAGGCGAAGGTGGCGGCAACCTCGGCCTGGTCGCCCTCGAGGACCTCCTGGGCGGCGGAGTCGGTCTGGGTGATGACGGTGAGGCCGGCAAGGCCAGAGAGCTTGGAGACGCCGGAGTCCTTCTTCACCACGACGACCTGGGCGTTGCGCATGTAGGGCTCGGAGAAGGTGTAGTCGTCCTCGCGGCCCTCCATGGTGAAGCCGTTCCAGAT
This sequence comes from Acutalibacteraceae bacterium, assembly GCA_963639715.1. Classification (GTDB taxonomy): domain Bacteria; phylum Actinomycetota; class Coriobacteriia; order Coriobacteriales; family Atopobiaceae; genus Parolsenella. The sequence goes on from CAVHWW010000043.1 coordinate 21,035, forward strand.
GCAGGTGATGACGCCGGAGTTGAGCTGGGTGTCCTTGGCGTCCCAGTCGATGGGCTCATAGGAGACTTCCCAGCCGTTGCGGCTGCAGACCTCAGCGGCAAGGTCGAGGTCAAAGCCCGTGAACTCGCCGTCGTCGCCTACGAAGCCGTAGGGCGGGTACTCCTGGTCAAAGCCAACGACGAGGGTGGAGATGTTGGCGGAGTCGTCGGCGGCATCGGAGCTTGCGGTGGTGGTGGCCGAAGAGCCGGAGCCGCCACAGCCAACGAGGCCGAGGCCGGCGAAGGCGGCCATGCCGCCGGCGAGGGAGAGGAACTGACGACGAGAAACCTTGGTGCTCATGAATGCTCCTTAGTGCGAGCGGCTTTGCGTGCTGCTCACTTTAGTCTGGTAAAGTCAACGAGGACACTTTAGCAAAGTAAAGTGAGAGGTGCAAGTTACGATTTGGGTTCTTCCGGTTGGGGAGAACGGGCGCATTTCTGAGTATGTAAGGCACCTTCTCTGCCATGATGTTTTACGTGCAGCTTTTGATGAATGGAGCGCTCTTATGCAGAAGCTTTCTGTCCTTATCGCCTCAGATTCGTTTAAGGGCTCGGCCTCGAGCGCGCGTGTGGGCGAGCTTCTTGCTGAGGGCGTTCGCGGGGTGGTTCCTGACGCCTGCGTGCGCAGCCTCGCTATCGCTGACGGGGGAGAGGGAACCGTCGATGCAGTTGTTTCTGCTCGTAGCGGTGTTATTCGCGAAGTTGAAGTTCACGGCCCGCTTGGGGACAAGGTCGTTGCTCGGTACGGTCTCTATGACGAGGACTGCGCGGTCATTGAGGTGGCTGAAGCCTGTGGCATTACGCTCATTGACCAGACGCGCGAGAACGCTTTGAGGGCGTCGTCGTTTGGCGTTGGCGAGCTTATCATCGACGCCATCGCTTCTGGCGCGCGCCACATCTATGTTGGTCTCGGCGGCTCTGCCACGAGTGACGGTGGAGTTGGCATGGCCAAGGCGTTGGGCGCACGCTTCCTTGATGCATCTGGCGAGCCCATTGCTTGTGGCCTGCTGGGTCTTAAAAACCTTGCCAAGATTGATTGCTCTGCCATGTCTCCTGAGCTATCTGGCATTGAGATTGCTTGTCTCACTGACGTCACGAACCCCCTGACGGGCTCTGATGGTGCTGTTTGTGTCTATGGCCCGCAGAAGGGGATTGCCAAGCAGGACGAGGCTCAGGCTGACGAGTGGATGCGAAGCTACTCGCGTCTTCTAAGCGAGCGGTTCGGCGCGGACTATGACGCCATGCCAGGGGCGGGTGCGGCAGGCGGCCTTGGTGCTGCCTTTGCCTCATTCTGCGGCGCAAAGCTCGAACGGGGCATTGAACTCGTGCTTGATGCCATTCGCTTGGATGAGGCGCTCGAGGGTGTTGACCTTGTCATTACGGGCGAGGGCCGCATGGATGCGCAGTCTGCCTTTGGCAAGGCTCCCGTGGGCGTCGCGAGTCGCGCCAAGAAGCGCGGGATACCCGTGGCCGCCGTGGTGGGGAGCCGCTCCGAAGACCTTGGTGGCGTCTACGAGGCGGGCATCGACCTTGTCGTCTCGCTGCCTTTGGGCCCTTCTACGCTTAAGGAGTGCATGGAGGGCGTGGGTACGCTGCTGCCCGTTGCTGCCGAGACGGTAATGCGAGCGTATTTGTTCGGAACTGGCGTCTGCTAGCTGTTTACACCGAGACGCCTTAATCGCGAGGCTCTGTCATCGGCATATTCGCTTGAAGCTTGGGAATAGTTTTCAAACATGTTGCTTGAGGGGAGGCCGGGCTTGTTCCCGGCCTCTCCTTTAGTTAGATTAGTTGACCACTGTTCCGTATACATCTAAATGGAAACCACGGTCTCGGAGAGGAGCCACGTTGGCAATCCATATCGTTGAAGAGGCAAACCGCTGCCTCCAATGCAAAAAGCCCCTATGTCAGAAGGGGTGTCCCATCTCAACCAATATTCCCGAGGTAATTCGCCTGTTTAAGGAAGGGGACATGGCAACGGCCGGCGAGATGCTGTTCGAGAACAACCCGCTGTCTGTTGTCTGCGCAACTGTCTGCAACCACGAGCGTCAGTGCGAGGGGCGCTGCATTCGTGGCCGCAAGGATACGCCCGTTCACTTCTCGGCTATCGAGAGCTTTGTTTCTGACCTTTACCTCGACCGTATGGAGCTGGAACACAAGCCCGCCAATGGCCACAACGCCGCTGTCATTGGCGCTGGTCCTGCAGGTATTACGGTGGCCGTCGAACTCGCCCGTGAGGGCTATGGCGTCACGATCTTTGACTCCAAGGAGCGCATCGGCGGCGTCATGCGTTATGGCATCCCTGACTTCCGCCTGCCGCGCTCCATCCTCGACCGCTATGCCAAGCGTATGGACGAGATGGGCATCAGGTTCCGCGCGAACACGACGATTGGTGGCGCCCTCGAGATCCACGACCTCTTCCGCGACGGCTACGAGTGCGTGTTCGTGGGTACGGGCGTGTGGCGCCCCAGGACGCTTGGCATGCGCGGGGAATCGCTTGCCAACGTCCATTTCTCCGTTGACTATCTCGCCGATCCGGCGGCCTTCTCGCTTGGGGAGAACGTCGCCGTCATCGGCGTCGGCAACTCCGCTATGGACGTGGCTCGTACGGCCCTTCGTCGCGGTGCCCGCCATGTGACCATGTACGCGCGTTCCAAGCATGTCTCCGCGAGCTCAGACGAGCTTGCGTATGCCCAGCTTGAGGGTGCCGACATCGAGTACGGCAAGGCCATTACGATGCTCACCGAAGACGGCCCTGTGTTCAAGACGGCCATCTTTGACGAGGAGGACAACATCACGGGATATGAGGATGAGCTCGACTATCGTCATGCCGACTCGACCATCATTTCAATTAGTCAGGGCCCCAAGAACAAGCTTCTGCTCACAACGCCGGGGCTCGAGTGTGGCGAGACAGGACTTCTGCTCACTGATGAAAGTGGAGCTACGACGGTTGATGGAGTCTTTTCTGCAGGCGACGTCGTGACTGGGTCCAAGACGGTCGTCCATGCCGTTGCTGCCGCCAAGCGCGTTGCGCGTTCGATGATGGAGTACATGCAAACGCATGCGTGCGACTCTGAGCCGGTTGCTGGTGGCGAGCCCGTCCATCACGTTCACGGAACGGTCGACGTGTAGCCTTCGGCATCGCGAGCCCGTGGCGTGGTTCGTTCGCAAGCGCCGTTGTTCGTCAAAATGTACTACGGCATCGTGTGTATGTTTGCTGGTGAGGGGGCATATTTGCCCCCTCGTCATTTAACATTGGCTGGCAAGGATAAGAGGAGGCCGCTCTCGCTTTGCGTGGGCGGCCTTACAGATGGGCGCGCTTTTTGCCGGCCGAATAGGCCTGCGGCAGCGTCAGAGCATCCGAAGGAGAGCAGTGCTCCAGTTCAAGAACTACGCCCGCCCCGAGACGGTCGAAGAAGCCTATGAGCTCGTGCGCAGGGGGCGCACCAACCGCGTGATGGGCGGTGGCGTGTGGCTTCGCCTGCAAAATCGCCGCATAGCCACCATGATCGACCTCTCCGCGTGCGGTCTCGACCAAATCGAGGAAGACGAGAACAGCTTCAGGATCGGTGCCATGGTGACGCTCCACCAGCTCGAGTGCCATGAGGCCTTCAACGAGGCTACCTGCCATGTGTTCGAGCGCAGCGTGCGTGACGTCGTGGGCGTGCAGTTCCGCAACCTCGCCACCGTGGGTGGCTCCGTCTACGGCCGCTTTGGCTTCTCCGACGTCCTCACCTCGCTGCTGCCGCTCGATACCGAGGTTGAGCTCGTGGGCGCCGGCATCGTGAGCCTGGCGAGCTTCCGCAACATGCCCTACGAGCGCGACGTGCTCACCCACGTCATCGTGCACAAGCACCCTTATCAGGCAGATTTCGAGGCCGTGCGTCGCTCGGCCACCGACTTCCCGGTGCTCAACGTTTGCGCTGCCAGTTGGGGTGACGCCTGGCACGTCGCCGTGGGCGCCCGTCCCACCAAGGCGCAGCTTGTGGAGGGCAAGCACCTCGGCCTTCCGGTGAACTTCACCGTCGAAGAGCTCGACGTCGCCTGTGACAAGCTGGCCGAGCTTCCCATGGGTTCCAACATGCGTGGCTCCGAGCGGTACCGTCGCCACCTGGCCCGTGAGCTGGGCCGCCGCGCCATCCGCCGCGCCGCCGGCCTCGAAGCGCCCGCGGCAGATCCCGCCGAGGCGCCGGCGCGTCCCGTTTGCGCCGATGGCCTCAAGGCCGACATTGCCGCCGCGGTTTCTTCTGCCATGCCTGCCAGTTCCGAGAAGGGCGGTGAGGCGTAGT
>CAVHWW010000044.1:0-12179 GCA_963639715.1 Acutalibacteraceae bacterium
GGACGGCAGTCCTTCCATGGTACTCGCTCGACGACTTCGCACGGCCGTAGCGCCCACAAGTGGCGTGAGAAGAGGAAATCTTCCCTATACGTAAGAATTTTCACGCTGACCTTGAAATCTTACGTATATGTACTATTCTGGTTGATGAAGAAGAATCTTACGCATAGGGAAGATTATGCAGACCATCTCGCACGATATGCTCCTTGCTTCGGGCGTTCCGGTAACCGATATGGATGTCCTTGGCCACACCTTGCGCAATCGTCGCAAGAAGCTTGGCTACACCCAGGAAGACGTGGCTTCCATGCTTGGCTATAGCCCTCGCCTGGTTGGAGAAATCGAGCGCGGCCGCGATACCGTGGGCTTCGGTAAGGTTTTGGCCTATGCAACCGGTCTCGGCGTTGATCTTGTTGCGGCGGAGAGGTAGCGTGCCGTGGACAAACTGCTTGTGTTTCGAGAGATAAATGGCATGTACGAGCAGGTTGGAGTCCTGCGTGCGACTGATGACGGAGCCGTGTTCTCTTATATCGAAAGCTACCTCGGAAGTCCTGCGTCCACCGCAATATCGGTGAACTTTGCAGAAGCAGGAGGATCGACGATGTGAGGTACGAGGACCTGGCATCGCTTGCGCGTCAAATGCGTGCGCCTAAGCATTTCCTGGATAGCGAGCTTGCCGAGCTTGACGAGAAACTTCTGCCCGCCATTGAGCGGTGCGCGGGGGAGCTTTCGGAGGCGGGCTTTGCTCAGGCCGAGCAGATTGGCGAGGAGATCGCCTCCGCCTACCAGTCAAGACGAGCGGCCCTTGGCGCATAGTCGTTCGGCGTTCCTCTCGCCCCCTACACGCTTTCGGTGAACCGCTGGACCATGAGCTGGGCGGCGCCGATGGGGACGCCGTGGAAGGGATGCTTGGCTATGACGACGCAGGGCCCGCTTGAGGGGAACGGGTCGATGGCCTGCTCTGCCTCGCAGATCTTGTCGTAGTAGGGCGAGAGGTACTCCGCAAGCTCGCCGCCAAGGCAGACGTCGCACCCAAGCATGGTGTGGATGGCCTGGATGCCCTGAGCGAGGTGGGAGATGTACTCGTCAAGGGCCTCCACACAGCTGGCGCTGCCGGCCTTAACGCCCGCGAAGAACTCGTCGATGGTGCAGCCGCGCTCCTCGGACAAAACGTTGCTCGAGCAATAGGCCTCAAGGCAGCCGTCCTGCCCGCAGGCGCAGGTTTTGCCGCCCGGCACGATGCGGATGTGACCGAACTCGCCGCTCATACCCTTCGGCCCCTCGAACGGCCTGCCGCCGATGATCACGGCGCCACCGACGCCGCGTTCGAGGGAGAGGTAGGCAAGGCTTGTGTCCTCCGAGCTCAGGAAGGTCTGGCAGAAGCCGCCGCAGTTGGCGTCGTTAAAGACGGCGGCGGGGTAGGGCAGGCCGCTGGTGAGGTCGCTTGCGCAAAGTCGCTCGCCTTCGAGCTTCAGCACGGAGGTGTTGAGAAGCCTGCCCGTAGCCGGGTCAATTGCAGAAGGAACGGCAATGCCGATGCCTATGGGCCTCACCTTTTTGCCCTCGAGTTTAGAGGCCATGGCTTTCGCGATGTCCTTGATGGTCTCGGCAAGCGTCTGGCCCGTGCGCCTGGCTGGCAACGGACGCTTGATGTAGAGGCCCTCGATCTTCTCGCCATAGAGGTCGCAGGCAATGCAGCGGGCGCTGCGGCCGGTGAGGGAGATGCCGATGGCGGCGCAGCGCCCGGCATCAACCGTGAAGGTCTGCGCGCGCCTGCCGCCCGTTGAGCTGCGGTCATCTCCTAACTTGATGAGACCTTGCGCCTGCAGTTGAGAAAACCCCTGATAGACGGTGGGAAGAGAGAGGCCGCAGGCGTCTGCGACTTCCTGTTTGGTCATGGCTTCGGGCGACTCGTAGAGGCAGGAGAAGATGGCCGAGACGGCTGGCGTGCTCTTTGGCTTTGCAGTGTCCTGCGTGGGCATGGACGCTCCTTTTGGCTGGGCGACGGCAACGTTTGCGGATTAGGAAAAACAAATGCTTGCGGGTCGCAGTTCTTTTGCCTACTATTCTAGCAAACGCTTTTATAAAACTACTTTACAAAAGCGGAATGACCTGATGAACGGGCCCCAAACGTGGGCAGGCGTCTAAGGAGAGGCCATGTATTTCATTGGCGTTGACCTGGGCACGTCGGCGTGCAAGTTCCTTCTCATGGACGAGAAGGGCGCCATCCTCAATGTGGTAAGCGAAAGCTACGATGTCGAGTTCCCTCGTCCCGGCTGGAGCCAGCAAGACCCTGCAAGCTGGTGGGGGGCCGTGCGTCACGGCATTCCGGCGCTGCTTGAAGGCCATGACGCCTCCCAGGTTGCGGGAATCGGCGTCGGCGGCCAGATGCACGGCCTGGTCGCCCTCGATAAGAACGACGAGGTCATCCGTCCGGCGATTCTGTGGAATGACGGCCGCACTGTCGAGCAGGTCCGTTACCTCAATGAGGAGGTCGGCACCGACAAGCTCCTCTCGTGGACGGGCAACATCGCCTACGCTGGCTTCACCGCGCCCAAGATCTTGTGGATGCACGACGCCGAGCCCGAGAATTACGAGCGCGTCGCCCACGTGATGCTGCCGAAGGACTACCTGAACCACCTGCTCACGGGTGCCTATGCCACCGACGTCTCCGATGCCTCGGGCATGCTTTTGCTCGACGTGGCGACCCGCACCTGGTCTGCGCCCATGCTCGAGCTTTGCGGACTCACCGAGGACCAGCTTCCGCAGGTCTTCGAGAGCTATGAGGCCATCGGCACCGTGCTGCCCGAGGTGGCCGCCGAGCTGGGCCTTCCCGAGGGCGTTGTGGTCTGTGCTGGCGCCGGGGACAACGCCGCGGCGGCGGTGGGTACAGGCTGCGTGGGTGCCGGCTCCATGAACGTGAGCCTGGGCACGTCCGGCACAGTCTTCATTCCCACCTCGGGTTTCTCGTCCGTGGGCGACCGCATCCACTCCTTCTGCCATGCCGACGGCGGCTGGCACCTCATGGGCTGCATCCTCTCCGCCGCGAGCTGCAACGCCTGGTGGATGGGCGACATCCTGGGCACTGATGACTTTGCTGTCGAGCAAGCGGACATCGACGCGAACGAGGCCCCGCTCAATCTCCCGTACTTCCTGCCTTATCTCATGGGCGAGCGTACGCCCCACAACGACACCTTCGCTCGTGGCAGCTTCGTGGGCATGAGCATGTCCACCACTCGCGCTGACATGACGCGCGCGGTGCTCGAGGGCGTGGCCTTTGCCATCCGCGACTCGGTGGAGATCGCGCGCTCGCTCGGTGTTGACGTGGCGGCCTCTACCGTCTGTGGTGGCGGGGCCAAGAGCGGCCTGTGGCTCCAAATGCTTGCCAACATTTTGGGCATTGAGCTGCGCCTTCCCGTAACCGAGCAGGGCCCGGGCTATGGCGGCGCCCTTTTGGCTGCGGTGGCGGCCGGCGTATTCCCGAGCGTCGCCGACGCCTGCGAGTCCGTCGTGAAGGTGCGCGCCGTGGTGGAGCCCGACCCTGCGGCTGTGGCCGCCTATGAGGCCCGCTATCAGGCCTGGCGCGAGATGTATCCGGCCCTCAGGGGCACCTTTGCCGAGATTGGAGCGTAGGAGATGCTCGAAGTTCTTTGCGTTGATGACCCGGCGTTTGCCGAGTACGGTCGCATCTGGCCCGATGTCGACAAGGACCTGCTCGCCCGCATTGCCAAGGCGCTTGCAGAAGACACTCCACTGCCGGAGGCCACCGATTACGTTCCAGAGGACCCGGCCCTGCAGAACTTGGACGAGGCTGCCGAGCTTGCGCCTGCGCTCTTTGGCGGGCTTCCGGTTCAGTTTGGCTGGTGCAACGGTCACAACCTCAAGCTCAACTGCCTTGAGTACCACCGCACGAGCGAGTTCAACCTGGGCGTTGGCGACTTTGTGCTTCTGCTTGCCAAGCAATCCGAGATTGTGGACGGCAAGCTCGATACTTCGCTTGTGAAGGCATTCCGCGTTCCGGCTGGTGAACTCGTTGAGGTCTACGCAACCACGCTGCACTACGCACCCTGCCAGGTGAGCGATGAGGGCTTCAAGGTCCTCGTGGCCCTGCCCGCTGGCACGAATCTCGATGCGCCCGAACTGCCTGTGCCGGCGGGCGACTCCGACCTGCTTTGGGCTTCGAACAAGTGGCTGCTCGCGCACCCCGAAAGCGCCGAGGCAGCCGCTGGCGCACCCGTTCGCCTGGAAGGCGAGAACGTCTCGCTGTAGGTGAGGGGCGGAGGGCTTTGGGCCGCAATGCTGTCGCTGCATAGTCGCCGGATGAACGGCAGCCCCGGGACTTCGGCCCCGCGCCGGCGTTCTGCGGCCCGCCTCAGTCCGAAGGGCCAACAGCGCTGCCCTGCGTAAATCAAACCTTGGGAGAAGGGGAGAGGCCTTCTCCTGGATATGGAGAGGAAAAACATGGCATTGGAATCAAGCAACATTCCGGTCGTTAAGCTGGGCATCATTGCCGTCTCGCGTGACTGCTTCCCTATCGAGCTTGCCGTGAGCCGTCGCGAGGCCATCGTGGCCGAGTGCGCCAGGGCCGGCCTGCCCGTCGTTGAGGTCAAGCAGGCCGTCGAATCTGAGGCGGACATGGAGGCCGCGTTCGCCGAGGCCGAGGCCGCCGGCGTGAACGCGCTTACGGTCTTCCTTGGCAACTTTGGCCCCGAGACGCCCGAGACCCTCATTGCCCAGCGCTTCGACGGTCCCGTGATGTACGTGGCGGCCGCCGAGGGCGACGGCGACATGGTCAACGGCCGCGGCGACGCCTACTGCGGCATGCTCAACTGCAGCTACAACCTGGGCATGCGCCATGTGAAGGCCCACATTCCCAGCTACCCGGTGGGCACCGCCGCCGACATCGCCCACATGATGGTCGACTTTGTGCCCGTGGCCCGCGCCGTCATCGGCGTGCGCAACCTCAAGATCATCACCTTTGGCCCGCGCCCGCAGGACTTCTTTGCCTGCAACGCCCCCATCAAGGGCCTCTACGAGCTGGGCGTCGAGGTGGAGGAGAACTCCGAGCTCGACCTTCTCGTCGCCTACCGTGAGCACGCGGGAGACCCGCGCATCGCCGACGTCTGCGCTGACATGGCCGCCGAGATGGGGGAGGGGCACTACTACCCCGATTTGCTCGAGCGCATGGCGCAGTTTGAGCTGACCTTGCTCGACTGGGCCGAGGCGCACAAGGGCGCGCGTAAGTACGTGGCCTTTGCCGACAAGTGCTGGCCGGCCTTCCCGTCCGAGTTTGGCTTTGAGCCCTGCTACGTGAACTCGCGCCTGGTTAGTCATGGTATCCCGGTGGCCTGTGAGGTCGACATCTACGGCGCGCTCTCCGAGTACATCGGCATGTGCGCCACCGATGACGCCGTGACGCTGCTCGACATCAACAACTCTGTGCCGCAATACATCTACGACGAGGACATTGCTGGCAAGTTCGACTGCAAGCTCACCGACACCTTCATGGGCTTCCACTGCGGCAATACCCCCAGCTGCAAGATGTGTCCCGGTCGCGCGGTGAAGTACCAGCTCATCCAGCACCGTCTGCTCGAGCCGGCCGGCTCTGATCCCGACTTTACCCGCGGTACGCTCGAGGGCGACATCGCCGCTTCCGACGTGACCTTCTACCGTTTGCAGTGCGACTCTGAGGGCAAGCTTCGCAGCTACGTGGCCGAGGGCCAGATCCTGCCGGTGCCTACTCGCTCCTTTGGCGGCATCGCCATCTTCGACATCCCGGAGATGGGCCGATTCTACCGTCACGTGCTGATCGAGAAGCGCTACCCGCACCATGGGGCCGTGGCCTTTAGCCATGCCGGCAAGACGCTCTTTGACGTTCTGCGCTACTTGGGCGTGGAAGACATCGCCTACAACCAGCCGGCGAGCCTGCCGTACCCCACCGAGAACCCCTTCGAGCACTAAAGACGAACCTTCCTTTCCCCCGGGCGGGCGATATCCCCCCTTATCGCTCGCCCACCCTTTTCTTCTGGTCGTTGAGCGCGGGGCCTTGCACCCGCCCGATACGCCTAACCGTTCAGCGGCAAGAAATGACCGTTCGCGAGCTGGAGCGCTCGTAACGAAAACGTCTTCTCTAAACCGACTATAGTTAAGTAAACGAAAACGTTTAACATACGCGAACCGCTGGAAGGAGGCCCGCATGGTGACACTCAAGATGATCGCGGAAGAGACGGGGCTTTCTATCGCTGCCGTTTCCAAGGCGCTGAACCACATGCCCGGCGTCAGCGAGAAGAATGCCATCCGCGTTCGCGAGTGCGCCAGGCGACTCAACTACTACCCCAACGGTGCCGCCCAGACGCTCAAGACCCAGCGCTCGTACAACATTGGCGTCGTCTACCAGAACGCCATGGACCACGAGTACTTCTCGCGCATGCTTACTGCCATCCGCAACAGTGCGGAGGAGGCTGGCTACGACCTGACCTTCCTTTCCAACAAGGGCATCTCTGAGTACGGCTACACCAACCACGCCATGCGTCGCAACTGCGACGGCGTGCTTATCTGCAACGGCAACATCGAGCAGGACGATCTTGAGCGTCTTGCCGCGAGCTCGCTTCCTGTCGTAGCGGTGGAGCGCGAGTTTGCGGGCCGCACCTCCGTGTGGAGCGATAACGTCGCTGGCATGGAGACGCTCGTTGACCACGTCGCCTCCTTCGGCCACAAGCGCATCGCCTACGTTCACGGCGAGATGGGCCAGGTTACCGAGGAGCGCGTGGAGGCCTTCAAGAGCGCCTGCGCCAAGCACGGCATCGAGGTGCCCGATGAGTACGTCGTTGCGGCCCTCTTCCAGACGCCCAAGGACTCCGGGCTTGCAACCCGCAAGCTTATGGCGCTTCCCGAGCCGCCTACCTGCATCTTGTTCCCGGACGACATCTCCTGCCTTGGCGGGCTCACCGAGCTCGAGCGCGAGGGCAAGGCCGTCTGCGAGGACGTGAGCTGCGTTGGCTATGACGGTGTGCGCCTGGCCGAACTGCTCCGACCCCAGCTCACCACCTATCGCCAGGACGCGGAGACCATGGGCGAGACGGCCGTTACTGAGCTGATTGCGGCCATAGAGCAGGGGGATGCCTACACGCCTCGCAAGCTGATGGTCGAAGGCCAGCTCCAAACGGGGGGCACGGTCAAGGATCTCACCGCCTAGCCCGCCTTTGATTTGGACCAGCGCTTCGCATCGAACGTAACGAAAACGTTTAACCTACCTGAATCCCATGGAGGAAAACAGATGAACTTCACCACCGAGAGGGCCCGTGAGCAGGTAAAGCCCGCCGTCGAGCTTGCCCGCGACCTCTTTGGCGCTCGTGCCGCCACGAGCGCGCTTGATGCCATCTACCTCGATGCCCGCCGCACGCGCGTGCTGGCCTTCGCCGGCCTGCCCTACGCCGCGCCCATCTGCCAGCACCTCATGGCCAACCAGGGCCTCGCCGCCTTTGTCGCCTCCCTTGATGACTCCGCGATCCTTTCCCTTGACGGCGAGGCCCTGAGCTGCGAGACCACCTGCGGCTCCGTTGAGGTTCCCGCTGAGGTTGCCGGCGCCGTCAAGAGCGCCGTTGCACGCACCATCGGTGGTGCGGGCGAGCTTGGCGCCGACGGCAACTTCACGCTCGACCTCAGGGCTTACCCCGTAAGCTCCCACTACGCCGTTAACCTGCTGCTTGGCAATCGTGCTGGCTACCCCTATCCGCTCTGCACCACGCCCAAGGGTGCCGTCGACGGCCTGGGCCGCGGCTCCTTCCGCGCCACGGGCGGCGAACAGGTCCTGGCCACTCGCTGCGTCCTCGATCCCTCCCAGAACGGTGAGCCCGAGAACCGCCAGTTCTACCTCACCGAGAACGGCAAGCAGATCTTCTACTCCGCCGACGTCGAGACGAACGTCGAGTCTGCTACCTGCACGCACTCCCAGGGCTGGACGCGCATCAACTATGTCACGAGCTGCGGCCTTGCTATCGAGCGCACCATCTTCATGCTCCCGCAGGAGCCCGGAATGCCATCCGCCGTCGAGGCTCAGCGCGTGACCGTGAAGAACCTGGGAGATGCGCCCCGCGACCTGCGCATCGTCTTCACTGGCTCCTTCGGCATTGCCGAGGCGATGACCATCGCCAACGACATCATCTATGCCAACCTCGTCCAGGAATCCGAGGTCGTCTATGACGACGGCGAGCCTATGGCCCTCACCCTTTGGGCCAAGCCTGCCCAGGAGCGCAATAAGAAGCGCTTCGTCTGCCTGCTCAAGGACGGCGAGGGCATGGACGAGTACTGCACGAGCCTCGCTGACTTCGTTGGTTCCGGCACGCTTGAGCACCCCGAGCTCGTGGGACATCTTCCCAACGCCCTTTCCCGCAAGATGGCGCCCTTCTTTGCGCTTTCCAAGTCCTTTACCGTTGCGGCCGGCGAGGTCGCAACCATCGACGAGCTTGTGGGCATGTCGGGATCTGACGGCGACGACGTCCCCTTCGAGGACGCCCTCCCTAAGCTCGTGGACACCTACCGTGACGCCAGCGCGCTTACTCGCGCCCTCACCGGCGTGCGTTCCTTCTGGGCTCGCTACTCCAACTACCTGCAGATGGAGAGCGGCGACGAAAAGTACGACGCCTACATCTCGCACAACCTGCCCTTCCAGGTCCTCTACCAGACCTATGTCTCCCGTGCTTTCGCTTGGACCCAGAAGTCCTATCGCGAGATGGGCTTCCGCGAGATTCAGGACATCTACGCCTCCATGTACTACTTGAGCGCCATGGGCGAGAACGACCTCGTGCGTGACCTGCTTTCCAACTGGGTGCGCCAGGTGTGGGAGATGGGCTATGCCTACCACGACTTCACCTTTAAGGGCAAGGAGCCGGGCGACTGCTCCGACGACCAGCTCTGGCTTGTCCAGGCCGTTTACCGCTACGTCACCATCAGCGGTGACGTGGACTTCCTGACCGACGAGTTCGAGATCGCCGGCACCGACGGCAAGAAGCGCACCCTGTGGGAGACCATGAAGGCGGCGCTCACCTACTCCGGTTGCATCAGCGTGGGCAAGCACGGTCTGCCGCTGCTCGACAAGGCCGACTGGAACGACACCCTGCGTCTCGACAAGGTGGTCTACAAGGGGCCCCAGAAGGAGGAGCTCTATCGCAAGCAGCTCGCCGAGAAGGGCCAGGAGTGGGGAGTGGCCTGGGAGAACAAGCAGTCCGAGTCGGTCATGAACGCTTGCCTGCTCAAGATTGCTGCCGACGAGTTCGCCGAGATGAGTTCGCTTCTTGGCACGCCCGAAGCTGCCGCCGACGGCGCCTGGGCTCATGAGATGAGCGAGCGCGTGGCCAACTCCATGCAGGAAAACGCCTGGAAGACCGACTACTTCGCCCGTTGCCTCATCAATGACAACCGTGAGGGCGGCTACACCTACCTTGGTTCCACTGGCGACAACCTCGCTGGTGACCAGGACGCTCCCGGCACCTACTTCCTCAACTCCTACAGCTGGGCCCTTCTCGCCGGCGTCGCCACCGAGGAACAGATTGCCACGATGCTCGACGTCGTGGAGAGCCGTCTCAAGACCCAGGCGGGCCTGCGCCTGTGCACCCTCGTGGACTTCGATCGTTTGGGCGTGGCCACCGGCACCGCCCTGTACTTCCCCGGCGACCGTGAGAACTCCGGCGTCTTCAAGCATGCGGCCATGATGGCCACCGTGGCCTCGCTCAAGGCCGCCAAGACCGTGGCCGACCCCAAGCTCGCCGAGCGCCTCTCCGAGCTCGCCTACTTCATGATGGACCGTACCTATCCCTACAAGGCCGTGGAGAACCCCTACGTCATCAAGGGCAACCCGCGCTTCTGCACCCAGTACAACAACTCCGAGACCGGCGAGAACATCGCGCCTTTGCTCTCCGGCACCGCCTCCTGGCTGACGCTTGCCACCTATGAGACCGCGGGCGCCAACGTGGGGCGCGAGCGGGTCTCCTTCGATCCCGTGCTGCGTCCTGGCCAGATGCACCTGGCCTACACGCTTGGCCTGGGCGACGCCCACGTCCACGTGACCATCGACTCGATGTCCGGTGCCATCCGCGCGGGCGAGAACACCACGTATCTCTATGACGGCACGCCGTGCGACGGCATCATCGAACGCCCGACCTCGGGAGAGCACACCGTCGCCATCAGCTTGTAGGCAAGCGTAGGAGGGGAGGCGACAAACCGCAGGTGTGAGCCCGGCACCGAGCGGCGGCCACTTCGCAAGACGGGCAAACAACGGTATGTCTCGAGTATTTAGATGGGAGGGTGAACATGAAGAATTCCGAAGTCGCAACGGCAGAACAGGCGACCGCTGAAGCCAAACCGCGCGAGATGCAGGACCATCCCCTGTACCACGCCATGCGTATCGCTACGATCGTGGCCGCTGCGTCGGTGTTCTACTCCGGCCTCAACCCGGCGAGGGTGACGACGGCAATCTCGAGCAATGTCTCGCTCTTTACCGCGTGCATCTCCCACGAAGCCCTTGTCGGCCAGATCCCGGCCCGTGTCCTCAAAAAGACCGCCATTACCGGTACCACGTTCACGATTCTGCAGGTGGCGTGCGCGCTGATCATTGCTGGCATCATCGTCGCTCTCGCAGGCGCGTGCATGTCCTACGGCAACAAGCGCATGCGTACGAAGGGTCTCAAGTTCCCGCTGATTGGTGCGGGCGTCATGGCCGTGGGCCTCGTCGTTGTGGGCGTGGTCTTTGGCATCATCGCCGGCGCTGATACCAGCAAGGTCCCCGCGGTGCTGCCCGGCGCGTTTATCTTCTTCGTTGCCCTCGTCCTTGTGCTGGCGGGCTGCGCCATCGCTCTGGCCAAGGTCGAGAAGGCCGACCCCGAGCCGGTGGGCGAGAAGATGGAGATGCAGGAGAAGTACCATCTGTTCCTGCTCTTTACGCCGATCATCGCCCTGGCGTTTCTCTTCTGCTACCTGCCGCTGTGGGGCTGGCGTTACGCCTTCTTTGACTACAGTGCCGGTGGCGAGCTCAGCTCGGAGAACTTCGTTGGGCTCAAGTGGTTCACGATCCTGTTCCAGAACGACACCACGCGTGGCGACGTCATCCGCGTGATGACGAACACGCTGGCCATGTCGGGCCTGGGCATCCTGACCTCATGGATCCCGATGGTCTTCGCCGTGTTCCTCATGCAGGTCCCGTCCAAGCGATTCCGCCGCTTCGTGCAGAACTTCACCACGGTGCCGAACTTCCTTGGCTGGTCCATCGTCTACGCCATCGCCATCGCAATCTTTTCCACCGATGGTTTCATCAACAACTTCCTGAACAACATCTGCGGCATGAGCGTCAGCACCAACTACCTTATGGACGGCTCTCACATGTGGCTCAAGATGCTGCTTTGGGGCATGTGGAAGGGCATCGGCTGGTCGGCCATCATCTACATCAGCTCCATCACGGGCATCGACCCGGGCCTGTATGAGGCCGCCGAGGTCGACGGCGCCGGGCGCTTCCAGAAGATGATTCACGTCACCATCCCGCAGCTCATGCCCACGTTCTTCGTACTTTTGCTCATGAGCATCGCAAACGTGCTGTCCAACGGCATGGAGCAGTACCTGGTCTTCTCCAATGCGGCCAACTCCGGCGCGCTCGAGGTGCTTGACCTCTACGTGTACAACCTGGGTATCGGCAACGGCCAGATCCCCATGTCCACGGCCATTGGCATGTTCAAGTCCGTCGTCTCCGTCGTGCTTCTCTTCGCCGCCAATGGCGCGTCGAAGAAGCTTCGCGGCGAGAGCATTATCTAGGGGGCGAGCAGAACTATGGCAAAGCGCGTAAACGGCGCCATCCAGTACAAGCAGACCCCGGGCGACGTGGCCTTCAACGTGATCAACGTTGCGGTGTTTGCCCTGTTCACGCTGCTGTGCATCTTCCCGTTCTACTACCTGTTCATCAACACCATCTCTGACAACAGCCTCGTGGCCGCCAACAAGATCACGCTGATCCCCGAGGGCATTCACTTTGAGAACTACATTGCGCTGAAGGACGTCAATGACTTTGGCAATGCGGTCGTCGTGACCGTGGCGCGCACTATCATCGCCACCACGCTGATGGTCATCGCCTCGGCCTTCGCGGGCTATCTCACCACCAAGCGCGAGATGTGGCACCGCAGCTTCTGGTACCGCTTCCTCGT
>CAVHWW010000045.1:0-12898 GCA_963639715.1 Acutalibacteraceae bacterium
GCGACCGTCGTAAGCGCATGCTCGAGGACATCGCCGTCCTCACCGGCGGCCAGGTCGCCATGGAGGAGCTCGGCATCAAGCTCGCCGACACCACCGCCGAGATGCTCGGCCGCGCCAAGTCCGTCAAGATCACCAAGGACAACACCACCATCGTCTCCGGCGCCGGCTCCAAGGAGGCCATCGACGACCGCGTTGCCCAGATCAAGGCCGAGATTGAGCGCACCGACTCTGACTTCGACCGTGAGAAGCTCCAGGAGCGTCTCGCCAAGCTCTCCGGCGGCGTTGCCGTCATCAAGGTCGGCGCTGCCACCGAGGTTGAGCTGAAGGAGATCAAGCACCGCATCGAGGACGCCCTCCAGGCCACCCGCGCTGCCGTTGAAGAGGGCATCGTGGCCGGCGGCGGCGTCGCCTTCCTCTCCGCCCTCCCCGAGCTCGACAAGATCGAGGCCACCGAGGACGAGAAGATCGGTGTGGAGATCATCCGCAAGGCTCTGACCGCCCCGGTCAAGAAGATCGCCGAGAACGCCGGCTTCGAGGGCTCCGTCGTGGTCGAGAAGATCAAGAGCCTGCCCGCTGGCGAGGGCCTCAACTCCGCCAACGGCGAGTGGGGCAACATGATCGAGATGGGCGTGCTCGACCCGGTCAAGGTCTCCCGCGTGACCCTGCAGAACGCCGCCTCCGTCGCCAGCCTCATCCTCATCACCGAGGCCACCGTTGCTGACGAGCCGAAGGACACCACCATCGAGGAGGCCATCTCCGCTGCTGCTGCTCAGGGTGGCCAGGGTGGCATGTACTAAGAGCTAGCCTAAGCACCTGCGCCTAAGCGCAAGTGAGGCCCCAGGCAAGTCCGCAGACGCGGGCGAGCCTGGGGCCTTTTTTGATGGAGCGGATGGTGGTGCCCGCGGCGTGCATACTGATTAGCTCGTCTGAATTCCCTGCGTGATGCGCTTGGCGTTGCGGCGTTTGGGGTCGAGCGAGCGGCCAAGGCGCGAGAGGGCCCAGCCGCACAAGGCGATGAGGGCAAAGTAGACGATGGCCGTGGCCAGCAGCGGGAAGAACGCCTGGAAGGTGCGACTCCTGATGATGTCCGAGGCCTTTGTAAGGTCGCGGATCGCTATGTAGCCAACGATGGACGTGCCCTTGATGAGGGAAGTGAGCTGGCCGCAGTACAGTGGCCAGATGTTTGTCACGGCCTGCGGCAGCACCACAAGCTTGAAGGTCTGGCGCGGGGAGAACCCCATGGCAAGCGCCGCCTCTACCTGGCCTGCGTTCACGCCGTTGAGGCCTGTGTCGAATATCTCGCAGATTGTGGCGGCGCATTGCAGGCCAAAGCAGATGATGGCGACGATAATGGCAGGTATGTCTACCTGCGCAAAGACGATGTAGTAGAGAACCATAAGCCACACTAGGACCGGGACTCCGCAAGCGAGCTTGGCGTAGAGTTTGGCAAGCCCGCGCGCGATGGGGTTCTTCCTTCTTGAGAGCCAACAAAGCATGCTTGCGAGCAGGGTTCCCAGTGCGAAGGACCCGGCCGTGATGAGGCAGGTGGCTCCCAGGCCCTCGGCAACGAGCTGCCATCGGTTTTCCGTAATGAAGGTCGAGTTGAAGTTATCAACCAGGTTGTCGAATGGGCCGCTTGCGGCTGCGCCTTGAGCTCTTGTGAGCGCACCGTAGTTCAGAGTGACGTAGACATCGGTGAAGTCGACCTGCTTCTTGCGCTCTTCGGTAGAGGCGAGCTGGGTTGCCATGTCCACCTTGCCCGCCGCCAGGGCGGCAAGCTTGGAGCTCAAATCCAAGTTCACGTACTCCACGCGCATGCCAAGTTCGCTCGCGATGCGCTGGATGACCTCGAGGGCAAGGCCCACTTGCTCGCCGTTCATGATGAAGGTGTAGGGCTCCTCGGTGCCGGAAGTCGCCACGCGCAGGACCTTGTCTCCGGTGTCGCAGGTGGGGACTCCGTCCATGGAGTAGTTGCGGTCTACGACCCACTTCTTGTTGATGGCGTCGAGCGTGCCGTCCTCGCGATAGCGGGCAAGAATTTCGTTGAACCCCTGCTTGAGCTCGTCGGCGTTCTTTTGAATGGCGAAGCAGTCGTCGAAGACGACGTACATAGGCGTTATGTACTCGTAGCCGGAGTTCTGCTCCATGTAACGATTCGCATAGAACTCTGAGACGAACGCATAGTCGATCTTGTTGCCCGCGAGGGCGGCAATGACGTCGGGCTCGCTCTGGAAGAGCTGGATATCGGCATCGGGGAACTGGTTAAAGAGCTTGGGCTCGGTGAGCGAGCCGCTGACGACACCAAGCCTGGCATGGGCGTAGAGCTCGTCTCGCTCTTCGACGGTGAGTTCCGTGTACCCGGATTGGCTGGCTTGTGCCAATCCGGGCGCCCGGACCACCACCGCCCCCGCGATGATGAGCGCGAGGACGATGGTGAGGAGTTTTCTAATCGACGTAGGTGAAGGTCGTGACATCAAACATTCCCTCGGGGCGGATCCGCAGCGTCGGGATGACGGGCAGCGGTAGGAAGATAAGCCCCATGATAGGATCGATTGGGGGCTCGATGCCCATCTCGCGCGCTTTTTCCTCAAACTCGCGATGGAGAATCGCCGTGTCCCTTGCGGTGCCTTCGCTCATGAGACCGCCGAGCGGCAGGGGAATGCGGGCAATGACCTCCTCACCGCGCACGAGAACGTGGCCGCCCTGGCCCACGGCCTCGACGGCTGCCTTGATGCTCGCGGGGTTGTCGCCGACGACGCAGACGTTGTGGGAGTCGTGGCCGATGGTGGAGGCGATGGCGCCGCCCGTGATGTTGTGCCCACGCACCCAACCTCGACCGATGTGCTTGCCCACAAGGCCCATGCCGGCGGGTCCATCGCCGTCCGCGCCCTCGGCCTGGGCGGCAACGGAGCGGCCGTGGCGCTCGAAGAGCATGATGCGGCGCAGGCCCTCGTCAGAATCGGGGCGCACCATGCCCGTGATGGCCTTGCCGGGGATAAGGTCGATGACCGCTTCGCCGGGACGGAACTCGTAGTCAAAGACTTCGGGCGAGAGCGTGGGCAGGTGGACGGAGTTGCGCAGCTTGTTGGCGAGCTCGGCCACCTTGGGAGACTCGGGCGCAAGCTGGCCTCTGAAATGGCCGTCCTCGGCGACGAGCGAGCCTGCGGAGTACACGCGGTGCGGGGCCGAGGTGAACGCGAGGTCATCGAGCATGAGGATGTCGGCGCGCTTGCCGGGAGCGATGGCGCCGCGGCGCTCGAGCGGGTCAGTTGAGTTGTGGTCGAGCCCGAAGCAAGAGGCCGCGGAAAGCGACGCCATGGAGATGGCGACCACGGGGTCAACGCCCTTCTCGATGGCCAGGCGACAAGCGTTGTCGATGACGCCGAAGTTGCGGGCGTCTGAGGGCGCGCGGTCGTCGGTGGCAAAGCAGCAGCGCCGAGCGCGGCCGGGGTTCTCGAGGATGATGGGGATGAGGTTCTCGAGGTCGTGGCTGCAGGTTCCCTCGCGAATCATCACGTACATGCCGCGCGAGAGCTTCTCGAGCGCCTCTTCGGCGGAAGTGCACTCGTGGTCGGCGATGATGCCGGTTGAGGCATAGGCGTTGAGGTCACGGTCGAAGACCATCGGGGCGTGGCCGTCTACCTGGCCCGATACGGTCATGTTGGCAGTCTTGATACGTTCGAGTGTCTCATCGTTGGCAAAGGTGACACCGGGCGTGTTCATCATCTCGCCCAGGCCAAAGACCTCGCCGGGGTGCTCGGCGATGAAGGTACGCATGTCCTTGGCGGTGATATCGGCTCCGGCCTGTTCGTCGGGCAGGGCCGGCACGCAGGACGGCATCATGAACTTGAGTGAGATGGGCGCGCGCTTGCCGTCCTCGATCATGAACTCGAGGCCAGTGAGGCCGGCGACATTGCAAATCTCGTGGCTGTCGGCGATGGCGGTAGTGGTGCCGCGGACAGCGACCATGCGTGCATACTCAACAGGTCGGATGTTAGAGGACTCGATGTGGAGGTGCCCGTCGATGAAGCCGGGGGCCAGGTAGCGGCCCTGGCAGTCAACGACCTCGGTAGCCTCGTAAGCTGGCATCTCTTTGCCCGAGGGGCTGTTGGCGAAGTCCACGGCGACAATCACGCCATCCTTGACGGCCACCTGGCCGGAGACGATTCGCAGGCCGTACACATCAACTATTTGAGCATTCGTAAACAGGGTGTCGACGGGGACGCGTCCTTCGGCGGCATCAATCATTTGCTTTGCGGTGATGGCGGACATGGGCGCTCACTCTCCTTGAGCTGGGACGCATGTAATTCTCAGAAGTGTACGGTTAGGTGTCCGTGCGCCTCGCAAGCGGTCGGCCAAAGGTCGAACAACGTCGACTTTGCGACATTTTTCTGCGACGTCGGCCGTCTGGGTGGTTGACAACGCGCTGCCACAGCAGCCGTTGGGACGCATCTGATGTGGCTGGCGGCGCGCGTGAAAAGCGGTCTGCGGGCTAACGGGCGGCAACGAAAGCACCCCGTTGCCCGGATAAGCGGTATTCTGAGCTATCGATTTTTGAACCTTTGACGTTGGAGCGCGGAAGATGAACATCACGGTGTACCTGGGGGCCAACGGCGGAAGCGACCCGCTGTTTGCGAGCGCGGTGCGAGAGCTTGGCGCCTGGATCGGCGAGTCGGGCAACACGCTCGTCTATGGTGGTTCGAAGGCCGGCCTTATGGGCGAGCTTGCGACGTCCGCGCTTGCCGCGGGCGCCGATGTGATTGGCGTAGAGCCACAATTCTTCATCGATTCCGACGTGCAACTGCCCGGTCTTACGCAGCTCATCGTGACCGACGACATGCCCGAGCGCCGCAAGAAGATGATTGAGCTGGGTGACGCCTTCATCGCCTTCCCGGGTGGCACGGGCACCTTGGAAGAGATTTCCGAGGTCATCTCCCTCGTTTCGCTCAAGAGGCTGGACGCTCCGTGCATCTTGTATAACCTCGACGGCTACTATGACCACCTGCGCGGCCTTCTCGACCACATGATTGAGAAGGGCCTTTCCACGACGGAGCGCCAGGAGGGCATCCATTTCGCCAGCGGCCTTGCGCAGATCGTTGAGCTTCTCGGCTAAGACGCGTGCCGTGTACCATCGAGTAGGACGACCATTCTGAGCACGAGGACGAGCATGAACGACGTAGAAATCAGGCGCATCACCGCGGCCGATGACGAGGCCATGGGCACGATTGCCCGCGAGAACCTCAAGGCTGCCGGCTTGGACATTCCCGGTACGGCCTACTTTGACCCCGAGATCATGCGCCTGAGCGCGTTCTACGATGCCGAACCGGCCAAGCGCTCCTACTTTGTTGCGGTGGGGGAGGCCGGCGAGTTGCTTGGCGGCGGTGGCCTGGCCGAGTTTGAGCCCCGTGAGCAAACGGCCGAACTGCAGAAGCTCTACCTGAGCGATGCCGCCAAGGGCCACGGCCTCGGCACGCGCATGGTGGCCCTGATTGAGGACCGTGCTCGTGAGCTGGGCTACAAGTACCTCTACCTCGAGACCCACTCGGCGCTCAAGACGGCAATTCACCTCTACGAGAAACTTGGGTATGAGGCCACGGAGCCCGTGGGCGTGAGTCACGCCACCATGGACCACTTCTACATCAAGGAGCTCTAAGCCGTACCATGTCGAGGGCATGCCAGACGAAGGGATTGGGCAGGGCGAGGTGTTGGCTTCGGCGCATTGCGATTGGCCTGGTGTTTGCGCTCGCGCTGTTCCTCGCTGGCTTTGTGGGCTGGACGGCGGACTACTATCACGCGGGCAGCCTGTCTTCGGCCTTGGTCACCGCCGGCGAAGTCCGTACCGATGACGGCGGGACCATTGCGGTCGATGACCGGGACTCCTATATAGCCGTTGGCGATGCTTCCTCGCGGTATGGCGTGGTGCTTTATCCAGGGGCCAAGGTAGACCCTGTGGCCTACGTTCCGCTTGCCCTTGAGTTTGCCGAGCGCGGCGTGTTCTGCGTTGTGGCGAAGATGCCCTTTAACCTTGCCGTGTTCAATATCAATGCGGCAGACGCGATTGTGGCGGCCTATCCCGGCGTTGGTCATTGGTGGCTCGTCGGCCACTCCCTTGGTGGCGCCATCGCGGGTCTCTATGCCGAGGGCGGCACCGATGGCATCGAGGGCGTTGCGTTTCTTGGTGCGTACGGTTCGGAGAAGCTGGCCGCATCGGGGCTCGCGATACGCGCCATCTATGGCGACCGAGATGGCGTGGTGAAGCGAGGCCTTCTCGAAGGCTTCATCGACTGCCTTCCCGAGAGCGACGTTTACGTGATTTCGGGCGGCAACCACTCTGGTTTTGGTGACTACGGCTCGCAGCCCAATGATGGCGTGGCCACCATTGCTGCCAGTGAACAGCAAGGGCGGGCCGCCGACATTATCGTTGCGGCCATGACGGGTTCGGACGGCTTGGACGGTTTGACCAAGTAGGGCGCTTTGTCGGCCCGATGGCTTGGATGGCGGTTTGAACGGCTCGGAGAATTGGTCTTATCGCGCCGATTAGGCCAGCTAGAACGCCTTGAATGGCCCGTCTAGTTCGAATGCCCCGGATTGCTGGCCGAGCGATCCGGCAAAAAGTTTTTGAAAATTCCCCCTTGCGTTCTGTTGGAGCGGCGCGCTATAGTGCGGCTCACCCGAGGGTCGCAAGACCCGCCTCCTGGCAAGCTGGCCCATGGCCATGTGGGAGTTGACGGTCGTACTTGCCGCGGCCGAATCCTTTTTCACCTTGCACAACCAAAGAAGAGATGTCTGTGCCGTCCTTGGCTGCAGCTGATGCGCCTTACCTCGCGTATGGCATCGATGCTTGGAAGGCGGGCCCCAGCCCCTCTTCGACGCCGGAGCCAAGTGCGTTCCTGTTGTGCCGACCCTCGGAAGGAACTCGTCTATGAGCGAAAACGCCTTTATCTACCAACCCCAGATTGTTCGTGAAACGGCCGAAGGGCTCAATCGTCTCGATATCAGGGATGACATGCTCGCCCACCGCGAACTTGAGCTGACGAGCGGCGTCGATGCCGATTCGTGCGCCGCCGTCATTCGCGGCCTGCTCTACCTGCAGCGTTGCGACGCCGATGCACCCGTGACCCTCTACATCAACAGTCCGGGCGGCGAGGTGCAGTCGGGCCTTGCTCTCTACGACGTCATGCAGGCCGTGAGCTGCCCCATCCGCACCGTCTGCCTGGGCATGGCGGCGAGCATGGGCGCCCTGCTGTTCATTGCAGGAGACGAGCGCCTCATGCTGCCCCACAGCCGTGTCATGATTCACGACCCGCTCATCGGCGGGGGACTCGGCGGCAGCGCTCTTTCCGTAAAGGCTCGCGCCGACGACCTCATGCGCATTCGCGACATCACGGCGAGCGTTATTGCCCACCACACGGGCATGACCCTCGAGCACGTCTTTGAACTCACGTCCTCCGACACCTATTTCGAGGCCGAAGAGGCCGTCCAAGCCGGCCTCGCCGACCGCATCGTCACGTCGCTATAGCTGCTACGTCAGCCGCCGAAGCGGCATATCCGCTAAGCAAACATTCCGCAGCGCCCAGAGCCTCGTTTAGCGGCATAGCCTCGCCCGCGAGGACGTTTGTGTGCAGGTACATCGCGCAGGAGGATTGCGATTGCATCAAGCTCCATCTGCTACGTCAGCCGCCGAAGCGGCATATCCGCTAAGCAAACATTCCGCAGCGCCCAGCGCCTCGTTTAGTGGCAAGACCTCGCCCGCGAGGACGTTTGTGTGCGGATATGCCGCGTAGGCGGTCCGCAGTGCGGCAATTACCTCTCGAAAACAACCTTCAAACGAAAGAAGACTTCATGACCAATACCTCGAACATCGATCGCTCCGCTTATGCGGGCGAACTCATCCTGACCGCCGAGCGCACCGCGAGCATGGACTCGTGGGAGACCGGCCTCAATAACAACCTGCTCGTGCTCGGGAGCTCTGGCTCCGGCAAGACCCGCAACTTCCTCAAGCCAAACTTGCTGCAGTGCGAGGGCTCCTACGTGGTTCTCGACTCAAAGGGCCGGCTGTATGACGAGATGGGGTCCTACCTGTTTGAGCATGGCTACAAGGTCGACCAGATTGACTTCACCACGATGGAGGGGGCGCTTGGCTATGACCCGCTCCACCATGTGCGTTGGAAGCGCGGCAGGCCGCTCGCGCAGGACATCATTGCCATCGCAAGCACGCTGTTTCCTCGCCAGGACATGGGTCAGGACCCGTTTTGGGCAAGCGCTGCTGCCAACTACGTGGCGAGCTACATCGCCTATGTCTTTGAGGCGTTGCCCGACCACGAGTGGAACATGGCCTCGGTGGTGAGCGTGTTTGAGCAGGCGTGCGAGGGCAACATCGTGGCGCTGTTTGACGAGCTGGCGAGCCAGGATCCGGATAGCTACGCCGTTTCGCTCTTCCGTCGGGCGAGGAGCACGTCGCGTGCCGAGAAGATGCATGCGAGCATCTTGGGCATTATTGCGGCGAACATGTTCCCGCTCACGTTTGACGGCGCGCTCGAATCGTTCCGCCGTCCCGAGCAGGTCGACTTTTGCGCGCTGGGTCACGAGCGCCGCGCCCTGTTCGTGACCATGGACGATATGGACAAGAGCTTGGCGCCGCTCACGAGCCTCTTTGTGCGCCAGGCGTTCCAGAGTCTGTGCGCCCACGCCGACGCCAAGTGCGAGGGAGGACGGCTGCCCGTTCCCGTGCGCTTCATGCTGGACGACTTCGCCAACCTCAATCTGCCCGGCATTGACGACGTGCTCTCGGTCATCCGTAGCCGCGAGGTGAGCTGCGCGCTTATTTGCCAGACGGTGAGCCAGCTCGAGGCCCGCTATGGCGAGCCTGCTGCGAACTCGATCATCGGTAACTGCGACCGTCAGCTCGTGCTTGGCTTCCAGGATGAGCGAACGGCGCGCTACTTTGCCCTGCGCGCCAACCGTACGCCCAGTTCTCTGCTCGAGACGCCTGCAGGTAGCTGGTGGTATTTCGAGCGAGGTCAGCGCGGTGTGTGCGAGCCGGCCTACGAGCTCGAGAGCCACCCGGGTCACGACGAGGTGGAATTCCTGCGCCGCGCCGAAGAGGAGTGGGGCGAATGGGAGGAGCTGATCGCCAATTTCGATTCCGGCGAGCCGTTCGTGGACTCCGTCGACCCAGTTGCGGCAGCATGACGAGCGGGCGGTAGGACGTCGCTCTTGAGCGGCGTGCGCCGAGCTGGCTTGCCGGGTGGTCAGCTGGCGTAGCGCGCTAGAATCAGGCGGTCTGCCACTAATTTGAGGAGCGTACATGGCTCAGGACTTCTTTGACCTGCTGTATAACGGCTACACCGGCGAGTACCAGCTCATGAGCTCGCTGTACCGCAATGGCCTCGACGCCTTGCGCCCGCCGGCCGACATGGGCATCGACGTCGTGTCGCTCAACCTCAAGCGTCAGCTCGAGTGCCCGGGCACGGCTCCCGAGACGTTCTTCTTCCAGGTAAAGACCGCCGTCACGAACGTCCGGGAGAACGCTGATCGCCCGGGCGCCTTTGCGTCGGTTGAGTTCAAGCTCAAGGAGAGCGAGATTGAGTTGCTCTCCCAGTCGCGTGACCGCGCGCTGTTCTGCTACGTGTACAACAGCGAGGCCGGTTCGCTCACCGACGCGTTCGAGACGCCCTTCATCTGCTTTTGGCTCGACGGCACGCTGCTCAAGAAGGTCCGCAGCGCGGGGGCATTCTTCCGCGAGAACGGCGATTCCAAGATGACGCTTCGTTGTCAGCTTCGTAAGCCGCAGCACTCGTACGGTCACTGGCACGTTGTGGTGGTGAACTGGGACAACAAGAAGGTTGATGGTGGCTACCTGGGAGTTGTTGGTAACGACGGCTATCCGGCCGATGACAACGCCGACCACTACAGCGTGCTTGGCTACCTCAACTACGCGCGAGGTGCCGCCGAATAACGTGAGCGGGGACATGGCTTGGGCCTCGAACGGCCTGGGCGCCCTAGGCTTACGAGCAGTTGTGCGGCGAGAGCCGATTGGGCCTTAACGGTAAGAAAAGCCCGCGAACCCTGGCCGAGGCTGGCATGGGGCTCGCGGGCTTTCGTTTGCGGGGGCTGGATGGCGGGGAGGCTGCGGAATCGCCAGGCTTTAGAGCAGGGCCTTTACGCTCGAAATCCAGGCGTCGACATCGGACTGCGGGGTCTTCTGGTTCGAACCGCCGGTTGAGTCGAAGGTGACCTCAAGCGAGGGGCCGGCGACGGCGCCTGCTGCGATGTCGGCGATGTCGTCATTGGTGCTGCCGGGCCAGCCGGCGCTCGTGGAGAAGGGAACGACGGTCTTGCCGACCCAGTCGACGGAGTGCAGGAAGCTGCGTACGGCGGGCGCCATGGTGTACCACCAGGTCGGGGTGCCCACGGCGATGACGTCGTAGCCAGACGGGTCGAACTCGAGGGGTTCGATTTCGGGTTCAAAGCCGGCATTGTTCTCGTCCTGCGCCTGCTTGACCGTGGCGTCGTAATCCTCGGGGTAGGGCACGGTGGTCTCGACCTGCGCGAGGTCAGCGCCGCAGGCCTGCGCGAGCTGCTCGGCGACTCTCTCGGTGTTGCCGTTGCTCCAGGTGTAGTAAACAACCAGCATGTTTTTGCTCATGGTGGGTCCTTTCGTTACTGCTAGCTTGTGGTTTCCTTAGGCGTCCAGCGCGTCGTAAGTGGCGTCGTCGACGGGCTCGCACCACTCGTTGCCGCAGCCCTCGCCGGGGTAGCTAAAGGCCACGTGGCTGAACCAGGAGTCCTTGCGAGCACCGTGCCAGTGCTTGACGTTGGCGGGAATCTCCACGATGTCGCCGGGCTTCAGGGCCTGGGCGGGCTTGCCTTCTTCCTGGTACCAGCCGTAGCCGTCGATGCAGATGAGGACCTGGCCGCCGCCCTTGGTAGCGGTGTGGATGTGCCAGTTGTTGCGACAGCCCGGCTCAAAGGTCACATTGTGCATGGGCAGGTAGTCATCCTCGCCGGTGAGGTTGTTGAGGTAGCTCTGGCCCGTGAAGTACTGGGCGTAGGCATCGTTGGGCTCGCCCAGACCAAAGGCGCTGCCGTGACTCTGGGCGCAGTCGGCCGTGTCCTCGCCGTAGACCTCCTTGATGAGGTTGAAGGTTGCCCAGGCCTTGGGCCAACCGGCGTAGAAGGCAACGTGGGTCACGGCTGCGACGATCTCCTTGAGCGTCACGCCGTGGTTCTTGGCGTTGGTGATGTGGTGGACAAGCGAGCTGTCGGTGATGCCCTGCGCCATAAGGGTGGTCACCGTGAGCAGGCAACGGGTCTTGAGATCGATATCGGTGTTGTTCCAGTTCTCGCCAAAGAGCACGTCGTCGTTGTAGTGCGCGAACTCGGGAGCGATGTCACCGAGACGGTCGCGACCTGCGGTTTGTTTGATGGTCATGGTCTTCTCCTTTGGTCGTTATTTGCAGCAGTTCTGCTCTGCGCTGCAACGCAGCTGGTAGATGAGGTAGTCGAGGCATTCGAGCTTCTTTTGCTCGGCGTGGATGCCATCGAGCAGTTCGCGCCGGTAGGTCTTGAGCCGGCAGAGGCGGGCGCAGGAGCTGGGCAGGGCTTCGAGTTCCTCAACCAGCGCCTCGTCGCAGCCGGCATCTCGTAGGTTGGCCAGGGTCTTCTCGTCCATGAAGTGCATCCCTAGCGAGTGAGCTTGACCTTGGTGGTGCCGGCGAGCGCCTTCTCGCCCGGACGGCCCTTGGGCCCCACGAGGTTGTGCGGCTGGTAAAGCTCCTCGAGGAAGTCGACCTCTTCGGCAGATAGTTCGAGGTCAAGGGCGGCGACAGCGTCGTCAACACGCTCGGGCTTGCTGCAGCCCACGATGGGCGACTCAACGCCGCGGGCCCAGTGCCAAGCCAGCGCCACCTGCGCCATGGGGACGCCATGGTCCGCTGCGACCTTGGCCACGCGCTCGATCACGGGCATGTCGATGGCGCGGTCGCGGTCATACTTGTTGACCATTGTGGTGTCGGTGGTGCCGCGCGTGCTCGAGGACTCCCAGGTCGGGCGGCACAGGTGGCCGCTCGCCATGGGGCTGTACGGCGTGAGCGCCATGTCGTACTGGCGGCAGACGGGGATCATCTCGCGCTCGTCCTCGCGGTAGAGCAGGTTGTAGTGGCACTGCATGCTCGTGAACTTGGTCCAGCCGTTCTGTTCGGCCGCGATTTGCATGCTGTGCAGCTGGTAGGCGTACATGGCGCTGGCGCCGAGGGCGCGGACCTTGCCGGCGCGCACGAGCTTGTCGAGCGCCTCCATCGTCTCCTCGATGGGCGTGTCGTAATCGAAGCGGTGGATGATATAAAGGTCGAGGTAGTCGGTGCCGAGGCGCTTGAGGGACCCCTCGATTTCTCGCTCGATGGCGGCGGCGGATAGTGCGCCCTCGTTGAAGTGAACCTTGCTGGCGAGCACGACGTCCTCGCGAGCAACGCCGAGGTCACGGAGCGCCGCGCCGATGTACTCCTCGCTTGTGCCAAAGGCATAGCAGTTGGCCGTGTCGATGAAGTTGATGCCGAGGTCGAGCGCGCGCTTGATGACCTCGCGGGTGTCGTCCGGGCCTATGGTCCACTGGTGGAAGTCGGGGCTGGCCTCTCCAAAGCTCATGCCGCCGAGGCAAAGCTTGGAAACCTTGATGCCGGAGTGTCCGAGGGTTGCGTACTGCATGTTTGCCGCCTTTCGCTTGGTGGGGCTTCTCGGTACCAAGACTACGGTCGCTAGACGGCAATGTTAAATGCTTATACTAACTGGCTAGATATACGGAAGGCGAATAGCGTGTTTGACGCTGCTTGCGATGGGCGACGAGGCTGTTGAGCTTCTTGGAGACCGCGGCTGCAGCAGGGTCGATGCTGATGTGCTG
>CAVHWW010000046.1:0-5141 GCA_963639715.1 Acutalibacteraceae bacterium
GGCAACCCCAACTCCGACATCCCCAACATCGACGCCATCTCCGAGATCGCCAAGAAGCACGGCCTGCCCGTCGTCGTCGACAACACCTTTGGCACGCCCTACCTCTTCCGTCCGCTCGAGCACGGCGCGAACATCGTCGTTCACTCTGCCACCAAGTTCATCGGTGGCCACGGCTCCTCCCTCGGCGGCGTGATCGTCGACGGCGGCAACTTTGACTGGAAGGCCTCCGGCAAGTACGCCGAGATCGCCGACGCCAACCCCAGCTACCACGGCGTGAGCTTCGTTGACGCTGCTGGCCCGGCGGCCTTTGCCACCTATGTCCGCGCCATCCTGCTGCGCGACGAGGGCGCCTGCATCAGCCCGTTCAACGCTTGGATCCTGCTCCAGGGCACCGAGACCCTTTCCCTGCGTCTTGATCGTCACGCCGAGAACACCAAGAAGGTCGTCGAGTTCCTCGAGAGCGATCCGCACGTCGCCAAGGTCAACCACCCGAGCCTGCCCGATCACCCCGATCACGAGCTCTACACTAAGTACTTCCCCAACGGTGGTGCCTCGATCTTCACCTTCGAGATCGAGGGCGGCAAGGACGCTGCTTGGAAGTTCATCGACAACCTGCAGATCTTCTCGCTGCTCGCTAACGTCGCTGACGTGAAGAGCCTGGCCATCCACCCGGCCACGACCACGCACTCCCAGCTCACCGACGAGGAGCTCGCCGATCAGGGCATCACCCAGTCCACGATTCGCCTCTCCATCGGCACCGAGAACGCCGAGGACATCATCTGGGATCTCAAGCAGGCCTTCGCCAAGCTTGACTAGCCTGCGGGCCTTGCGGTAACGGCGCAGTGCCGAAGTGGTTGACCAGCTTGTTACCGTGGCGGCTGCGCCGCCAGACATAGCATCAAACGAGAGGGGACGAGCCGCGTGGGTTCGTCCCCTCTTTTGCATGGTGATTTGCTAATTGCCGGGTAAGCGCGGCATCGGCTCTGAGTCGGCCGACCTAGACAGGCGATGGCTGGGGCGTGATGCAAAAACGAGAGGGGAAGGTGGGTTCGTCCCCTCTTTTGCATGGTGATTTGCTGATTGCCGGGTAGGCACGGCATCGGCTCTGAGTCGGCCGACCTAGACAGGCGATGGGTGGGGCGCGGTGCAAAAAACGAGAGGAGACGGTGGGTTCGTTCCCTTTCGCTATTCGTTGCGCTTGAAGGATTAGCTGCGGGCGTTTGCTGAGGGGCGCCTAGCGTTTGGGCATTCACCCCGTCGCCTTGCGACAGACGTGTCCATCAACTGGCCGTTCGTTTCGACATCGTCCGCGATAGGAGTGCCTGCCGGCCTTTGTCCGTCGGTGGTTGGCTTTGGGCTTGCCGAATTTGCCTACCAGCTCGCCTCGAGCTCCTTGATGCGCTGGTAGAGCCATTCGTTTTGGGGAGCCTCGATGCCATGCTTCTTGGCGAGGCGGCAGATGGTGCCTGAGAACTCCTCGACCTCGGTCTTTCGCTGGGCAATGCGGTCTTGGGCCATGGAGGGCATGCCTTCGGCTGCGAGGCCCTCGGCGAGAGCCACCATCTGGCTGAGGTCGGCCTCGGTGAGGTGGATGCCCTCGACGTTTGCGACGGCGAGTGTCTCGCGCATGGCGGCGACGAAGCAACGGCGCTGCTCGCTGCCAGGCTCGGTGGCGCTGCCGTAGGTGCCGGCGTAAGCCATGCAAGTCTGGTTGATGCCGTCGTTGAGCATGAGCTTGGTCCACATGCGGTGAGCCACGTCGGCCTCTACCACGTGCGGGACGCCGCAGCGGGCATAGAGTTCGTCAATGTCGGCGACTACCTGAGAGTCCGTGCCGGCCGCTGCGCCAAAGCGAATCTCGCCGCACTTCTGGTAGGTGAGCGCCCCATCGAGGAACACGGCGTCCATGCCCTGGCAGATGCCGATTACGGTGTGCTCCCAGCCAAAGCGCTCGGCGATTTTCTGCTCGCTCGTGATGCCGTTGCACAGGCTCTGGATGCGCGTGTTGGGGCCCGCGACGGACTCCATAGTCTCGAGTGCCTGTGCGAGTCTGGTTGTTTTTACGGTGAGAAGCACGAGGTCAGCTGAGGTGGCCTCACTTGCGCGAACGCTCCTGAGGCGACAGGGCTCACCGTTGATGGTGAGGGCGTCTGCAGCGTGGCGCTCAAAGCGCTCGTCGTCCATCACGAACTCGACGTTGTCGTAGCCGAGCGTGCGGGCCAGCATGTTCGCATAGAGCATGCCCACGGCTCCTTTGCCGATAAAGGCCACCTTGTTGATTTGCATGGGTTCCCCTTTCGTTTCTCGAACGATTCTAAGGTGAGGCATCTTTGGGCGCGTAGCTGACACGCGTGGGCTAATCAACTTGTAAAGGTTTGGCTGTCGGCTGTGTGGCTTGCGCGCTCGTGTAGCTGACGCGTCCGCATGGATGGGGCGGCCGCGCGGCTTGCGCGTCCGCACGGCTTGCGCGGCCGCATGGCTGGCGCATCCGCATGGCTTGCGCGTAGGCGGGCAATTACTCCATGAGGGACGGCCGCATGGCTGGCGCGTGGACGGGCAATTACTCCATGAGGGGCGGCCGCATGGCTTGCGCGCTCACGTGGCTTGCGCGCACGCATGGCTGGCGCGGCCGCACGGCTGGCGTGTAGGCGGGCAATTACTCCATGAGGGACGGCTCAGACATATGCGAGTCTCGAGTGGCGCGAGGCACGCCTGCGCGAGGTGTTCGGAGCAGCTTTCGGTATGACGTGGCTCTTGCTAGGTAGCTGAAGCGGCCCTCGACGCGACACTTCTGCTTGCCTGCCCCTATGCCCCTCCAATTCGGGCGAGCGCGCTCAAAAAACGGGCGTCCCGCGAATTGCGAGGCGCCCGTCATTCGAGATAAACGATGCTGCTACGGCATGACGTTGCCGGCTGCGCAGTAGACCTCGTACCACTCCTTGCGGCTCAGCTCAAAGTCGCAGGCACGCGCCGCCTCGCGAACACGCGAGGGCTTCGTGGTGCCGATGACGGCCTGCATCTTGGCGGGGTAGCGAAGCACCCAGGCGAGCGCCACGGCCATGGGCGTCACGCCGTGCGCCTCGGCAAGCTCCTCGAGCTTCGCGTTGAGCTCGGGGTACTTGGGGCTGCCGAGGAACACGCCCTCGAAATAGCCGTACTGCATGGTCGACCACGCCTGGATGACCATGCCCTTGTCCTCGCAGTACTCGAAGATGCCGCCGTCGCGCATGATCGCGGCGTCGTTCTCCATGTTCACGTTGAAGGCGCCGTTGAAGGCGGGCGTGAAAGCGCAGCTGAGCTGCACCTGGTTGGTCGCGAGCTTCACCGGCACGCGGCGCTCGAGGCGGCTGAGCATGGCAGGGTTGAGGTTCGAGACGCCCCAGTCGAGCACCTTGCCCTGGGCCTTGAGGGTCTCGAGCGCCTCGCCGACCTCGTCGGGCTCCATAAGGACGTCGGGGCGGTGCAGCAGCATGGAGTCGACGTGGTCGACACCCATGCGGGCAAGCCCGGCGTCGACGGCCTCGATGATGTGCTCCTTGGAGAAGTCGTACCAGGTAAAGCCGTCGTTCTCCTTGCGGATGCCAACCTTGGACTGCAGAAAGACGCGGTCGCGCAGACCGGGGTTGGCCGCAAAGACCTCGCCCAGCAGGCTCTCGCAGGCGCCGCGGCCGTAGACGTCGGCGATGTCGATGGCGTTGATGCCCTCATCAAGCGCCGTCTCGATAAGCTCGGTGACCTCGGCCACGCTCATCTCGTTGATGCGCATGAGGCCGATCATGACCTCGGACGCCTTTGCCTTCTGCTCGCCAAACTCGATGTAACGCATATTCCTCCAATCGCAACACCGCCGCCCGTGCATGCGAGCGGCGGCGCTTTCCCTTCTCGACCATCATGGAGGTAGGGGAGGGCCGGAGCTGCCTCGCATCGGTGGGAGGGCGGGCGAGCTGTTTGGACGGCGCTCGTGGATGCAACGCGACGGTTTTGTGGGGGGAGGCTTGTGCCGCGGCTTGTTCGCGATTGATTTGCAGCGGATTCCGTTGGCGAGTCCGGGGACATGGTCGCGGCTGTGGCGTGGCCGCGCTATTGGGGTGTTGGCGCGTGACCTGGACCCAGACGTGTGGTTGGGGCGCTGTTGTGGTGCGGGGAGTGGGCGCAAAGCTGAGCGTGGATGCAGAACGTTGTCCCAATGCGGGCAAAGGGCGAAATTAAAGGCGCCGATAAGGGGGCTTGCCTGCCATTGACGGGGGATGCGTAGCTTCCAGCGCCGCGCGGACCGCCCCGCCTGAGCGCACGAAGCAGACGGTTCCAACCATCTTTGAGGCGAAGGTGAGACTATTTAGGCCCTCGCTGGGGCGTGGATGTCACTTCGGCCGACTTTTCGGCGACTTGTACAAAAAGTCCGAGTAGTCCCCCTATTTCTCATTTTTAAAGCCGCAGGTAGACGACTTGCATATATAAGGGACTACTTGCCCCTCTCGCCACAAGTCGCCGAAAAGTCGGTCGAGCTGCCAAACGCGCCCCGCGGAGGCCCCGATTGACCCTATCCCGGCGGGTGCCGCTTTACGCGAGGCCGCGCGGCGAGGGTTATGTCGACGCCAAGCGGAAGCCCGGCGACGAAAGGGCCTGCATACGGCGAGGGTTTTTTGCTGCGCTTCGCGGCATTCCAAAGGATGAGGAGCGAGACGTATTTCTCGACACAAAAGTTAAGAGACGCCCAGACACCCGTGCACTTAAACCCGGGTAGGAAACGTCTCTTGACGCGATTGTAGCGCGGGCGGCGAGGCCTGGGAAGGTGCGGACGACGTGGCGCCAGGGATGGTTGTGGCGGGAGGGGATGCTGTGGGCACGAATTAAGGCGATGCGGAGACGGATGTGGTTACGAGCGAGGAGTAAGCAGTGGGTATGCACTGCTATTGGCTGGCGTCCGCTTATGGGAGCCTAATCCCAGATGGTGTAGTCGGGGGTGACGTCGGTGAAGCCGGGGGCGGGGCGGCTGTTCGTGGGCGTTATGAGGTCGCCCACCCAAGGGCCGTTGCTCAGCTCCTTGCCGCGCCATTCGAGACGATAGGCGTCGCCCAGGATGGCAGGGGTGACGTCCTCTAGGATGTCAACGTCTCCGACGGTGCAGAGGTAGCGCCCGG
>CAVHWW010000047.1:0-48199 GCA_963639715.1 Acutalibacteraceae bacterium
CGCCGCGGGTAGCGCGGCACCGGCCCGGCCGAGGCGGCCAACGGCCACATCAACGTCAACGAGGGCGGCAGGACCAACCTGCCGCCCTCTTTTTTGTTAACAGGGGCCCGATACCCTGGGCGTCCGCAGGAATTGGGGGCAGTTCAATCGCAAGCGCGACTATTAGAGGCTTAATGCCCAGGGCGCCTGTCAAGACAAGATGGCGGATTCGAGCAAAAGCGTGACTATGCGCAGGGGGGGCTGGGTTGTCGCAAATAGCTACGAATCCCGCAAATGTATCCCCGTGCAACATCTCCGAAGACCTGCTGGATCGATGCGCTTGCGAGACGAGCCTTCTTCCTGGGGTTTTGTAATTTGAATATGTCTAACGCCAGATCGGGGTTGTCGCATTCGGTTGCAAATCCCGCAAACGCATGCGCGCGAGACATCGGGGTTGTCGCGTCCGGTTGCAAATCCCGCAAACGCATGCGTGTGCAACGTTGGGGCGACAGCGTGGGCCAGACAATCTCGCGTGAATGCAACCACGAGCGATAGGGGAGACCCTCGTTCTCGATGCCAATTCGAACGCAAAATAGGCAGTGCAAACCATGCCCTCGCACCTGCGAAAATTGCCACATATAGAGATTGTGAAGCGGCCCATGCGTGTGTATACTAGTCAGGCTGTGCTTTTAGGGGCATGCTGTGTCGGAACCATAACACGGTTCCGGGCGTATCCCTCGAACGGGCTCGAGAAGCAACTGCTTCCGCCGGCAACGCGAGGAAAACAGCTCACAGCCAACGCCCTCACCCGCACGGTGCAAGTAGGTCGTGGTCCTCTGGGGCCGGGCACAAGGGGTGTCCGCAACAACCCAAGACCACCGAGTGTTAGGAACGTGTATGGTCAGCACCATCCTCGGCCGCAAGATCGGGATGACCCAGGTGTTTGACGAGGACGACAACGTCGTGCCCGTCACGGTCATCCAGGCCGGCCCCTGCGTCGTTTCGCAGGTCAAGACCGTTGCCACCGACGGCTACGATGCCGTTCAGATTGGCTTCGGCGAGGTCAAGAAGTCCCGTCTCAACAAGCCCATGGCTGGTCACTTCGCCAAGGCTGGCGTCGAGCCCATGCGCTACCTGCGCGAGGTTCGCGTTGAGAACGGCGAGGACCACAAGGTGGGCGACGTCGTGTCCGTCGCCGACTTCTCCGAGGTCAAGAGCGTTGACGTCACCGGCACCTCCAAGGGCAAGGGCTTCCAGGGCACCATTAAGCGCTGGAACTTCGCCTGCGGTCCCATGACGCACGGTTCGCGCAACCAGCGCAAGCCGGGTTCCATCGGTCAGTGCGCTTATCCCTCCCGTGTCCGCAAGGGCCTCCACATGGCTGGCCACATGGGCGACGAGCGCGTCACCGTCAAGAACCTCAAGCTCGTCCGCGTTGACGCCGAGCAGAACCTCATGCTCGTGAAGGGCGCCGTCCCCGGCGGCAAGAACGCCCTCGTCTCGATCCGCATGGCCTAAGGGCCCCAAGCAAATAACCTTTAGGCTTCCAAGGAGAACATGATGTCCAAGATCGAAATCAAGAACGCGGAGGGCAAGGCGGTAGAGACCGTCGAGTTCGACTCCAGCGTTTTCGGCATTGAGCCGAACATTGCCGTTATCCACCAGGTCGTGACCGTGCAGCTCGGCAACCTTCGCCAGGGCACCCACGACACCAAGGGCCGCTCTGAGGTCTCCGGTGGCGGCGCCAAGCCGTGGCGTCAGAAGGGCACCGGCCGTGCCCGTCAGGGCTCCATCCGCGCCACCCAGTGGGTCGGCGGCGGCGTGCCCTTTGGCCCCACCCCCCGCACTCACAACCGTCGCGTGAACAACAAGGAGGTCAAGCTCGCCATGCGCGGCGTGCTCTCCGGCAAGGTCCGCGACAACGAGCTCGTCGTTGTCGACAACTACGGCTTCGACAAGCCCTGCACCAAGCAGGCCGTCGCCCTCCTCAAGGCCCTGGGCCTCGAGGGCAAGCGCGTCACCCTTGTCGTTGCTGATGACGACATCTACACCTACCTGTCCTTCCGCAACGTCGAGACCGTCCGTGTCCTCGGCGTCAGCGAGGTCACCACGCACTCCCTCATCGACAACGCCGCTCTCGTCCTCAACACCGAGTGCGCCAAGAAGCTCGAGGAGGTGCTCGCTTAAATGAACTCCGTCTACAACGTCATCATCCGCCCGATCGTCTCCGAGCGTTCCTTCGACCTCATGGGCCAGAACAAGTACACCTTCGAGGTTGCCAAGCAGGCTCCCAAGGAGGAGATTGCCGCCGCGGTTGAGAAGCTCTTCGGCGTCCACGTTCTTAAGGTCAACACCATCAACGTGAAGCCCAAGAAGAAGCGCGTCCGCTACGTCGCTGGCATGACCCGCTCCTGGAAGAAGGCCGTCGTCACTATCGCTGACGGCGAGACCATCGAGGTCTTCGGCCAGCAGGCCACCGAGGAGTAGGCAAGGTACTCCCGCCTCCGTCCTCGTGACGGGGGCGTGTCCGCGCCGCGCCGAAGGATACGCGCGGCACCGTGGTAATCCGGCGTCATCTCGCCGAGGCCACAAGGGAGAAATCCCCACCCGGCCTCATCCCTTGAGCGGGATGGCCAACGGAACTAAGAAAGGGAAAGCAACATGGGAGTTAAGCACCTCAAGCCCACCAGCGCAGGCAGGCGCTTCCAGACTGTCTCGGACTTCGCCGAGATCACGACGGACAAGCCCGAGAAGTCGCTGCTCGAGCCGCTGCCGAAGAAGGCCGGCCGTAACAACAACGGCCGTGTGACCACCCGCCACCAGGGCGGCGGCCACAAGCGTCAGTACCGTGTCATCGACTTCAAGCGCAAGAAGGATGGCGTGCCCGCCAAGGTCGCGACCATCGAGTATGACCCGAACCGTTCGGCCCGCATCGCCCTTCTCCACTACGTGGACGGCGCCAAGGCCTACATCCTGTGCCCCAAGGGCCTCAACGTCGGCGACACCGTCATCTCCGGTGAGGGCGCCGACATCAAGCCCGGCAACGCCATGCCCCTGAGCGAGATCCCGGTCGGTACGCTCATCCACGCCGTGGAGTTCCAGCCCGGCCGTGGCGCCGCCATCGCCCGTTCTGCCGGCAACTCCTGCCAGCTCATGGGCAAGGAGGGCAAGTACGCCATCCTGCGCATGCCGTCTTCCGAGATGCGTCGCGTGCTCGTCACCTGCCGCGCCACCATCGGTGAGGTTGGCAACGCCGATCACGCCAACATCAAGATCGGTAAGGCCGGTCGTAACCGCTGGGCCGGCGTCCGTCCGACCGTCCGTGGTACGGTCATGAACCCGGTCGACCACCCGCACGGCGGCGGCGAGGGCAAGAACCACACTTCTGGTCGTCCGTCTGTCTCTCCGTGGGGCAAGCCGGCCAAGGGCAAGAAGACCCGCGACCCGAAGAAGAACACCAACCGCCTCATCATCCGTCGTCGCAAGACGAAGTAACGCGAGAAGTAGGAGAAAGCACCTATGAGCAGAAGTCTCAAGAAGGGCCCGTTCGTGGAGACTCGCCTCCTTTCGCGTGTCGCTGCGATGAACGAGGCTGGCAAGAAGGAGGTCATCAAGACCTGGTCGCGCGCCTCTACCATCTTCCCGGAGATGGTCGGTCACACGATCGCCGTCCACGATGGCCGCAAGCACGTGCCCGTGTATGTCACCGAGTCCATGGTTGGTCACAAGCTGGGCGAGTTCGCCCCGACCCGCACCTTCCGTGGCCACAAGAACGCCTAAGGGGGTACTGACAAATGGCTAAGAACACCAACCCGAACTGGGTCTCGGCAACCGCCAAGTACGTCCGTGTCGCCCCGCGCAAGGCTCGTCTTGTCGTTGATCAGATCCGCAACCAGTCCGTCGAGCGCGCCAACGAGATCCTCCAGTTCTCCGAGCGTGCCGTCGCCGTCGACGTGGAGAAGGTTCTCCGCTCCGCTACGGCCAACGCTTACCAGAACAAGGGCATGCGTCCCGACGACCTCGTGATCGTGGCCGCCTACGTGGACGAGGGCCCGACGCTCAAGCGCATCCGCCCGCGCGCCAAGGGCTCCGCGAGCCGCATCAACAAGCGCACGAGCCACATCACCATCACCGTCGCTCCCCGAAAGGAGGCGTAAAGCCACATGGGTCAGAAGGTTTCCCCCACTGGTTTCCGCCTCGGAGTCACCGAGAACTGGCGCTCCCGTTGGTACGCCGACAAGGACTACGCCACCACCCTCGGCAATGACCTC
Organism: Acutalibacteraceae bacterium; assembly: GCA_963639715.1. Classification (GTDB taxonomy): domain Bacteria; phylum Actinomycetota; class Coriobacteriia; order Coriobacteriales; family Atopobiaceae; genus Parolsenella. The sequence continues at coordinate 4,251 of CAVHWW010000047.1, forward strand.
GAGATCCGTAAGTACCTCGACAAGCGCCTCGCGAACGCCGGTCTTTCCCGCGTCGAGATCGAGCGTGCCGGCGACAAGGTGAAGGTCACCATCTACACCTCCCGCCCGGGCATCGTCATCGGCAAGAAGGGCTCCGAGATCGACGGCCTTCGTTCCGAGCTCGAGAAGATCGCCAAGGTCTCCAAGGGCCAGGTCAACGTCGACGTCATCGAGGTCAAGCGCCCCGAGCTCGACGCCACGCTCGTCGCTCAGTCCATCGCTGACCAGCTCGAGCAGCGCATCGCCTTCCGTCGCGCCATGCGCAAGGCCGTGCAGTCTGCCCGCAAGGCTGGCGCCAAGGGCATCCGTATTCAGTGCTCCGGTCGTCTCGGCGGCGCCGAGCTCGGTCGTCGCGAGTGGTACCGCGAGGGTCGCGTGCCGCTGCACACCCTGCGCGCCTGCATCGACTTCGGCACTGCCACCGCTCGCACCACCATGGGCGCTTGTGGCGTGAAGGTTTGGATTTACGTCGGTGAGAAGCTCCCCGGCCAGCCCAAGCCGCAGCCCGCTCTCGAGGGCTCCTCGCGTCCCCGTCGCCGCAATGAGAGGAGGGGCAACTAATGCTGGCTCCTAAGCGCATCCTCCACCGTAAGGTTCAGCGTGGCTCCATGAAGGGCCAGGCTAAGGGCAACACCAAGCTCTACTTCGGTGAGTACGGCATCCAGGCCCTCGAGGCTCACTGGATCACCAACCGTCAGATCGAGGCCGCTCGTATCGCCATGACCCGTTACATGAAGCGTGGCGGTAAGGTCTGGATCACCATCTTCCCGGACAAGCCCATCTCCAAGAAGCCCGCCGAGACCCGCATGGGCAAGGGTAAGGGTAACCCCGAGGAGTGGGTGGCCGTGGTCAAGCCCGGCCGCATCATGTTCGAGATTGGCGGCGTCTCCGACGAGATCGCCAGGGAGGCCCTCCGTCTTGCTCAGCACAAGCTGCCCATCAAGACGAAGATCGTCGCCCTCTCCGACCAGGCTGGGAAGGACGAGCAGTAATGAAGATGACCGAAATCCGCGAGCTCTCTGACGAGCAGCTCGCCCAGAAGCTTGAGGACGGCCGCGCCGAGCTCTTCAACCTGCGTTTCCAGATGGCCACCAGCCAGCTGGACAACACGGCCCGCGTGACCAACGTCAAGCGTGACATTGCCCGCATCCAGACCGAGATGCGCGCCCGCCAGATCGCCAGCGAATCCGCTGCCGAGTAAGAGAGTCTAGGGAGTAAACATGAGCGATACCGAGGCTCGCAACAGCCGCAAGGTGCGCACGGGCGTCGTCACCTCCATCTCCGGTGCCAAGAGCATCGTCGTGAAGATCGACAACCGCAAGCGTCACCCCAAGTACGGCAAGATGATTACCATCACCAAGAAGCTCCACGCCCACGACGAGAACGAGGTCGCGCACGTCGGCGACACCGTCAAGGTCATGGAGACGCGTCCGATGTCCAAGACGAAGCGCTGGCGCCTCGTCGAGGTCGTTGAGGCCGCCAAGTAACATACCAAGGCCCTCTTCCGGCCAAGTGCGTCGCACGTGTGGGCGCACCTCTGGCCCGGATGAGCTTCTGAAAGGGATTTTGCAATGATTCAGATGCAAACCATGCTCACCGTTGCCGATAACTCCGGCGCCAAGCGCGTGAGGTGCATTAAGGTCCTGGGCGGCTCCAAGCGTCGTTACGCCGGTCTTGCCGACGTCATCATCGCCGCCGTGCAGGAGGCCACCCCGGGTGGCTCCGTCAAGAAGGGCGACGTCGTTCGCTGCGTCATCGTGCGCACCGCCAAGGAGAACCGTCGCAAGGACGGCAGCTACATCAAGTTCGACCAGAACGCCTGCGTTCTGATCGACAAGGACGGCGGCCCCGTGGGCACCCGTATCTTCGGGCCTGTCGCCCGTGAGCTGCGCGACCACAAGTACATGAAGATCGTCTCTCTCGCGCCTGAGACGCTTTAGAAGGAGTCGCGAACATGGCTAAGATGAAGATCAAGAAGGGCGACACCGTCGAGGTTCTCTCCGGCAAGGACAAGGGCAAGCGCGGCATGGTCGTGCGCGCCCTGCCCGCCGAGGGCAAGGTCGTCGTCGAGGGCGTCGCCGTGGCCAAGAAGGCCCAGCGCCCCACCCAGGAGAACCAGCAGGGCGGCTTCGTGAACAAGGAGATGCCCATCGACGTCTCCAACGTCGCGCTGATCGACCCCAAGACCGACAAGCCCACGCGCGTCGGCTACCGCTTCGAGGAGGACGGCACCAAGGTCCGTTTCGCCAAGAAGAGCGGCGAGGTCATTCCTGACCCTGCCAAGTAGTTCTTGCGGGATTACCCGCTAGCACTTGAGCTCAAGCCCCGTAGGAGAAATCCTGCGGGGCTTTTTGTTTTGACGAGCTTGGCTTGTGGGCTGTTCGCGTTCGCCCGTGGATTCATCTCGGCGGTTATCTCTAAAGCTGTTGAACGGGGGGTGCCTGCTTCATCGTCCCTGCTTGAGCGGCTAGACCCGTTCCGCACCTCCTTCCGGCTCGGGAAGCTCTGCTTGTGCTTCCGCTCTAACCCGCAAAGAAATCAGCATTGCCGCGATGATCGAGCGGCACGACGTGTTTCGCCATTCCGGCTTGGACGCCTCTAATTGTTGGGTGGCCCGAACCGGGGCACGCACCACATCGCCGCTCCGCGAAAATTTGCGCCGCTCGTCGGGTGGCTGTGGATAGCCAACAGGCCTTGGGGGACTCTTAGAGCCAAGACAGCGTCACCTGAGCGCGGGTAGTCCCGCGCAAGACGAAGGGAGCAACCATGGGAGTGATGGCGGAAGAGAAGCTCGAAATCGGACCTGATGGCCTCGAGGGCTATCTGCGCTCCGCAACGCGCGTGTTCGCCAAGGTGGGGGAGGACACCTACTACGTCACCCACACTGACGGCTACTGGCGCGTGCAGGACTGCTCCAAGCTCAACGAAAAGGGCCACTTCACTGATTGCTCCGAACTCGTCCCCACGGTTGACGAAGTCTTGAACCTTCCGGCCCTTGGCGGCAAGACGCTGCTTGAGGTGGCCGGCGAGGCAGAGTTCTTCGAGAGCTTGCCCGAGTAGGCTGGCGCTCCAGGAAGGGGTCTTCGCGAGGGCGCGGGCGACGCGGCACGGGAAGCGACGAAGGGAAGCGCTTCCCATATAGTCCGCGGGTGCCCGGCAACGGGCTAGCCAAGCGAGGAGAGATGGCGTCGCATTCGTGCGGCGCCATTTTTAGTGAGTTGTGTCAGTGTCGTGTGCGCGGGTGCCACCCTGCGGAAATGTACAAATTTGTACTGGTAAATGGCCTCACAAAGGCATATCCTTATGAGCTGCACTGTGAAGGCTCCTGCCGATTAGCCGTCGAGCAGGAGGCATGAGGATAACGGGGCGCCCGGCACACGTGTTGCTAGCAGCGCAAACGCCGGCGTCAACGCCAACCCCATGCTGAGAACCCCATAAGGAGTGAACATGGCTGAAGAGAAGTACGTCCCGCGCTTCAAGACCCTCTACAAGGACGAGGTCCGCGCCAAGCTCATCGAGCAGTTCGGCTACACCAACCCCATGACCGTTCCCCAGATCGAGAAGATCGTCGTGAACATGGGTGTCGGCGAGGCCGCTACCGATTCCAAGGCCATCGACGGCGCCGTTGCCGACCTGCGCACCATCACCGGTCAGCAGCCCACCATCCGTCGTGCCCGTAAGTCCATCGCTACCTTCCACCTCCGTGAGGGTCAGCCCATCGGCGCCAAGGTCACCCTGCGCGGCGACCGCATGTGGGACTTCCTGGATCGTCTGATCTGCGTTGCCATCCCCCGTATCCGCGACTTCCGCGGCATCTCTGCCAAGAGCTTCGACGGCCGTGGCAACTTCTCCATGGGCGTGACCGAGCAGCTCATCTTCCCCGAGATTGACTTCGACAAGATGGACCGCACCCGTGGCATGGACATCACCATCGTCACCACCGCCAAGACCAACGAGGAGGGCAAGGCGCTTCTCGACGCCTTCAACTTCCCGTTCAAGGAGAACTAAACCTATTAGGTAATCCCGCTGCCGGAGCAATCCGGCAGCGTCGTCGCATAAGCGACATGGACAAAGCCGCATAAGGATGCGGCCGAAACCCAGAAGGAGGATTTGTGGCTAAGACATCGATGATCGTCAAGGCATCGCGTGAGCCGAAGTACTCTACGCGCACCCAGAACCGCTGCCAGCGCTGCGGCCGTCCGCACAGCGTGTATCGCAAGTTCGGCCTGTGCCGTGTGTGCTTCCGCGAGCTCGCGAGCAAGGGCGAGCTTCCCGGCGTCCGCAAGGCGAGCTGGTAGGACATCCGTCCCCAGCTCCAAGGGCAGAAGGAAGACTCCCGTTCAGGTGCTTGGGCCACGGGTTCAAGTAAACCGAGCGAAGAGGTTCATCCCTACCGAAGGAGAAACTCAATGAACGTTACCGATCCCATTGCAGACATGCTCACGCGCATCCGCAACGGCAACACCGCCGGCAAGGAAGTCGTCAGCATGCCGTCGAGCAAGGTGCTCGTCGAGATCGCCCGTGTTATCACGGAAGAGGGCTACATCGAGGGCTACGCCGTCGAGGACACCAAGCCCCAGAAGACCCTGCACATCACCCTCAAGTATGGCGCTCGTCGTGCCCGCGTCATCCGCGGCATCAAGCGCATCTCTAAGCCCGGCCTGCGCATCTACTCCAAGGCCGAGGATCTTCCTCGCGTCCTCGGTGGCCTGGGCACCGCCGTCATCTCCACTTCCAAGGGCATGATGTGCGACCGCGACGCCCGTAAGCTCGGCGTCGGCGGCGAAGTCATCGCCTACGTCTGGTAACCCACGGCAGGATAGGAAAGGAGACACTATGTCCCGCATTGGCAAGAAGCCTGTCCAGATTCCCGCCGGAGTCACTGTGACAGTCAATGGCACTAACGTCCACGTCAAGGGCCCCAAGGGCGAGCTTGAGCGCACCTTCTCCGAGCTCGTGACCATCACGCAGGAGGGCGAGGAGATCATCGTCGCCACCGCTGAGGAGTCCCGCGACGCCAACGCCCAGCACGGCCTCGTCCGCACCCTCATCAACAACATGGTTATCGGCGTCTCCGCTGGCTTCCAGAAGCAGCTCGAGCTCACCGGCGTTGGCTACCGTGTTGCTCTCAAGGGCAAGGACCTCGACCTTTCCCTGGGCTACTCCCACCCCGTGATCTACAAGGCTCCCGAGAACATCACGTTCGAGGTGCCCGACAACACGCACATCAACGTGAACGGCATCTCCAAGGAGCAGGTCGGCCAGGTTGCCGCCGAGATTCGCATGAAGCGTCCTCCCGAGCCGTACAAGGGCAAGGGCATCCACTACATGGGTGAGCACATCCGTCGTAAGCTCGGCAAGGCCGCCAAGTAACGGCTTGCGCCCAGTAAGTCATAAAAGTCCGTCACCCTGTCAGGTGACGGCGTGACTAAGGAGAAACGTATGAACAAGCAGCAGGCAAAGCTCGCTGGCTTCAAGCGTCGCCAGCGTCGCGTCCGCTCCAAGATTACCGGCACCGCCGAGCGTCCGCGCCTGTCCGTGCACCGCACGAACTCCAACATCTACGCTCAGCTCATCAACGACGTCGAGGCCAAGACCATCTGCAGCGCCTCCACGCTCGATCCTGAGTTCCGCGCTGCTGGCAAGCTCGGCTCCAACAAGGAGGCCGCCGAGTTCGTCGGTAAGCTCATCGGTGAGCGCGCCCTCAAGGCCGGCGTCGACACCGTCACCTTCGACCGTGGTGGCTGCATCTACCACGGCCGTGTCAAGGCTCTCGCAGACGGCGCCCGCTCCGCGGGCCTGAAGTTCTAGGAGGTTTTAGTAATGGCTCGTAACCAGAAGCAGCAGCGCGAAGCCTCCGAGCTTGAGGAGCGCGTCGTCTTCATCCACCGCGTGTCCAAGACCGTCAAGGGCGGTCGCCGCATGTCCCTCGTCGCCCTCGTGGTCGTCGGTGACGGCAAGGGCAACGTTGGCCTCGGCATGGGCAAGTCCGCTGAGGTGCCCCTGGCCATCCAGAAGGCTTCCGACAACGCCAAGAAGAACATGTTCAAGGTGCCGCTGACCGAGACCGGCTCCATTCCCCACGACGTCATGGGTGAGTTCGGTGCTGCTCGCGTCCTCGTGAAGCCCGCCATCGAGGGTACCGGTGTTATCGCCGGCGGCCCCGTGCGTCCGCTCTTCGAGCTCGCTGGCATCAAGAACGTCCTGTCCAAGTCCATGGGTTCCAGCAACGGCCTCAACACCATCAAGGCCGCCGCTGAGGCCCTCAAGCAGCTCTCCAGCCCGGAGGAGACCGCCGCTCGTCGTGGTCTCACCGTCGCCGAGATGTTCGTCGGGAAGGAGAACTAACCATGGCGAAGACCCTCAAGATCAAGCTCGTCAAGAGCCCTGTCTGTGGCGTCAAGAAGGACCAGACTGCCACCGTCCGCGCCCTTGGTCTCCACAAGGTCAACAGCGTCGTCGAGCAGCCTGACAACGAGAGCATCCGTGGGATGATCTTCAAGGTCAAGCACCTCGTCACCGTGGAAGAGATTTAGGAGTCACCCCATGCAGCTTCACGATCTGCGTCCCAACGAGGGCGCTAAGAAGGCCCGCAAGCGTATCGGTCGCGGCAACGGCTCCGGCCACGGCACCACTGCCGGTCGCGGCACCAAGGGTCAGCTCTCCCGCTCTGGTGGCGGCAAGGGCGCCGGCTTCGAGGGCGGCCAGCAGCCGCTCGCGATGCGTCTCCCGAAGCTCCCCGGCTTCAAGAACCGCAACCGCGTCGAGTACGCTCCGGTCAACGTCTCCCGTCTCGAGGAGAAGTTCAACGATGGCGATGTCGTCGACACCCAGAGCCTCGTTGCCGCTGGCATCATCAAGCGCGAGTACGAGCTCGTCAAGGTTCTTGGCGACGGCGAGATCACCAAGAAGCTCACCGTCAAGGTGGACAAGGTTTCCCCCGCCGCCCAGGCCAAGATTGAGGCCGCCGGCGGAAAGGTAGAGCTCCCGTGCTAAACGGTTTCCTCAACGCGTTCCGCGTAAAGGAGCTCCGTAGCAAGATCCTGCTGACGCTCGGCATTCTCGTGCTCTACAGGATCGGGGCCTACATCCCTGTGCCAGGCATTCCCTTCTCGGGCATGCTCTCGGCCTACCAGTCGAGCTCCAGCGCCAACAGCGCTATTGCCGTGCTGAACCTGTTCAGCGGCGGCGCGCTGTCCCGCGTCTCGGTGTTCTGCCTCGGTATCATGCCCTACATCACGGCCCAGATCATCATGCAGATGCTCCAGGCCGTGGTTCCCAGCCTCGGCACTCTCGCCCGCGAGGGCGAGAGTGGCCAGCGCAAGGTCACGCAGTACACGCGCTACCTCACCGTTGCGCTCGCTCTGCTGAACTCCGTTGGCTACCTGTTCCTCTTCAAGAGCTCGAGCTTCGGCATCGATTTCTCTGAGGCGGGTATGCCGGGCTGGATCATGGACATCGTCGTTGTCGTGACCATGCTGGCCGGCGCCATCCTCATTATGTGGATGGGCGAGGTCATCACCCAGCGCGGCATCGGCAATGGCATGAGCCTGATCATCTTCGCGAACATCATCTCGGGCCTGCCCACCTCGATCGTTCAGTCGCTGAGCACCGCCGAGAACGGCGTGCTGCTCACCGTTCTGATCGTTGTGGTCATCGTCGCGGTCGTTCCCTTCATCGTCTACATCGAGCGCGGCCAGCGCCGCATCCCGGTGCAGTACGCAAAGCGTGTCGTCGGTCGTCGCATCATGGGCGGTCAGGCTACGTATCTGCCGATCAAGGTCAACACCGCCGGCGTCGTTCCGATTATCTTCGCGAGCGCCATCCTGTACTTCCCGGCTCAGATTGCGGTCTTCTTCCCCAACGTGGGTTGGATCACCGCCTTCGCTAACGCCGTGAGCTCCGGTTGGCTCAACTGGGTGCTGTCTGTTCTCCTCATCGTGGGCTTTGCCTACTTCTACACCTCCATGGTGTTCAACCCTGATGAGACAGCCGACACCCTCCGTAAGCAGGGCGGCTTCATCCCCGGTGTTCGTCCGGGCGCTGCCACTGCTGCCTACATCAAGAACGTGCTGAACCACATCACGCTTCCCGGCGCCATCTTCATCGCCGTGGTCGCTGTGGTTCCGTCGATCGTCTTCACCGTCACGGGCAACTCGCTCGTGCAGTCCTTCGGCGGCACGTCCATCCTCATCATGGTTGGCGTCGCTCTGGACACGCTCTCCCAGATCGAGAGCCAGCTCAAGACCGCCAACTACGAGGGCCTCTTCATTAAGTAGCCTTCAGGCGAGATGAGATTTTGCGGGGCCGCTGCCTTCGGGCGGCGGCCCTTCTCTTTTTGCGGTAGGCTTGCAAGAGCGACCGCGCCGTCAGGCGCAGAAAGAAGGAATCCATGAACATCGTTTTGCTCGGAGCTCCCGGTGCTGGCAAGGGCACCCAGGCCCAGAAGCTCGTCGAGGAGTTCGGCGTTGCCCACATCTCCACCGGCGATCTGCTTCGTGCCGCCGTCAAGGCTGGCACCAAGCTCGGCGTGAAGGCCAAGGAGTACATGGACAACGGTCAGCTCGTCCCCGACAAGCTCGTCGTTGACCTCGTGCTCGAGCGCCTCGCTGCCGATGACGCCAAGAAGGGCTTCATTCTCGACGGCTTCCCGCGCAACACCGCCCAGGCCGTTACGCTCGACTCCGCCCTCGCTGAGTCTGGCGTGAAGCTCGATGCCGCTCTGCTCGTTGACGTGGCCTCCGAGGTCATCGTCAAGCGTCTGTCCTCCCGCCGCACCTGCAAGGACTGCGGCTACACCGCGCCTGCCGGCGTTGACGTGTGCCCCTCCTGCCACGGTGAGATGTATCAGCGCGACGACGACAAGCCCGAGACCATTCAGAAGCGCCTTGACGTCTACGAGTCCCAGACTGCCCCGCTCGTTGAGTACTACAAGGGCAAGGGCCTGCTCGTGAGCGTCGACGGTGACCGTCCGGTCGACGAGGTCTACACCGACGTGAAGCAGCTGCTCTCCCTATGATCAAGATCAAGACTCCCGAGCAGATTGAGGCGATGAAGCAGGCTGGAGCCCTCTCTAAGCTTGCGCTTCGTCGTGTTGGCGAGGCCATCAAGCCCGGCGTGAGCACACTCGAGCTCGATGCCATTGCCGAGCAGGTCATCCGTGGTGCTGGCGGCGTGCCCGCCTTCAAGGGATACGGTGGCTTCCCCGGAAGCATCTGCTGCTCGGTGAACGGTGAGATTGTTCACGGCATCCCGAGCGCCACGCGCAAGCTTGCCGAAGGCGACGTTGTCTCCATCGACACGGGCGCCATTGTCGACGGCTGGGTGGGCGACAACGCCTGGACCTTCTACTGCGGAAACGTCTCCAGCAACGACAAGGCGCTCTGCGAGGTCACGCGTGACTGCCTCATCGCCGGCATTAACGCCGCCGTACCCGGTAACCGCATTGGCGACATCGGCCATGCTGTTCAGGAGCTTGCCGAAGCCGCTGGTTATGGGGTTGTTCGTGACTACGTGGGTCACGGTGTTGGCCGCGATATGCACGAGGAGCCCAACGTCCCCAACTATGGCAAGGCCGGACGTGGCGTGAAGCTCCACGTGGGCATGGTCATCGCCATCGAGCCCATGATCTGCATGGGCGGCTACGAGAGCCACGTGCTTCCTAACCGCTGGACGGTCGTCACCAACGACGGTCTGAACGCGGCCCACTATGAGAACACCATCGCCATCACCGAGGATGGTCCGGTCATTCTCACGCAGGACACCCAGGGTCCATGGTGTGCGATGCAGGGCGGCAAGGCCGTGGTCCAGCAGGCGAACGAAGCAGAACAGGCCGAGGCTCCCGAGCAGGAGTAGGTTCGGGCGTGGGGAAGGCCAACTTGGCTAGCGCGCCGGGTGATACACAGGCCCCAAGGACGCTGCCCGATTGCGCCTTCGAACCGCCCATGGCCCTGCTTTGGCACCCTTCTCGGGCGCCAAAAATAAAACTTGTGGAGAAACCCACGCTATGTGGACATGGCGTGGGTTTCTCCTATATGATGTTCAGTCGCTGTGTCATGTGTCGAGGAGAAGGTAGCACGCAGTGAGCAAACAGGACGCAATCGAGCTCGAAGGCAAGGTTCTCGAGCCGCTGCCAAACGCGATGTTCAACGTCGAGCTTGAGAATGGCCACACCATTCTCTGCACCATCTCGGGCAAGATTCGTATGAACTACATCCGAATCCTTCCCGGCGACAAGGTCGTTGTCGAGATTTCGCCGTACGACCTCCAGCGCGGGCGCATCACCTACCGTTACAAGTAGGGCCCGTACGCGGCATAGCCGCACGGCCTTCGGGCCACACCGCGCCGGCCTCGTGCCAGCGCATTTCAGCCTTGGATATTCTCGCCAGCGGCTGGGCGTTCATATAGGAAAGCAAGACACACCGAGAGGAAGAACGATGAAAGTACGTCCTTCGGTCAAGAAGATGTGCGATAAGTGCAAGGTCATCCGTCGCCACGGTAAGGTGTACGTGATCTGCGAGAACCCGCGCCACAAGCAGCGTCAGGGCTAGGAGAGGAGCACAAGTTGGCCCGTATTAACGGCGTCGACCTCCCGCGCGAGAAGCGCGTCGAGATCGGACTCACCTACATTTTTGGCATCGGCCGCACCCGCGCCACCAAGATTTGCGCCGAGACCGGCGTTGATCCCTCCACTCGTGTCAAGGATCTGACCGAGGACGAGGTCACCAAGATTCGTGACTTCATTGATGCTAACTACACGACCGAGGGCGACCTTCGTCGTGAGACCCGCCAGAACATCGCCCGCCTGATGGAGATCGGCTGCTACCGCGGCCTCCGTCACCGCAAGGGCCTCCCCGTCCGTGGTCAGCGCACGCACACCAACGCTCGCACCCGCAAGGGCAAGAAGCGTCAGGTCGGCGGCAAGAAGAAGAAGTAGGGGAGACTGACTAATGGCTACTGCTAAGAAGGGCGCCCAGAACCGCGGGCGCATCAAGCGTGCCGACCGCAAGAACATCTCCGTCGGTCAGGCCCACATCAAGAGCACCTTCAACAACACGATCATCTCGATCACCGACCCCCAGGGCAACGTGATTTCCTGGCGCTCCGCCGGTATGGTCGGCTTCAAGGGCTCCCGTAAGTCCACGCCGTTCGCCGCTCAGATGGCTGCCGAGGCTTGCGCCAAGGAGGCCATGGAGCACGGCGTCCACAAGGTGTCCGTCTTCGTCAAGGGCCCCGGTTCGGGCCGCGAGACGGCCATCCGCTCCCTCCAGGCTGCTGGCCTCGAGGTTTCGAGCATCCAGGACAAGACCCCCATCGCGCACAACGGTTGCCGTCCGTGCAAGCGTCGCCGCGTGTAGGTAAGGAAGGAATCTAACTATGGCAGTGGATAGGACTCCTGTCCTTAAGAGGTGCCGCGCGCTCGACATTGACCCGATCGTGATGGGCATCAACAAGAAGTCGAACCGCCAGCCCAAGCGCCAGCGTCGTCAGGAGAGCGAGTACGGCCGTCAGCTCCGCGAGAAGCAGAAGGCCAAGTTCATCTACGGCGTGCTTGAGAAGCAGTTCCACATGTACTACGACAAGGCTCTTAAGCTCGAGGGCATCACTGGTGACAACCTGATGACCATCCTCGAGAGCCGCCTTGACAACGTCGTGTTCCGTCTTGGCTTCGCCCGCACCCGCAAGGAGGCCCGTCAGACCGTCCGTCACGGCCACATCACCGTGAACGGCCGTCGCGTCGACATCCCCTCCTACCGCGTTAAGGCCGGCGACGTCGTCGCCGTGGGCGCCAAGTACAAGGATCTCCTCCCCATCAAGGAGGCTCTGATCTCCTCCGAGCACATGGCCGTTCCGGCTTGGCTCGAGGTCGACATCGAGAAGCTCCAGGGCACCGTCCTCCAGCTCCCGACGCGCGATCAGATCGACCTTGATATCGACGCCCAGCTCATCGTCGAGCTCTACTCCAAGTAGTAGAGACCGGTTGGAGGTTTCTATGTCCGATTTCATCCGACCCACCGTGTCGGTAGAAGAGGTCAGCGAGAATGTCGCTCGCGTCGTGGCCGAGCCGCTTGAGCACGGCTATGGCGACACGCTCGGCAACTCGCTTCGCCGCGTGCTGCTCTCCTCTCTCGAGGGCGCCGCTGTGGAGGCCATCCAGATCGACGGTGTGCAGCACGAGTTCACGACTGTCGACGGCGTCTACGAGGACGTCACTGACATCGTTCTGAACGTCAAGGGCCTTGCTTTCAAGAGCCTTGGCGTTGGCGACGAGGCCACGGCCACCATCTCCATCGATGGCCCGGCTACCGTCACCGGCGGCGACTTCGACATTCCGACGGAGTTCACGCTGGTCAACCCCGAGCACGTCATCTGCACCCTCGGCGAGGGCTCTCACCTCACGATGTCCATGCGCATCGGCACCGGTCGCGGCTACGTCTCCGGCGAGGACAACGAGCGTGACGACGACCCCATCGGTCTCATTCACGTCGACTCCCTCTTCTCGCCCGTGACCCGCTGCGCCAAGGCCGTCGAGCCCTGCCGTGTCGGTCAGCACACCGACTACGATCGTCTCGTCCTTGAGATCGAGACGAACGGCGGTGTCTCTCCGCGCGAGGCCGTCGTCGAGGCCGCCAACATCATCAACCAGCACATGACTGCGTTCATGGCGCTCACCGATGATGACGAGCCGGTCGAGGACACGTCGATCTTCGCCGCTGGCCAGACCGACGACAACACCGAGCTTGACAAGCAGATCGAGGACCTGGACCTGTCCGTGCGCTCCTACAATTGCCTGAAGCGCGCTGGCATCCACTCCGTCCGTCAGCTCGTCGAGTTCTCCGAGAACGACCTGCTCAACATCCGCAACTTCGGCGTCAAGTCGATCGAGGAAGTCAAGGACAAGCTCGACGAGATGGGCCTGAGCTTCAAGGCCTAGCCGCCACACATTCGCATAGGAGTAACAGACTATGAGGCACTACAAGAAGAGCGGGATGAAGCTTGGCACCGACGCCAGCCACACCAAGGCCATTAAGAAGAGCCTTGTTCAGGCGCTGCTTGCCAACGACCGCATCAAGACGACCCTGCCGCGCGCCAAGGCTATCCGCGGCGAGGTTGACCGTGTTGTCACCTGGGCCAAGAAGGGCGACCTGCACTCCCGTCGTCTCGCCATCGCCAAGGTTGGCGACAAGGAGCTCGTCCGCGAGGTCTTCGAGAAGGCCGCGCAGGGCATGTGGGCTGACCGCAACGGCGGCTACACCCGCATCATGAAGCTCGGCCCCCGCAAGGGCGACAACGCCGAGGTTGTCATCATGGAGATGGTGACCGAGCCCGTGACCCCCAAGGCCAAGGCCGCCAAGACCGAGGTCAAGAAGGTCGAGAAGGTCGAGGAGCCCAAGGCTGAGGAGGCCGTTGAGGCTGAGGCCGAGACCACCGAGGAGAGCGCCGAGTAGGCACTCGAGGCTTTCGAGCTTTCGGATAGTACTATCGAAGGGACCTGCCACGAGCAGGTCCCTTTCTTTATGTCGATTGACGCCCGCGGAGGAGCGCTTGCTGAAGGCCGAAGACATATGGTTTGCCTACGTGCCGGGCGCTGATGCTTATGCCGTACGAGGGGTTTCTCTCGATGTCTCGCCCGGCGAGGTCGTTGCACTCGTGGGGCCGAACGGGTGTGGCAAGTCGACGCTTGTGCGTGTGCTGGCTGGTTCGCTGCCGCTTCAGAGGGGTCGTATAGAGGCGGACGGCGCGTTGGGCGAGGGCGAGCCGGGCTGTTGCGCTGTGGGCTATGTGCGACAGGACCCAAAGAGCCAACTTGTTGCTCCCGTTGTGTTTGATGAGGTTGCGTTTGGCCCCTGCAATCTGGGGCTTCCTGTTGCTGAGGTTGAGCGGCGCGTCCATGAGGCTTTGAAGTTGGTTGGGCTTGTGGGCTATGAAGACCGCCTGGCAGATACGCTCTCGGGCGGTGAGCAGCAGCGTTTGGCCCTGGCCGGAGTGCTTGCTAATAGGCCAAGTTACCTTGTTCTCGATGAGGTCACCTCGTTTCTTGATGAGGGAGCGAGATGCGATATTCGCTCGCTTATCCGTAGGCTTTCAGATGCGGGCACGGGGATTCTGCTTGTTACCCATAACGCTGATGATGTGCTGTGCTGCGACCGCGTGGTCGCGATGAATCGCGGGCTTGTCGTGTGGAACGGCGGGCCGAGGGACGCGGTCGCGAGGAAAGGTCCGTCGCCTTCTGACGCGCGTCACCTCGCGAAGGAGTCGATTGAGCCGGAGGCTGCTGGCTGCGTGGAAGGGCCAAACGAGCCGACAGGCGCCGCCCCCACCTTGAATGCGCGAGGTGCCAAGCCTGTCCTGGTGGCTCGCGACCTTACCGTCTTGTTCAATGAGCGGGAGCTTCTCTCTCGCGTCTCGCTGGATGTGAGGCCAGGCGAGCTGCTGCTCGTTACGGGGCCTTCCGGTTCGGGCAAGACGACGCTGGCGCGTGTGCTTGCCGGTGTTCTTGCGCCCGATGGGGGAGAGGCGAGGATTACCTGCGCCGGTAGAGAGCCTGAGCCTGTGCGGCCTGGCATGGTGGGGCTCTGCCTGCAGCGTCCGGAAGAGCAGTTTGTTCGTGCGACCGTGATCGATGATGTGGCTTTAGCGCCCGAGAACATGGGGGCAAGCCATGAGGAGGTCCGAGAGCGTGCCGAAGAGACGCTTCGCTGGCTGGGTGTGCCCAAGGACCTGTGGGAAGCTTCGCTATGGGGCCTTTCCGGTGGAGAAGCTCGGCTCGTGGCCATTGCGGGCGTGGTGGCGCAGGGGTCGGAGGTCGTTATCTTGGATGAGCCCACAGCCGGGCTCGACGGCGAGGCTTCCGGGCGTGTCTGCGAGGTCGCGCGAGCGCTTGCAGATGCGGGCCGTGCCGTCGTGGTTGTCTCTCACGACTTGGGGGAGTGGCTACCCGTTGCCGATAGGGTCGCGTTGCTTCGCGAGGGCAGTCTCGTTTGGAGTGGTCCGGTGGGGGCGCTGGAGCGCGAAGTCGCAGATGGCCTCGCTAGCGACGCTGGCAAGGACCTCGCAAGCGACGCTGACAAGGCCCTCGTTTCGCCATCCCCATGGCGGATTCGCTCCGCAATCTGGCGGGGTGAGGGCCAATGAACGGTCGCTTGTCGCTTGGCTCGTATCGTCCGGGTGCCTCGCCCCTCCACAGGCTTGACGCTCGCGTGAAGCTTGTCTGCCTGGCCGCTATCAGCGCGGCGTTGCTTGCTGCGAAAAATCCGGTGGCCCTGGGTGCGCTCGCCGTTGCGGTTGCGGAGCTGCTGCACATTTCGGGAGTGACTCCAAAGGAGCTTGCCGCGGGCATCAGGCCGGCGGCGTTTCTGCTCGTGTTCGGCCTTGTCGCCAACGCGTTCGCTCCGGCTGCAACGGCTGACCTTGCGTTGGGGCCGGTGGGCATATCGCTTGCGGGCCTTGGGCGTGGCGCAATCTTGGCCCTGCGCATGGTTGTGGTCATAGCGGCCTCGCTTGTGCTGTGTGCAACCACAAGCCCAACCGCTATCGCCGAGGCCTTAAGCTCGCTGCTCTCGCCGCTGGCGCGCCTCGGCCTGCCCGTGGACGACATCTCGATGACGCTGTCCCTGGTGCTGCGATTCGTCCCCATTGCGGCCGGGGAGTTTGGTCGCATCCAAGATGCGCAGCTCGCTCGTGGCGCCTGCTTTGCACGCGGTGGGGCGTGGGGCCGCGTCAGGCGTTGGAGCGCCACGCTAGTCCCCTTGGTAGTGGGCCTCTTCAGGCGCTCAACGGAGCTTGCGAGCGCCATGCGGGAGCGCGGTTGGGGCATGGGAAATAGAACGCGCCTCTCGCGTAAGCTCAACGGCGCCGATATCATGGTGCTCGTACTGTGCCTGGCGGCCTGCCTTGCCGCCATCTTTGTCTAGGAGGCCGCGTGTCACAGGGTTTGGAACAGTTGTCTGCGCGGGCGCCGAGCGCTTGCGAGGGCGAGGCCGGCGAGCGGGCGGCGGCCCCCGTGCAATCCGCAACCTCAAAGCTCGAGGTCCTGCGCGCTCAGCGCCCCTCGCTTGAGGAGCGCGCCCAAGATCCGGCGGCGCTTGATGCGACGCTCGTCTTGCGCCTGGGCTACCGCGGCGCTGACTTTGCCGGCTTTGCCGCCCAGCCAACTCAGCGCACGGTCGCGGGCGAGCTCACCCGTTCGTTCGAGACGCTGCTACGCCGCCCCGTCGAGCTCACCTGCGCCGGTCGAACGGACGCGGGCGTCCATGCCATTGCCCAGTACGTGAGCCTGCCGGTGAGCGCTACCGAGCTCGAGCTGCCGGCCCGTCGCCTTATGCACGGCCTCTCGGCGCTACTGCCCGATGACATCTCGGCTGGCGCTCTCTACGTGGCACCCAAGGGATTCTCTGCTCGTTTTGACGCACTTTCCCGCAGCTATCGCTACCGAATCGTGAGCGGCGAAGCGCGCCCCGTGCTGGCCTGGGATCACGCCTGGTGGCTTCGTAGCCAGCTGGACGCTTCCGCCATGGATGAGGCGGCGGCCTGCCTGGTGGGCGAGCATGACTTCAAGAGCTTCTGCAAGGCAACCTCGGCCGAGGGCAAGCCGACCCAGCGCTGTGTCATGAGCCTTGGCGTCTCGCGCGAGCAGGAATGCGGCGAGGACGTCATCTGCATCGACGTGGTTGGCAACGCCTTCCTCCACTCCATGGTGCGAACCATTGCCGGCACGCTCGTTGAGGTGGGCAGAGGTCACAGGGACAAGGCTTGGGTCGAGCAGGCCCTGGCCGCTTGCGACCGCAAGGCTGCCGGCCCGTGCGCCCCGGCCAAGGGCCTTACCTTTGTAGGGGTAGACTATCCCCAAGAATTGCTCACGCCCTGGAAGTAAGAAGCGGCACAGAGCGTTCAATCGGATTTGAGACACCGCGGGCGGTTTCCGGCGTGGTTCAGATGTAGGAGGCAACTATGTACGAGAGGCCAGACGTCCCCAAGGACAGCCCGCACCGCAACCTCATCGCACTTATCGTCATAGCCGTCGTCGCAGTGGCTATGACCATGCTCGTCTCCTCGCTGTGGAAGCTCGCCAACACTAACTCAGCCTTCGGCAGCAAGACGCTCGCCAAGGCCGTTAAGAGCACCAAGCCTAGTTCTGACACCATTGGCGCTTTTGCCGAGGCAACAGGGCTCACGGCAACCGGTGCGGATGTCGAGACGGTGCTGTTTGCCATCACGCCCGATTCTTCCGAGGACAGCGTGAGCGCCGTCTACCTCGCAATCATGAATGAGACGGAGGGCTCCACCAAGCTCGTGCAATTCCAGAGCGACGCCTGGGTGCAGGCCGGTGATGAGAACTATACCGTTGCGGACTGGTACGCCCAACAGGGCGCTTCGGGCCTCGCCTCGGCCATCAGTGCCTGCGCCGCCGTTCCGGTGAGCCACGTCGTCGTGATGCAAGAGAGCGGCTGGAACTCGCTCATGGCCGTGGCTAAGGAGGGAACGGCTTCGCTCTCGAGCAAGAGCAGCGAGCTTGTGGAGTCCATCGAGGAGACCGACATGGAGGTCAGCGACCTCGTTGACGTGGCCCAGAAGGCCATCTCGGCCGGTGCTTCGGTGGAGGAAATCGAGACGGTTGCCATGAGCGAGGTTTCCGACGACGCCGGCAACACGCGCATGCAGGTCGATGCCGCCCAGCTTGCCGTTAGCGTGGGCACGCTGGCATAGGGAAGCCTGCTCTCGCGGGACAAAATATGCAGATATCCTGCGCTGCACGGGGCCTCCATAGGTCTGCTGCTGCACGATGGTAGTCTCTCGATGGGCCCAGCGGTGGCTCGGCCGGGGCATGGCCTCGGAACAAACTTCGTATCAAAGGATGAAGATGGCTCGCATGGAGAAGAGGACCCCGAAGGTCTCAATCATCATTCCTGCCTATAACGTGGACCGTTTCATCGGTCGAGCCATCGAGAGCCTGCAGAACCAGACGCTGAGGGACTTTGAGCTGCTGGTGGTCGATGACGGCTCCAAGGACCGCACCGGCCAGGTGGCCGATCGCATGGCCGAGCGCGACATCCGCATCGACGTCATCCACTCCGAGAACCAGGGCGCCGCCGCCGCGCGCAACCTTGCGCTCGACCGTGCCCGCGGTGAGTTCGTGCACTTCGTTGACGGTGACGATTGGGTGGAGCCCGCGATGCTCGCCGACCTCGTGGCCATGGCCGAGGAGCACGAGCTCGACCTCGTCATCGCCGGCTTTTACATCGAGACCTACTACGGCAACGCCGACCAGCACACCACCGAGCTCAAGAGCCAGCCTACCCAGGTCTTTGGCTCCAAGGAGGAGTTCCGCTCGGCTGCCTGGAGGCTCTTTGACGAGAACCTCCTCTATACGCCGTGGAACAAGCTCTTCCGCCGCTCCTATCTCGAGAAGATCGGCGCACGCTTCCGCCCCACGTTCTGGGACGACTTCCCCTTCGTGCTCGACGTCATCCGTGACATCGAGCGCGTTGCTGTGACCGAGAAGGCCTACTACCACTTCATCCGCCTGCGCGCGGAGAGCGAGACGGCCCGTTGGCGCGCCAACATGTACGAGAAGCGCGAGGAGGAGCACGGCTGGATGCTCGACCTCTACGAGCACTGGGGCCTTTCTGGCGACACCGCGAGCGTCGAGATGGTGCAGCGCCGCTATATCGAGCGCCTTGTGGGCTGCATCGAGAATGTCTGCAATCCCAGCTGCACCCTTTCGGCTGCCGAGAAGCTCGCTGAAGTCGAGCGCATGATCTGCTCCGACCGCGCTCAGCTTGCCGTGAGCGTGGCCAAGCCCCGCTCCAAGATGATGAACATCATGCTCGTTCCCATCCGTCGCAAAGATGCCCGCATGGCCATCGCCGAAGGCCGCTTCATCTCCTTCGTCAAGCGCCACAACACCAAGCTTTTCGCCACCTTGAAGGCCAATCGCTAAAGGCTTCCTTTCGAGCGCATGGGCCGGGCGCGAACAAGGGACGTTGAATTGTTCACGTGCGCGCAGGGTACGTCGGGGATGGCATCTTTTTTCGTCGGAAATCCGAGTTGTGCGTTCCATTTGCGTCTCAAAATGACATGCGAGCAACGCTGGATTTCTAAACTCCCAGGTAGACGGCTTGACCAAATTAGAGGCTGGGCACGGTTGCCCTCCTAGGGCGCGCACAACTCGGGTTTCCAACGTCTGGAACGGGCCACTTCGACGTAGATGGCTTGGCTGCGCGTTCGAGGGGGCGGTGCTGCGTCCTTGTTTACATCTCGCACGGATGTTAAATCTGCTGGCTTGTTCTAACAATATGCATGAATCTGCATTAAACATAGGTAGATATGCAGAATTACGATAATTGATGCGAAACCCTCGCGGGCGGAGGTCTATAATGGCCTTCTGTTTTGCTTGACGCGTTTGAGGGAGATTCGCATGTCATACAAGGTTGGCGTCATTGGTGCTGCGGGCTTTGCCGGAGCCGAGCTCGTGAGGCTCGTTTTGGGCCACCCGCAGTTTGAGCTTTCGGTCATCACCTCAAACGCGGACGCCGGCACTGCGCTGGCCGACGCCTACCCGGCCTTCGCCGGCGCCTCTGACATTTGCTTCACCACGCACGACGACCCGGCGGTAAAGGACTGCGATCTGGTCTTCCTCGCTGTACCGCACACCGCCGCCATGGCGCAGGCACCCTCCCTGCTCGCCGCTGGCGTCACCGTCGTTGACCTCTCGGCCGACTATCGCCTCTCAGACAAGGACATCTACGAGCAGTGGTATGGCGCCGAACACACCTCGCCCGAGCTGCTTGCCACCCGCGCCTTCGGCCTGCCCGAGCTGTTCGCCGAAGACATCCAGGCCGCCGCTGAGCTCTACGCCGCCGGCAAGCCTGCGCTCGTCGCCTGTGCCGGCTGCTATCCCACCGCCACCTCCATCGCCAGCGCCCCGGCCATCCGTGCCGGCTGGACGGAAGGCCTTGTCATCGTGGACGCCAAGAGCGGCGTCACCGGTGCGGGCAAAGGTTGCAACGCCAAGACCCACTTCTGCAACGCTGACGAGGACGTGCAGGCCTACAACGTCGGCAAGCACCGCCATACGCCCGAGATCGAGCAGATTCTCGGCAAGCCGGGTCAGGTCGTGTTCACGCCGCACCTCGTGCCGCAGCGACGAGGCATCCTCTCCACCGTTTACCTGCAGCTCACGCCCGAGGCTGCGGCCATGAGCGTCGAGGACATGGTCGCCTACTACCGCAGCTTCTATGAGGGCCGTCCCTGCGCCCAGGTGCTCGCCGCCGGCAAGCTGCCGCGTTCCTCGAGCGTCGCCGGAACCAACGTCTGCCAGGTTGGCCTGGCAAAGAACGAGCGCACCAACACGCTCGTAGCCATCGGTGTCATCGACAACCTGTGCAAGGGCGCTGCCGGCCAAGCCGTCCAGTGCGCCAACCTTGTGCTCGGCCTGCCCGAGACCTGTGGCCTGCCCACGGTTGGCATGCCCGTCTAGCAAACTCATCGGCTCGAGCCATCCTGACTCGGCCGCCCATCGCAAGGAGTCCCTATGGAAGAGAACAACCCCAAGCTCACCGTGGTTGCTGACGGCGGCGTTGCTAGCCCGGCCGGCATCTGCGCCGGCGGCATCCACGCCGGTTTTCGCCAGGACCCGAACCGTCTCGACATGGCGATCGTTGAGGTCGCCAAGCCCGCGAGCGCTGCCGGTGCCTTCACCACGAACAAGTTTTGCGCCGCTCCCGTAACCGTCTCGCGCGAGAACCTCGGCGCCCAGGGCGCGAGCCCGGTTCGCGCCATCTGCATCAACTCGGGCAACGCCAACGCGGCCACCGGCGAGGAGGGCCTCGAGGTTGCTCGCGCCACCTGCGAGCTTGTGGCCAAGACCGTCGGCTGCGAGCCCTCCGAGGTGCTCGTGGCCTCCACGGGCGTCATTGGCCAGCTGCTCGAGCTCGATTGCTTCGAGACGGGCGTGCCGGCACTCCACGACAAGATCTGCTCCGTCGCCACCGAGGCCGAGCGCCTGGCTGGTGGCCACGACGCCGCTCGCGCCATCATGACCACCGACACCCACCCCAAGGAGTACGCGGTTTCCTACGAGGCGAGTGGTTCTTTGGCTGGCTCCACCATCACGGTTGGCGGCATGTGCAAGGGCTCGGGCATGATCATGCCCAACATGGCCACCATGATCGCCATCATCACCACCGATGCTCCCGTGGCGCCTTCGGCCCTGCATGAGGTGCTTATCAACGTGGTGAAGAAGACCTTCAACAAGGTTACGGTTGACTCCGACACCTCCACCAATGACACCTGCATCGCGCTTGCCACGGGCGACGCCGCCGCGGACGCTGCTCCCATCGAGGCCGGAACGCCCGAGGCCGCCGAGTTCGCCTATGCCGTGAACGCCGTGTGCCAGCACCTCGCCCGCGAGATCGCGGCCGACGGTGAGGGTGCCTCAAAGCTGGTGACGGTGACCGTTGCCGGCGCCGCCACCGACGAGGACGCCGATACCGCGGCGCGCGCCATCGCCAACTCGCCGCTGGTAAAGACCGCCATCTACGGCCACGACTGCAACTGGGGCCGCATCGCCATGGCCCTCGGCAAGTGCGGTGTTGCCTTTGACCAGCGCGATGTCGACATCGACATCATGGGCATGCCGGTCTGCCGCGACGGCCTCACGGTTGCCTTTGACGAGGACGAGGCCTTGCGCCGCTTCGAGGAGCCCGAGATCACGATCTGGGCCGACCTCGGAGCCGGTACCGCCGAGACCACGGTGTGGACCTGCGACCTCACCCACGAGTACGTCACTATCAACGGCGACTACCGCACCTAGGGCGAGCTTGCCCGGCCGCGTCTTGCGGCTGACCTTGGGCGGCCGGCTTCCCGCTTGCGCCCGGAGCCGCCGCGCTACCGGCCCAAGCCTGCACGCCGCCGCACCCCACCGTTAAGCCAACTCCGCGCGAGGAGAGACCATGAAGTACGCAACAGAGACGAGCCAGCGCGCCAAAGAGAGCGACGAGCGCACCGGCCAACTCCTCTTCGAGGCCCTGCCTTGGATCAAGAACATCACCGGTAAGACCGTCGTCATCAAGTACGGTGGCGCGGCGATGGTGGACGAGAAGCTGCGCGCCGACGTCATGAGCGACATCGTGCTGCTCAAGATCCTGGGCGTGAACGTCGTCATCGTTCACGGCGGCGGCAAGGCCATCAACAAGGCCTTTGATGCCCTCAACTTCCCCGTGGAGTTCAAGGACGGCCAGCGTGTCACCACGCCTGCGGCCATGGACGTCGTGCGTCAGGTGCTCGTGGGCGAGGTCAACCAGGACCTCGTGGCTGCCATCAACCGCCACGGTAACCTTGCCGTGGGCGTCTCGGGCGCCGATGCGGGCACCATCCTGTGTTCCACGCTCGACCCCGACCTTGGTCGTGTGGGCAAGGTCGAGAGCGTCGACACCGCCTACCTCGAGAACCTTCTCAAGAGCCAGTACATCCCCGTGGTGGCCACGGTGGGCATTGGCGAGGATGGCGGCTACTACAACATCAACGCCGACGTCGCCGCCGGCTACGTCGCGGCTGCCATCGGTGCCCAGAAGATTGTCTACCTCACCGACGTCGATGGCGTCTACATGGACTTCTCCGACAAGAGCACGCTCATCTCCAACATGAGCCTGCGCGAGATGGAGGACATGCTCGCCTCCGGCACCGTGGACAAGGGCATGATTCCCAAGCTCGAGAGCTGCTGCTATGCCCTGCGTGCCGGTGTCTTCCGCAGCCACGTCATCAACGGTAAGACCCCGCACTCCCTGCTCATCGAGCTGCTCACCGACAAGGGCATCGGCACTACGATGCACTCCAGCGAGGAGGCGCTCGAGTACGACGCCCACCCGCTCGGCATGCTCGCCAGCAGGCTCGCCGTCAACAACTAACGCGCCCCGCGCGAGAAGAAAGGACCTTCCATGTCTTTCGAAGACGCCAAGAAGCTCGATGACGCCTACGTGATGCACACCTTCGGCCGCTCCCCGGTTGAGTTCGTGGGTGGCGAAGGCATGCGCCTCACCGACTCCGAGGGCAACGAGTACCTCGACTTCCTCGGCGGCATTGCCGTGAGCTGCCTGGGCTACAACCACCCTGCACTTACCGGCGCTCTCCAGGAGCAGGCCGCCAAGCTGCTGCACGTCTCCAACTACTTCCACATCGAGCACCGCGGCGAGGTGGCCCGTCGCATCGCCCAGCTCGCAAACGCCGGCACGGGCGCGCCTAAGGATGCCAGCCCCGACGCCCCCGAGCAGTGGAGGACCTTCTTCGCCAACTCTGG
Organism: Acutalibacteraceae bacterium; assembly: GCA_963639715.1. Classification (GTDB taxonomy): domain Bacteria; phylum Actinomycetota; class Coriobacteriia; order Coriobacteriales; family Atopobiaceae; genus Parolsenella. The sequence continues at coordinate 27,586 of CAVHWW010000047.1, forward strand.
CGCCGAGGCCAACGAGTGTGCCATCAAGCTTGCGCGCCTGTGGGCCAAACGCGGCGGCAACGGCGGCTACGACATCGTCTGCCTTAACAAGAGCTTCCACGGCCGCACCATGGAGACCATCGCGGCCACCATGCAGGGTTGGGCCCAGGATCCCTTTCAGCCCCTGCCGGGCGGCTTTCTTTCCGTCGACGCCAACGACGTCGAGGGCCTGCGTAACCTCTTTGCCCAGAAGGGCTCCGGTATCTGCGCCGTGCTTCTCGAGCCCATCCAGGGCGAGAGCGGCGTCCACCCCATGACGCAGGAGTTCATGGAGGAGGTCCGCAGTCTCACGAGCGAGTACGGCGCGCTCATGATCTGCGACGAGGTCCAGACCGGCCTGTTCCGCACCGGCTGGGCTTTGGCCTTCCAGGCCTACGGCGTGGTGCCCGACGTCTTCACCCTGGCCAAGGCCATCGCCGGTGGCGTGCCCATGGGCGCCTGCGTGGCCAAGGCTGAGATTAGCGAGGCCTTTAGGCCCGGCGACCACGGCTCCACCTTTGGCGGCGGTCCGCTCGCCTGCGCCGCTGCCGACGCCGTGCTCACTGAGCTTGTTGAGGGAGACGCTCCCGAGGGCAAGCCTGGCGAGGGCTACCTCGAGCACGTCCGCGAGGTGGGCGATTACCTGGCCGAGCAGCTCGCGCAGCTGCCGCATGTGGTCGAGGTGCGCGGCCGCGGCCTCATCCAGGGTGCTGAGCTCGAGGCCGGCCTGCCCGATGCTCACGAGCTGGTGGCTGCGGCCCTCGAGGCCGGCGCCGTCATCAACGCCACCGGCCCCACCACGTTGCGCATGCTTCCGCCGCTCGTCTGCACCCGTGCTGACGTCGACGAGCTGTGCGGCATCCTGTCCGGCATTCTCGAGAAGGCCGGCGAGTAGGGGAGGACGGTTCCTCTCGATAGCAGGCGGCTCTTCCGATGGCGGAATAGAGCCTCCCAGCATGTTCCAAAGTAAAGGCGAGCGTCCAAGCGGGCGCTCGCCTTTTGTGTTGCTATGGGGATTGAGCTGCGGTTTATTTGCTGGCTCGCTGAAGAGACGCCCGATGGCGACATCGGCGTGCCTGCCGCATTGCGCTTCTCGCGCGCGGCGTCCGTCCGATGGCGAGGCCGTCATGCCCGCCTTACGCCAGCGCAGCCTCGAGCTGCAGGCGCGTCTCGAGCAGCGTCTGGTCGATGAGGCGCTTCTTCTCCTCGGTGAGGCGGTACTTCGGCACGCTGACGCCCATGCCGTAGCGAACCTCGCCGTCTTGGGTGATCGGCACGGCGACACACTCCACGCCCTCGAGCACCTCCTGGCGGTCGTGCGCAAAGCCCGTCTCGCGCACCTCTGCCAGGCGCTCGATGACCTCGTCCACCGTCTGGGCGGCGTTTTTGGTGGGGCGCTCGAGCGGCTCGCTCAAAAGGCCGCGCACGCGCTCGTCATCCCAACTTGCGAGGATGGCCTTGCCGATGGCGGTGCAGTGGGCGGGCAGCGTCTTGCCGATCTCGGACGAGAGGCGGATGCGCTGCGGCGAGTCCACGCGCGCCACGTAAAGCACGCGGCCAAAGTCGAGCACGCCGAGCTGGCAGGTCTCGCCGCAGGTGGCCACGACCTCCTTCATCGCGTTCTCGATCAGCGAGATGCCCATGCCGTCGCGGTCGAAGGCCTTACCGAGCAGGTAGGTCTTGATGCCGATGTAATAGCGCGAGGTGTCCTCGTTGAACATGATGTAGTCGGCGTCAGCCATGGTGTGCAGGATGGGGAAGAGGCTGCTCTTGGGAGCATCAAGCTCGCGGCAGATGTCGGCCATGGTGAGGCCGCGTTCGTTGTTGGCGAGCACCTCAAGAATCGCGAGAACCCTCAGGGTGGCGCGGTGGCCCTGGGCGTCTACCTGCTGCGACATACTCTTCCCTTCATCGATTTCTTAATTAATTATCATAGCGATAGCCGAGCGTTCGAAATGCGGAACTCCGTTCGCAGAGGATATTCTACCGTTCGCCCGCGTTTCACAACCGTTCACAGTCGCGCTAGTATTTTAGATACCAGGAAATCGGAATACCGTTCGCATATCGGAACGGTACCAAGGAGGATGCATGACCCGCACGGATGAGCAGCAGCGCAACGCCGTCGTCATTGACGAGAAGGACAACGTCGTCATTGCCATCTATCAGCTGAAGGCCGGTGACGAGGTCCGCTATCCCGCGCCGGATGGCACGCTTGCCACCTTCACCACCACCCAGGACATCCCCCTGTTCCACAAGATTGCCCGCGCCGACATCGCCGCCGGCGAGAAGGTCGTGAAGTACGGCGAGTTCATCGGCGTCGCCACGACCGACATCCACGTGGGCGACCACGTCCACACCCACAACTGCGAGAGCACCGACGCCCTCAAGGACGGCGTGGAGGAGGACACCACTGTCTCTGGCTCCAAGCAGGCCGCTCCCACCAAGTGCACCCGCACCTTCCGTGGCTACCGTCGCGCCGACGGCACGGTGGGCATCCGCAACCACGTACTGATCCTCCCCACGAGCATCTGCGCCTCCGACACCACCGAGCGCATCGCCCGCGCCGTTGAGGGCTGCGTCACCTTCCACAACCAGAACGGCTGCAGCCAGGTGAACATCGACCAGCAGATGACGGTCGACACCCTCGCCGGCCTTGCCGCCAACCCCAACATCCACTCCGTTCTCGCCGTCTCCCTCGGCTGCGAGGGCTGCCAGAACGACCTCGTGGTCGACGCCATCGCCCAGCGCACCAACAAGGAGGTCCGCTCGCTGGTCATCCAGCAGGTCGGCGGCTCCATCCGCGCGGTGGAGGAGGGCACCCGCATCGCCCGCGAGCTCGTGCGCAAGGCCAGCACTTGCGAGCGCGAGGAGTGCGGCATTGACGAGCTCATTTTCGGCACCAACTGCGGCGGCTCCGACACCTCCTCCGGCCTGGGCTCCAACCCGCTGATCGGCGAGGTCTCCGACTGGATGGTCTCCCAGGGTGCTACCACGGTTCTGTGCGAGACGCCCGAGATCTTCGGCGGCGAACACATTCTGGCCCGTCGCGCCAAGTCGCCCGAGGTGGGCGAGCAGCTGCTCAAGATCGTCTATGACTACGAGAAGTACGTGCAGATGTTCGGCGCCGAGATGCGCGAGGGCAACCCCAGCCCCGGCAACATGGCTGGCGGCCTGACCACCCTCGAGGAGAAGTCGCTCGGCTGCATCCACAAGGCCGGCCACTCCACCATCAACGCCGTCTACCCCTACGCGGCCCAGCTCAAGAGCCACGAGGGCCTCGTCGTCATGGACACCCCCGGCAACGACCCCTCCAGCGTTGGCGGCATCATCGCCGGCGGCTGCCAGCTCGTTGTCTTCTCCACTGGCCTTGGCACGCCTACGGGCAACGCCATCGCCCCGGTGCTTCGCATCACGGCCAACGGTCGCACGGCTAAGACCATGGCCGACAACATCGACTTTGACGCGCAGGGCACCATCTACGGCCCCCAGACCATGGAGGAGCTGCGCGACGCACTCATCGACCAGATCATCGCCGTCTGCAACGGCGAGCCCACCTGCGCCGAGGCCCTCGGCTACACCGAGACGGCCCTGCCGCACCTGTGCAACTACATGTAAGACCTGCCTCGCTGCCGTAAGGCGGCGGGCAACCCCGCGCCCCTAGGCGCACCACTTTGGTTCAAACGCGGAAGGGACACCGCGTCGGAACGGCCCCACCCCCTTGGGGCCCATAACGTAAATGCCCGGGTACCGGGCGTATAGAGAGAGGGAACTACCATGGATCTGCATCTCGAGGGCAAGGTTATCTTCGTCACCGGCGGCTTCAAGGGCATCGGCAAGGGCATTGTCATGCAGCTCGCCCAGGAGGGCGCCATCCCCGTGGTCCTGAACCGCAAGGACGGTGTCGAGGACGAGTTCCGCGCCGAGATCTCCAAGGTCACCGACACCTACGAGATCTTCTACATCGACCTTAACGATACCGACGCCATCAAGCCGATCGTCGACGAGGTCTACGCCAAGTACGGCCACATCGACGGCGTGGTTAACAACGCCGGCCGCAACGACAACCTCGAGCTCGAGACCACCAGCTGGCAGGAGTTCGAGAAGTCCCTCCACGGCAACCTCACCCACTACTTCGAGCTCGTCCACGAGACCTGCCCGTACCTCAAGGAGTCCAAGGGCTCCATCGTGAACATCGCCTCCAAGGTGGCCCTCACCGGCCAGGGCAAGACCTCTGCCTACGCCGCCGCCAAGGGCGCCATCCTCGGCCTCACCCGCGAGTGGGCTGCTGCCCTCGTCCACGACTCCGTCCGCGTCAACGCCATCGTTGTCGCTGAGGCCTGGACCCCGCTGTACGCCAACTGGATCAAGACCTTTGGTGACGAGGAGGCCCAGCAGAAGCGTCTCGCCCTCATCACCGACCGTATCCCCCTGGAGCACCGCATGACCTCCGTCGAGGAGATCGCCGACACCACCTGCTTCCTGCTCTCCGACCGCTCCAGCCACACCACCGGCCAGTGGTGCAACGTTGACGGTGGCTACGTCAACCTCGACCGCTCCCTCGACTAGTCGAGCGAACCACAGAGGAGTACGTAGATGTCTGATTCTTCCAAGAGCGTCAGCTCCAAGGGCTCGGCGGCTACCGTTGCCATCGTCCTTGTGACCTCGCTGTTCTTCGTCTGGGGCCTGACCATGAACCTGGTCAACGCCCTCAACAGCCCGATGGCCAACTACCTCGAGCTGTCCGGCACCGAGGCCTCGCTTCTGCAGGTGGCCTACTACGGCGCCTACTTCGTGATGGCCATCCCGGCCTCCATCGTGGCCAAGAAGTTTGGCTACAAGGGCGGCGTCATCATGGGCCTCGGCCTGTTCGTCATCGGCTCGCTCATCACCGTGCCTGCCACCAACGTCGCCTCCTACGCGATGTTCCTGCTCGCCATGTTCGTGATTGCAGCCGGCGCCTCCACGCTCGAGACCAACTGCAACCCCTACATCACCAAGCTGGGTGACGAGGAGCACGAGTCCATGCGACTCAACCTCGCCCAGTCCTTCAACGGCGTCGGCAACATCGTCGGCCCGCTGATCCTGGCCCAGTTCCTCGGCACCACCGTCGCCGCTGGCGAGCCGGGCTTTGCCGAGGCCAAGCTCTCCTTCCTCTCCAGCATGCGTGGCATGTACATCGTCATCGCCGTCGTGCTGGCCGTGGTCCTGGCTGTCTTCGTCTTCGTGAAGCTCCCCACGCCTCCCGGTGACGAGCAGGAGGCCGCCGGCTCCGAGGAGAAGGTCTCCTTCGGCGACATGCTCAAGCGCCCCTACTTTGCCCTGGGCGTTCTGGCCGAGTTCATCTTCATCGGCCTGCAGGTCGCTGGCATGTCTCTGTTCTCCAGCTTTGCCATGCAGCAGTGGGAGGGCATGACCGCCGGCACCGCCGCGACCTACCTCTCCATCCTGTCGCTGCTGTTCACCGTGGGCCGCTTCGTCTCCACGCCCATCATGGCCAAGGTTGACGCCGGCAAGCTCCTGGGCGTCTACATGACCGCCTCCGCCGTGCTGTTCTTCGTGGCCTTCCTCGGCCTCGGCCCCGTGAGCGTCATCGCCATGATCGTGTCCTACCTGTTCGTCTCCATTGGCTACCCGGTGGTCTTCTCGCTGACCCTCACCGGCTTCCAGGGCACCGCCGTCAAGACCGGCTCCTCCGCCCTCGTGATGTCGATCGTGGGCGCCGCCCTGATCCCGCTGCTGATGAGCGCCATCGCTGACGCCGCTGGCATCAACATTGCCCTGCTCGTCGCGGTTCCCGGCTTCCTGTATGTCGCTTGGTACGGCCTGTTCGGCTCCAAGCTCGGCCTGGAGAGGAAGTAACCATGGCACTTAAGGTCATCGATTCGCACTTCCACGTCTGGAACCTCGAGACCCAGGACCTCCCCTGGCTGGAGGGCACCGACGGCACCATCACCCACACCTACAAGATGGCTGACCTCGAGACCGAGTACGCCCGCCAGGCCGGCATCGAGTTCGTCGGTGGCGTGTACGTCGAGGTCGACTGCGCCGATCACGTGGGCGAGGACAAGATCGCCTACGACATCATGCAGGAAGACCCCAAGATGCTTGCCTGCATGCTGCGCAGCGACGTCTCGCCCTGGATGCGCGTTCCGGCCTTCGCCGCCGGCATCCGCGAGCCGCTCCACATCGACTCCGAGCCCAAGGGCCGCTGCCTTGAGCCGAGCTTCGTGGCTGGTCTTCACGCCATGGCCGAGAAGGGCCTGCCCTTCGAGTCCTGCAACCGCGTGGACGAGCTTGAGGACGCCTACGAGGCCTTTGCCCAGGCTCCCGAGGAGACCATCATCCTCAACCACCTCGGCAACGTTGAGGCCCTCACGCCCGAGTGGTGCGAGGTCATGAAGAAGTTCGCCACCCTGCCGAACCTCTACATGAAGGTCTCGGGCTACGCCACGGCCGACAAGCAGTTCGTCTCCGAGCTGCTCAAGTTCACCCGTGACACCTTTGCGCCCGACAAGCTCCTCTACGCCTCCAACTGGCCGGTCGTGAAGCTGTACTCCAGCTTTGACGAGCACTTCCAGATCCTGCGTGACGAGTTTGGCGACGACGAGGACTTCTTCATGAACAACGCCGTCCGCGCCTACGGTCTTAAGCTCTAAGCTCGAGTTTTCGAGTTGACGCGCCGGGGGTCATTCGTGGCCCCCGGCGCTTCTCGCCCAAGGGCGGCGTTTTCGCGCCCGCCTGGCGAGCGGGGGATTTCAAGCCATGCTTCGCAGCGTTTGCGGAGCGAGAGTTCTACCGGGGTTTTGCCCCAGAAGGAGAGACACATGTTTGAGGGCATCTTCTGCCCCACCATCACCATCCTCGATGATGAGGGCAAGATCGACTACGAGCTTTGGGGCAAGCACCTCGACCACCTCGCCGAGGCTGGCCTGAACGGCGTTCTGCTGTTCGGTTCCATCGGTGAGTTCTACAGCGTCACGCTCGAGGACAAGAAGGCTGCTACCGAGTTCGCCGTCAAGCGCGTGGGCGATCGCATGAAGGTCTTCATCGGTGTGGGTGACACGAACTACGACAACGTGCTCGAGCTCACCCGTTTTGCCGAGGAAGCCGGCGCCGACGCCGTCCTCGCCGTCTCTCCGTACTACTTTGGCCCCACCGACGCCGCTGCCATGAAGTACTTCGGCGGCATCGCCGAGGCCACTGAGCTGCCGGTTATTCTCTACAACTTCCCGGCTCGCACCGGCACCGACCTTTCGCCCGAGCTCGTCGCCAAGCTTGCCGCCGCACACAAGAACATCTGCGGCATCAAGGACACGGTCGACACCATCAGCCACACGCGCAAGGTCATCCGTGCTGCCCGTGCCGTGAACCCCGAGTTCACCGTCTTCTCCGGCTTTGACGAGTACTACCTCGTCAACCGCGTGAGCGGCGGCAACGGCGTGCTGTGTGGCCTCACCAACGTGGAGCCCGAGCTCTTCGCCAAGATGCACGCTGCCTACGAGGACGGCGAGCTGTCTGTGGCCATCGAGTGCGCCGAGCGCATCTCCAAGCTCATGGCCGTCTACGACGTCTGCGACCTGTTTGTCTCCGCCATCAAGGGTGCCGTCAACGTGAAGGGCCTGCCGATCTGCACTAAGATCTTTGAGCCTGCCGTCAACGTCACCGACGAGCAGATGGACGAGATTCGCGAGCTGCTCGCCTAGTTTGAACTGTGGCTCAAAGCTCGGTTCCCCTTGCCTAGGGCTTTGAGCTGCTATTTATTGGCAGGTTGCCTTGTTTGCTCACGGTTTGAGCTGAACTGTAATGCAGCTGCCAATACGTGCCAACAAGAATCGCCCCGCTTCTATTTGGGAAGCGGGGCGACTCTTTTTTATATGGCGGTTGGCCTGCGATTTAGCTTCTAAAGTCGCAGGGGCCTTTGGGCTCAAAGGGTCGCGAGCGTGAAGCGATTGCGCGCCGTGCGCCTTTGGTTGCGACCCTACAGGCTCTCAATAAAGCGCTGGCAGGCGGCTCGTCCGGCCTCGTCCCATTTGAAGACGCCGGCGTTCTCGAGCACGTGGCCAAAGACCGCGCCGACCTCCTCGTGGAGCACCTCAAGCGCGTTGTCCTCGGTAAGCTCGCTGCCGCGGCGCTCGTACACCTCGGCTGCCCAGGCTGCGTGGCTGGCCGTAAGCTCGTCTTCGTTCAGGCCTTCGACGTCGCCGGCAAGCAGGTATTTGGCCACGGCATTAAGCTCGGGAACCAGGCGCGGAGGCAAGATGGCCAGGCCCATGACCTCGATAAGGCCGATGTTCTCCTTCTTGATGTGGTGGTACTCGGCGTGCGGGTGGAAGACCCCGAGCGGGTGCTCGTCGGTGGTGATGTTGCAGCGAAGGGCAAGGTAGGCCTCGTAGAGCTCGCCGCCAACGTAGCCCTGTGCGTTGACCCTGCGTATGACGGGCGTCACGGTGTTGTGGCGCGTGCCGTCGGCCTCGTTTGCGATGATGCCCACGGTCGCGTCTGACCAGGTGCGCCACACGTCGATGACGTAAGTCGCTGCATCGAGCAGCTTGTCCCTGCTGGCGCTACGAAGGCGCAACACGGAGAGCGGCCACTCGAGCACGGCGCCCTCGACATCGGGGAAGCTCGAAAGCTCAAACTCGGCCGCAACCTTGGCCTGCATCATCGGGAACTCGTGGGCGCCGCCCTGGAAGTGGTCGTGCGACAGAATCGAGCCGCCCACGATGGGCAGGTCGGCGTTGGAGCCAATGAAGTAGTCGGGTACCGTGTCCACAAAGTCCAACAGGCAGGTGAGCGCCGCGCGGTCGATGTGCATGGGACGGTGGTGCGAGCTCATGGCAATGCAGTGCTCGTTGAAGTAGGCATAAGGGGAGTACTGCAGGCCCCAGCGCTCGCCTCCGAGCGTGATGGGGACGATGCGCAGGTTCTGGCGCGCGGGGTGAGCGCCGCCTTCCGCGCTGGCCGCACGGCCTGCGTAGCCTTCATTTTCGATGCAGAGCTGGCAGGCGGGATACTTCTCGCCGGTGTTCTTGGCAGCTCCCGCGGCGGCAATTTCGCGCGGATCCTTCTCGGGCTTGGAGAGGTTGATCGTAATCTCAAGGCCGCCCCAGCGCGTTGGCGTGACCCACTCGATGTTTCTTGCGATGGCCGAACGGCGCACGTAGCCGGCGTCGCAGCACAGCTGGTAGAACCAGTCCGTTGCAGCCTTGGGGCCCTCGCTTGCGGCAAGCTCGTCAAAGCGGCGGGAGACCTCGGAGGGTTTGGGCATGAGCAAGCCCATCGCCCGGCAGGCAGCGCGGTCACGTCCGCTAGCCGTATCGTCGGCGACGCTGTTTTCCACAGCTGCCTCGGCAATGGTGGCCAGCGTGGCGTCGAGGTCAAAGCTGGGGTCGGCCTCGGGCTCGCCTTCGGCAAGCACCCAGCTTTCGAGCGGGGCGGGGCCAGGGGCGCCTGCGCACTCAAGCACGGCGTTATACGACCACACGCGGTCGCCTGCCTCCTGCAAGCCGCAGGCCGCGGCATAGCTCACGAGCGCCTGCGCGGCGTCGCGGAGCTTCTCTGGATCGGTTAGAGCCATTCGGCGTACGCCCCCTCGTCGGTGACCTGGTGGCGGCGGGAAGAACCCTCGCCCAGCCAGGCGTCCATCTTCTCCATGAAGTCGTCGACCATGTCGAGCGGAACAAAGACCTGGATGGTGCCGCCAAAGCCGCCGCCGTGGATGCGGGCGCCACCGCGGCCGTCCAGGATGTGCTCGGCCAGGGCAAGCGCGTACATGGCCGGCTGCTCGCGGCCAAGCTCGGCCACGACGTTCTGCAAGTACATCGCCGAGCTCGCGCTGCTCGCGCGGTGCAGGGCCACGAAGGCATCGACGTCGCCGGCCTTGAGGGCCTCCCAGCGCTTGTCCACCAGGTCGTTCTCGTACCAGTAGTGTACGCAGCGCATGATGGCACGGTCACCGAACTCGGCCGTGAGCTCGGGGATCTTGGCGTCGAACTCGGCCTTGTCCACCTCGCACAGGCGCGTGTGGCCGAGCTTGGCGGCCACGGCCTGCATCTCGGCGGGCACCGAGGCGTAGTCGTCGGTTGAGGCGGCGTGGTCGGCGCCCACCTTCACGAGCACGAGGGCGTAGCCGTGGTCCTCAAAGTTCAGCTCGAGCTTCTCGGTCTGGGGCTGCTCGAGGTCCTCGAAGTTCATGAACGCAAGGCCGCCCAGGCAGACGGCCGCCTGGTCCATGAGGCCGCAGGGCTTGCCGTAGTAGATGTTCTCGGCGCGCTGGCTCATCTGGGCAAGCACTACGGGCTCGGCGGGCTCTGCGCCCCAAAGGGCTTCCATCACACGGCCCCAGATGCCCTCGCAGGCAGCCGAGCTCGAAAGGCCGCCGCCGAGCGGCACGTTGCAGGTCATGGCGAGGTCAAAGCCCGCGGGCTTGCCGCCCCTGGCTGCGACCTCGTGGGCCATGCCACGCAGGATGGCCGCCGTCTTGCCAACCTCTTCGTCAACGGGCTCGAGCGAGGTGAGGTCGACCTCAACCAGCGGACGCCCTTCGGAATAAAGGCGCAGGATGTTGGTGCCGTTTGCCACGGCGAGGCCATCGGCCGAGACGTCGAGGGCCGCCGCAATCACGTGACCTCCCTCGTGGTCGGTGTGGTTGCCGGCCACCTCGGAGCGGCCAGGGGCGTGGGCGTAGAGGACGGGCCTGTCGCCGATGGGGCCGAAGGTCTCCTCAAAGAGCTTGGTGATGTGGCTGAGAAGCTCGGGCGTGGGTCGCGTGCTCATTCGGCTTCCTTTCTCTGTTTGGCGCTGGGCCGATGGTTTTCCGCGCGTAGGCGCGGTTGGGTTCCTGTTCTGTGCGGGTGGCGCGTGTTCTTGCACCTACCCTTGCCGTTTCGGCGCTGTGCGCGCCTTCTGCGGGCGTCCTGGCTGGGGCAATGCGGGTCCTTGCTCGCTCTACTCCTTCACGCTGAGGCGGTAGACGATGGTCTGCGAGTAGGGATGGCCCGGCTTGCAGACGGGGTGTGCCCAGTCCTCGTGACGGTTGTTGTTGGGCCAGTACTCCGGCTCAAAGGCAAAGCCGCAGTTGGGCGTATAGGTCGCGCCGTCCTTTGCGGGCGAATCGTCGAGCCAGTTGCCGGTGTAGAGGTGCGCGCCGGGCGTGGTGATGGAGATGTCGAGCGTGCGGCCGCTGACTGGGTCTTCGGCATGGAAGGCCGGCCTGGGGTCGGCACCCTCCTCAAAGCCGTCGACGCAGAAGCAGTGGTCATAGCCCTTACCCTGGATGAGCTGTGCGTCATCTGTTGCGATGTCTTGGCCGAGCGGCTTGGGACGGCGGAAGTCGAAGGGCGTGGCGGCTACGGGCCAAACCTCGCCAAGCGAGACGTTGTCGTCGCGCAGCGGCAAGAAGTTGTCGGCGTTGATGCAAACAACCTGGTCAAGTGCCTTGCCGCTGGCATGCCCGGCGAGGTTCCAGTAGGTGTGGGCCGTCATGTTCACGTAGGTCTCGGTGTCAGACTCGCAACCGTACGTGAGCGTGAGGGCTACGCCGCCCTTCTCGGCGGGGGAGAGGGCGTAGCGGGCGCAGAAGACGCGGTTGCCCGGCAGACCCAGCTCGCCATCTGCCAGCTTGCACGTGAAGGTGCAGCTGGTGCCGTCCTCGCTGGGGGCCGCCTCCCAAACGCGCTTGTGCAGGCCGTGGTCGAAGTCGCTGTGGTTGTTGTTGCGATTGCTCGGCCCGTCGTTTTTGGCCAGCTGGTAGGACTTGCCGGCGATGGTGAGCAGGCCGTCTTCCACGCGGTTTGCGGAAGGGCCGACGCTGCAGCCGTAGAACGCGGGGTCATTGAAGTAGCCCTCGAGTGTTCCGAACCCCAAGACAAGATCGGCGACGTTGCCTGATCCGTCCGGCGCGCTTGCCTCCAAAAGCGTGGCGCCAAAGTCCATGACGCGAACGGTGACATCTTCGCACCTAAGGGTGTAGACGCTTACGGGCGTGCCGTCCGGGGCCGTCCCAAAGGGTTGCTTTATATCCATGACCTGCCTTCCTTGCGGTAGCTATCCAAGAGAAGCCATGTCCGCCATTCGCGCCTTGTCCGTCGCCGGCGTCGGACAAGGCCTTGCATTGGCGTGGCGCGCAGCCCTAGGGGAAGCTGAGCGCGCATCTGCATGGCTCCGCCAAAATGGCCGTGCATAATGTTAACGTACTCATTTTTGTTTTGATCGATGACGGTCCAATTCCTGCAACCGGACGAAATCCGGCTGCGAACGGCATTCGCTTGTGGAAAGCATTTGAGCGGACCATTCAAATGGCTAAAATGCGTACGCAAACATTTATGGCCATATCAGGGGGGGTGGCATCCTTGTCTGTTGAGAAGAAAGTCGAGCTTGACGGCGGTGTTGTGTCGAACCGCCCTGTTTCTATGGCAGATGTCGCCCGTGTAGCCGGGGTCTCTCAGCAGACCGTCTCCCGTGTTGCCAACAACATGCCCAACGTCAGCGAGCGCACGCGCAAGCGCGTTCAGCAGGCCATGGAGGAGCTCGGCTTTCGCGTGAGCTACGCTGGCCGTTCCCTGCGTGACGGCAAGTACCGCTCGGTTGGCCTGTGCGTGAACGACATCACCGAATTCGGCAACCTTGCCATGCTCGACGGCATCACCCGCGCGGCTCGCGAACGCGACTATGCCGTGACGCTGCTCGAGGTGAGCAAGGATGACAAATGGTCACTGGGCGAGGCCGTTCGCTCCATGTCGGCCCTGCCGGTTGATGGCGTGATCTTGGGCATGAGCCGCCTCGCGCCCGACTTTGAGGAGTTCACCCCGCTTGCCGGCCTGCCTTGCGTGATCATGGCGATGTACGCCCACCCACGCTGCACTACGGTCGATTCTGACCAGTACGGCGCCTCACTCATGGTGATGCGCCACTTCTTCGAGCATGGCCACCGCGAGATTCGCTATATCGGCGGTCCGAGCTTCTCCATCGACGAGAACTTCAGACAAGCCGGCTGGTCTGACTCGCTCAAGGAGGCCGGCATTGAACCTGTCGAGCCGATTCTTGGCGACTGGTCGGCTCGCAGCGGCTATGAGATTGCTTGCAAGCTCATTGAGCAAGACCACGACTTTACGGCCATCTACGCTGCAAATGACCAGATGGCCAACGGCGCCATGTACGCCTTGCGTGAGCATGGCCTGCGCGTGCCGCAAGACGTGAGCATCGTGGGCATCGATGACTCCTTGTGCGACTACGTGCCGGAGAACACCCTTACCACCGTGCGGTTCGATAACCAAAAGCGTGGGCGCACGGCCTTTGAGTACGCCATTCCCGCTGACGGGAGTCCCGCCTCCACGGCGGCAATCCGCATTCCGGGCAAGCTCGTCGAGCGAAGCAGCGTGGCGCAGGCCCGGCGCTAGTTTAGGGTCGCCCGCGCCGGTCGCTCGCTCGCGTCCCTTCAGCCAAAGCGGCCGGATACGGGGGAGAGCATGCCGGATTTTCGCAAGACCTATGTGGCCGATGAAGCTCGCTACAACACCATGGACTACCGACGCTGCGGCGTCTCGGGCCTCAAGCTGCCTGCCGTGAGCCTGGGCATGTGGCACAACTTTGGCAACGTCACGCCCTATGACCAGATGGCCAGCATCGCCCTTACGGCCTTTGACCACGGCATCACGCATTTTGACCTGGCCAACAACTATGGCCCACACTACGGCGAGGCCGAGCGCAACATGGGAAAGCTTCTGCGCGACCACCTGCGCCCCTACCGTGACGAGCTGCTCATCTCCACCAAGGCGGGCTATGACATGTGGCCCGGTCCCTACGGCGACCATGGCAGCCGCAAGTACTTGCTGGCCTCGCTCGACCAGAGCCTTGAGCGCATGGGGCTCGACTACGTGGACATCTTCTACCACCACCGCATGGACCCCGAGACGCCTCTTGAGGAGACGATGGGTGCGCTGGCCAGCGCGGTGGAGCAGGGCAAGGCACTCTACGTGGGTCTCTCGCGTTATGACGAGCCCACGCTGAGGGCCGCGACCAAGATCTTGGACGAACGCCACGTGCCCTACGTGCTCAACCAGTACCGCTACAACATCTTCGATCGCGGCATCGTCGATGATGGCTCCAAGGCGGCGACGGCCGAGCTGGGGCGCGGCATCATCACCTTCTCGCCGCTGGCCCAGGGCCTGCTCACCAACCGCTACCTCGATGGCGTACCGGCCGATTCGCGCATGGCCCACGACCCGCGCTACCTCAAGGAAGCCGCGCTGACGCCCGAGACGCACAAAAAGATTGTGGCGCTGAATGACCTCGCGGCCGAGCGCGGCCAGACGCTTGCCGAGATGGCGCTTGCCTGGCAGCTGCGCGACCCCCAGATCACGAGCGTCCTCATCGGCGCCAGTCGTCCGCAGCAGATTCTCGACAACCTCAAGGCGCTCGAGAATTGCAGCTTCACTGACGAGGAGCTTGCGCGTATCGATCAGGTTTCTCTGGGCTAGGGGAGGCCTAAGACGGCCGTTTGCAGGCGTCTGGCGTCACTGATTTGCGGCACGTCCGATCCAATTCGAATGCCCAGGCAAGGGCCCCACTTCTATGCGGAGCTGGGCAGAAAAATAGGGATAACCTAACCCTAATACATATATCTACCTGCGCTTTATTGGCAGATAAGGACCCCACTCGCTGAATTGGCGAGTGGGGTCCTTTCTTTTCTGAGCCCCGTTGCGCCTGACCCCTAAAAACTACCGTCCGCAACGAAATCACAACCGTTCGCCATTCCTCGACGCGATTTCGAATCCGTTTCCGGGCGCTGATGTTAACGTACTCAACGAAAAAAGGCAGCCCTGGAGTGGTCAACTTCGGACAGCAATCGAGCTCCAGCTGCTTTTTGCGGGATGAATCCCGCAGCTTGTAAAAGGGCGCGGGGAAGGCGCGCTGAAAAGGGAAAGGGAGTTTCGTTATGGCAATGTCTCGTCGTAAGTTCCTCCAGGTTGCAGGTCTTGGCCTGAGCTCCGTCGCCGCGGGTTCTCTCGTGGGCTGCGGTGGCAGCAGCGATTCCGGCTCTTCTGACAGCGGCTCCAGCTCGTCTGCCAACGCCGACAAGCCGGTCGTCTTCTTCAACCGCCAGCCGTCCAACAGCTCCACCGGTGAGCTCGACATGACGACGCTCAACTGGAACAAGGACACCTACTACGTCGGCTTCGACGCCAACCAGGGTGGCGAGCTCGAGGGCCAGATGGTCGTCGACTACATCAAGGAGCACATCGACACCATCGACCGCAACGGCGACGGCGTCATCGGCTACGTCCTCGCCATCGGTGACGTGGGACACAACGACTCCATCGCCCGTACCCGTGGTTGCCGCAAGGCCCTCGGCACGGCCGTGGAGAAGGACGGCGCCATCGTCTCTGAGGCCGCCGGCACCAACACTGACGGCTCCGCCACCGTCGTCCAGGACGGCACGCTCGAGGTCAACGGCAAGACCTACGTCGTCCGCGAGCTCGCTTCGCAGGAGATGAAGAACTCCGCCGGCGCCACCTGGGACGCCGCCACCGCCGGTAACGCCCTGAGCTCCTGGGCTTCCTCCTTCGGCGACCAGATCGACGTCATCGTCTCCAACAACGACGGCATGGGCATGGCCATGTTCAACGCCTGGTCCAAGGACAACAAGGTCCCGACCTTCGGCTATGACGCCAACAGCGACGCCGTTGCCGCCATCTCCGAGGGCTACGGCGGAACCATTTCGCAGAACCCGGCCGTCCAGGCCTACCTCACCCTGCGTCTGCTCCGCAACGCCCTTGACGGTGTCGACATCAACACCGGCATTGCCACCGCTGACGACGCCGGCAACGTCCTTGCCGAGGACGACTACAAGTACAGCGAGGAGGACCGCTCCTACTACGCGATGAACCTCGCCGTCACCGCCGAGAACGCCGACAAGTTCGCCGACGCTACGGCCCTCTACGAGACCGCCCAGTCCCAGGTCGACGAGTCTAAGTCGCCCTCCAAGAAGGTCTGGCTCGACATCTACAACGCGGCCGACAACTTCCTGTCCGCCACCTACCAGCCGCTCCTCCAGAAGTACGACAAGCTTCTCAACCTCGAGGTCGACTACATCGGCGGCGACGGCCAGACGGAGTCCAACATCACCAACCGTCTCGGCAACCCGGGCGAGTACGACGCGTTCGCCATCAACATGGTGAAGACCGACAACGGCTCTTCCTACACCTCGCTGCTGGCCTAAGTAACACAGGAACACCCGCCTTATCGGGTGAAACGGGGCCGGGGAGGGCAAGCTCTCCCCGGCCTTTCAAAAGTTCGAAAATGAGTACGTTATCAATTTCGAGGGGTAAAGAGGGGTGATCATATGGCGGATGCGCAGGGCGAATACATCCTTTCAATTCAGGGCATGTGCAAGTCGTTTGGCCGCAACAGGGTTCTCGACCACATCAACCTCAACGTGCGCCCCGGCACCGTAATGGGCCTTATGGGCGAGAACGGTGCAGGCAAGTCCACCATGATGAAGTGCCTGTTTGGCACCTATCAGAAGGACGAGGGAAGCATCTTCCTCGAGGGCAGGGAAGTGAACTTCTCTGGCCCCAAGGACGCCCTCGAAAACGGCGTCGCCATGGTGCACCAGGAGCTCAACCAGTGCCTGGAGCGCAACGTTATCGACAACCTGTTCCTGGGTCGCTATCCCAAGAACGCCGCCGGCATCGTGGACGAGGCCCGCATGAAGAAGGAAGCGTCGGATCTGTTCCGACGCCTCGGCATGACGGTGAACCTTACCCAGCCGATGAAGAACATGAGCGTCTCCCAGCGCCAGATGTGCGAGATTGCCAAGGCCATCTCGTACAACGCGAAGGTCATCGTGCTCGACGAGCCGACCTCCTCGCTTATGGCGCAGGAAGTTGAGAAGCTCTTCCAGATGATGCGCGTGCTTAAGAGCCAGGGCATCGCGCTCATCTACATCTCGCACAAGATGGATGAGATCTTCGAGATTTGCGACGATGTCTCGGTGCTCCGTGACGGTAACCTCGTCATGAGCAAGGGCACCAAAGATACGAACATGAACGAGCTCATCTCGGCCATGGTCGGCCGCTCGCTCGACAACCGTTTCCCGCCGGTTGATAACGAGCCGGGCGAGCCCATCCTTTCCATCCAGCACCTTTCTACCAAGTACGAGCCCCACCTCAAGGACATCACCTTCGAGGTCAACAAGGGTGAGATCTTCGGCCTCTACGGACTGGTGGGCGCTGGCAGAACCGAGCTGCTCGAGACTATTTTTGGCATCCGCACACGTGCGGCCGGCCGCGTCTACTTCCGCGACCGCCTCATGAACTTCACCTCCACGCGCGAGGCCATGGACCACGGATTTGCCCTCATCACCGAGGAGCGCAAGGCCAACGGCCTGTTCCTCAAGGGCGACCTGACGTTCAATACCACCATTGCAAACCTCAACCAGTACAAGAGCAGCAATGGTCTCACGCTCTCCAACGAAAAGATGGTCCGCGCCACCAACAACGAGATCAAGACCATGAAGACCAAGTGCATGGGTCCCGATGACCTGATCTCGTCGCTGTCCGGCGGCAACCAGCAGAAGGTCATCTTTGGCAAGTGGCTCGAGCGTGGGCCGCAGGTCTTCATGATGGACGAGCCTACCCGCGGCATCGACGTCGGTGCCAAGTACGAGATTTACGAGCTCATCATCAAGATGGCCAAGCAGGGCAAGACCATCATCGTGGTCTCGTCCGAGATGCCCGAGATTCTTGGCATCACCAACCGCATCGGCGTGATGTCCAACGGAAGGCTTTCCGGCATCGTCAAAACGTCCGAGACCAACCAGGAAGAGCTGCTGCGCCTGAGCGCCATGTACCTGTAACCGGAGGGAGTCTGATCATATGGCCGCATCCAGCGGAAAGATCCTCTCGATCGAGGAAGAGACAAAGCTCATCCAGCCGATCGACGAGTACGTAAGCAATATCCAGCACCAGATTGACGAGCTGCGTGCCGAGGGCACGAGTCGCGTCGTTGAGCTGCAGAGCAGCATCGACATCGCCAAGAACGACCACGTGCTCACCAAGACCGAGCGCGAGCAGGCCGTTGCCGGCTACAAGGCCGAGATGGAGAAGGCCAAGAAGGTCGAGGCTGCCAACAAGGCCGAGGTCGACAAGCTCGTTGGCCAGGCCGAGGCCTACCTCAAGGAGCACTTCGACACCGATTACCTCAACCCGGTGAAGGAGAGCTGCGAGGTTGCCAAGACCCAGGCCAAGATCGACTACGAGAAGGCCCTGAAGCAGCTCGAGGAGAGCCACAAGAAGACCGTCTCCTTCATGCAGGACCAGAGGGAGATCAAGGAAGAGAACTATATCTACAAGAACAAGCAGTTCGACGCCAAGATCACCTACCAGAACCAGCTCCAGGTCATCAAGGACCGTCAGCACGAGGCCTTCTCCTACCGCTATCACCTCATCGACATGCTTCGCATGGGCAAGTTCACCTTTGCCGAGAAGCAGGCCCAGAAGCGCGAGAACTACCTCTACACCTTCAACACCCGCGACTTCCTGCTTAAGAACGGCCTCTACATCGTGATTTTGCTCGTGTTCATCGCCCTGTGCGCCGCCGCGCCCATCGTCAAGAACACGCAGCTGCTCACCTACCAGAACGTCCTGAACATCCTGCAGCAGGCAAGCCCGCGCATGTTCTACGCCCTCGGCGTTGCCGGCCTGATCCTGCTCACCGGTACCGACCTGTCCATCGGCCGTATGGTCGGCATGGGCATGACGGCCGCCACGATCATCATGCACCAGGGCGTTAACACCGGCTCGGTCTTCGGCGTCATCTTTGACTTCACCGGCATGCCCGTGGCCGCCCGCGCCATCCTGGCCCTTGTGGTCTGCGTCTGCCTCTGCACCCTGTTCACGACCATCGCCGGCTTCTTCATGGCCCGCTTTAAGATGCACCCGTTCATCTCCACGATGGCCAACATGCTCGTCATCTTCGGTCTGGTGACCTACGCCACCAAGGGCGTCTCCTTCGGTGCCATTGAGTCCTCCATCCCGAACATCTTCATTCCCAAGGTCAACGGCTTCCCGACGATCGTCCTGTGGGCCGCTGCTGCCATCGCCATCGTTTGGTTCATCTGGAACAAGACGACCTTCGGCAAGAACCTCTACGCCGTGGGTGGCAACCCCGAGGCCGCCGCTGTCTCCGGCATCTCCGTCTTCGGTGTGACCGTGGGCGCCTTCGTTCTCGCTGGTATCCTCTACGGCTTTGGTGACTGGCTCGAGTGCATGCGCATGGTCGGCTCCGGCTCCGCCGCTTATGGTCAGGGCTGGGACATGGACGCCATCGCAGCCTGCGTGGTCGGCGGCGTCTCCTTCACCGGCGGCATCGGCAAGATCAGCGGCGTGGCCGTCGGCGTCCTGATCTTCACCACGCTCACCTACGCCCTCACCATCCTGGGCATCGACACCAACCTGCAGTTCGTGTTCTCCGGCGTCATCATCCTCACCGCCGTCACGCTCGACTGCCTCAAGTACGTCCAGAAGAAGTAACTTCCCTCACCCCCCCCTCGGCCCCCATTCGTAAGGCTTGCGAATGGGGGCCACCCCTTCCTTTGAGAGGAGCTGCGCCGATGAAGAAGATCCTTGTTTGCTGCATCTCAAGCGTTACCTCGAGCCTGCTTGTCGTAAAGATGGAGTCTGAGGTAAAGGCTCGCGGGCTCGACATCGAGATTGTCTCCGAGCCTGTCGCTGCGGCCATCGACCACCTGGCCGATGCCGATATGGTCTTGCTTGGCCCGCAAGTGGCTCATGCCCAGGCCCCCTTTGAGGAGGCCGGCGCCAAGAAGGTCCTCGTCATCGACCCCGATGACTACACCTGCCAAGCGGCCCCCAAAATCCTCGATGAGGCCCTCGCCGCCATCGAGTAGGCAGCAGGGAGTTCCCTTCAGGACTGGCCGCTAGGCGCCCCGTCGGGTACCCAAAAACAGAACATCCCCCCTTTTCCTTGCCCGCGCAGCCCCTCCCAGGCCGCGCGGGCAAGTAAGTTTGAGGGAGCGTTTGAAGGGGATTCGGGCGCAAAGCTGTGCCATGTTGGCAAACAAGCCCAAGGAGCAATGGCAAAAAGACCAGAAGCAAAATAACCAAGCGTCTTGCTAATGGCCGCAAATCAAATAGACCGCGAAGCTAATTTTTGACAGGCCCAAGCCTGCCAAAAATTACCGCATGTAGAACGAGCACAAGGGCCTCGCAACTAGTGGTCCTAGAATCCGCAAGCGCCCGGGGACTGCAGGCTCCCCACGCTGCAGCTGGATAGCCAAAGGCCGAGTGCCCCACCCCGAAGGGAGGGGCTAAGGGAGATTTGCGCAGCAAATCTGTCCCCGACCGCAGGGGTGGGGCTCTCGGCCGAAGGGAAAAGAAGAGGCCTGCTAGCAAGAATGCCAGCAGGCCTCAAATTCAATGCAGCAACGGGGCTTAGAACTCGGCGTTGCCCACAGTGCGAGGGTGGGGGATGACGTCGCGAATGTTGCCCACGCCCGTGAGGTACATCACGAGGCGCTCGAAGCCCATGCCGTAGCCCGCGTGCTTGCAGGAGCCGTAACGGCGCAGGTCGAGGT
>CAVHWW010000048.1:0-3506 GCA_963639715.1 Acutalibacteraceae bacterium
TCGTTAGCTCAGCTGGTAGAGCAGGGGACTCTTAATCCCAAGGTCCAGGGTTCGAGTCCCTGACGATCCACCATTGCTTGTAAGGCCCTCGCTTCGGCGGGGGCCTTTTGCATCCTGTCGGCACTCGCTAGCGTGGCGGGAGCTTGTAAGGCCTTCGCTTCAGCGGGCCTTTCGCTTTACATTTCATGAGTTCGAGGAATGGGCTGGTTGGGTAACGTTCACCTTGTCCGCTTGCTGGACTTCTGTCATCTCGCAGGTCTTTCAAGGGATGCAAAAGAGGCCGAATGGACAGCGTTTTGCGGTCAACTTTTTTCGAAAAACAGCCGCTAAACCTGCCAATTGCTTGAAGGCTCTGTGTCATACTGGTGTCTGCGAAATTTCGTGGAAGGAGCGTCTCCTTGATTTACACCGTTACCTTCAATCCCGCCGTCGACTACGTGATGCACCCCACCACGCTCGACATGGGCTTCACCAACCGCTCTACGAGCGAGGAAGTCCGTTGCGGCGGCAATGGCATCAACGTTTCAAGCATCCTGAACGAGCTTAACGTTGACACCATCTGTCTGGGCATCATTGGCGGCTTCACGGGCGACTACATTCTGGAGACCCTCCAGAGCGCAGGCGTGACCTGCAACTTCGTCCGTCTCGACAAGGGCTTTACGCGCATCAACGTCAAGCTCAACGGCATCGTGATGACCATCATCAACGGCATGGGCCCCAAGATCCCGAACGACAAGGTCGACGAGATGTTTGCCCGCCTCGACCGCATCAAGGCCGGCGACACCCTGGTCCTCACGGGCTCCATTCCCAAGTGCCTGCCCGATGACATGTACCAGATCATCATGACGCGCCTCGCCGGCCGCGGCATCCGCTTCGTGGTCGACGCCCCGGGCACCCTGCTGCTCGAGTCGCTCGCCTCCGAGCCCTTCATGATCAAGCCCAACCACCACGAGCTCGGCAAGCTCTTCGACGTCTCGCCCGAGACCCCGGAGGAGTGCCTGCCCTACGCCCGCATTCTGCACGAGCGCGGCGCCAAGAACGTCGTGGTCTCCTGTGGCGGCGAGGGTTCTGCCCTGGTTGCCGAGGACGGCTCTGAGTACACCACCAAGTGCCCGCCCTGCCGCCTGGTTAACGCCACCGGTTCGGGCGACTCCATGGTCGCCGGCTTCCTCGCGAGCCTCGACCGCGGCTTCTCCTATCAGGACGCGCTCAACTTCGCCAGCGCCTGTGGTTCGGCCACGGCCGCCAGCAAGGGCCTCGCGCAGCGCTCCACCATCGATAAGTTCTACGACAGCCTCTCCAGGCTCATGGCCGAGGAGGCCGCTAAGCCCGCGCCCGTTGCCGCTGAGCAGGCAGAAGAGGCCGAGCAGGGCAAGGCTGAGTAAGTCGGGGACTAGTTGGCGCATTTGGCCGAGAAGCGTGCATGTAATGCGAGCTAATGGGTATCTTGGCTTCATAGCGCCGCTTGTCTGCTAGACTTGCCGCTAGGTACTTTGGCGGACGCTTCGCCCGCGCGAACGTCTGCTTGTTTTGGGGAAGGACCTTAGGGTCCACGGTCCGCAAGGGCCACAGAGAACAAGGAGTTCAGCATGGTTTCCGAGAAGGTTACGCTCATCAACCCGCAGGGTCTCCACATGCGTCCGGCCGGCACCTTTGCCTCCGCCATGGGCAAGTTCGCCAGCACCGTGACCGTCGTCGCTGACGGCAAGGAGACCAACGGCAAGTCGCCGATGGCCCTCATGGCTGCCGGCCTTTCCTGCGGCACCGAGATTGAGATCAAGTGTGACGGTGCTGACGAGGCCGACGCCCTCGCCGCCGCCGTCGAGCTCGTCAAGAGCGGCATCGGCGAGTAAATCGCCTCGTGCTTCGGCACATGCCATAGACGTGCAGAGGAGGGGAGCGGCAGCGCCGTACCCCTCCTTTTATGTACAGGCCGACTTTGTCCTTGGTACGCCTAGCGAGAGGGCAAGGCCGGTAGGTTTGGAGCGGCTCGCCTCGGCACCGCGGGGTGCTGGCACATGGGGTCAGGGGGCTGTCCTCACAAGCTAGCGAGTGCGCTCAGGCAAATAGCTACGCAGGGTCACGGTTTGTTGCCCTGCGCCTAAGATCCAGGGGGGATCCATGTACAAGGGTGTTAACGCATCTGACGGCATCGGCATCGGCAACTGCATGGTTGCCGTCGAGCCCGATCTGTCGTTCGAGCCGCACGAGGTCACCGACGCCGCAGCTGAGAAGGAGCGCTACGCTGCCGCTCTTTCCGTCTTCTGCGACAAGACCCAGGCCCAGGCCGACCACATGAAGGAGACGCTCGGCGAGTCCGAGGCCGAGATCATGAGCGGTCACATCATGCTTGCCCAGGACCCGGGCATGACCGACCAGATCAACGCCGCCATCGACGGCGGCACCTGCGCCGAGCAGGCCCTGGTCGACACCTCGACCATGTTCGAGAACATGTTCCTTTCCATGGATGACGAGATGTTCCGCCTCCGCGCGGCCGACATCGCCGACATCCGCACCGGCATCCTCGCCGAGCTGCTCGGCAAGGAGGTCGTCGACCTCTCCGTGCTCCCCGAGAACACGGTTGTCGTCGTGCACGACCTCACGCCGTCCATGACCGCCACCATCGATAAGCCGCACGTCGCCGGCATCGTCACCGAGACTGGTGGCCGCACCTCTCACTCTGCCATCATCGCCCGCGCCCTCGAGATCCCCGCGGTTCTCTCCGTGGCCAACTCCTGCTCTGCGCTGCGCAACGGCATGCAGGCCATCGTCGACGGCACCAAGGGCGTCGTTGTTGCCGAGCCCGACGAGGAGACCCTCGCCGAGTACACCAAGGCCGCCGAGGCCTTCGCCGCCGAGAAGGCCGCCCTCGAGTCCTTCCGTGGCCAGAAGACCGTCACCGCTGACGGCATCGAGAAGATCCTCGCTTGCAACATCGGTTCTCCTGATGACGTCGCCAACGCCCTCGAGCACGACGCCGAGGCCATCGGCCTGTTCCGCTCTGAGTTCCTCTTCATGGACGCCACCGAGCTGCCGAGCGAGGAGGACCAGTTCAACGCCTACCGCAAGGTCGCCTCTGCCCTCAAGGGCGCTCCGGTCATCATTCGTACGCTCGATGTGGGCGGCGACAAGGAGATTCCTTACCTTCACATGGAGAAGGAGGAGAACCCCTTCCTGGGCTTCCGTGCCGTGCGTTACTGCCTGGCCAACCCTGATCAGTACAAGGTCCAGCTCCGCGCCCTTCTGCGCGCCAGCGCCTTTGGCGACATCAAGATCATGGTGCCGCTCGTGACCTGCGTCGAGGAGGTCCGTGCCGTCAAGGCGCTCGTTGAGGAGTGCAAGGTCGAGCTCACCGAAGAGGGCCGCAAGTTCAACGAGAACATCGAGGTCGGCATCATGGTGGAGACCCCCGCTGCCTCCCTCATCGCTGACAAGCTCGCCCAGGAGGCCGACTTCTTCTCCATCGGCACCAACGACCTCATCGGCTACACCATGTGCGCCGACCG
>CAVHWW010000049.1:0-6143 GCA_963639715.1 Acutalibacteraceae bacterium
ACCCCCTCATGCGGTTGCGTTTGCGGGGTTTGCAACCGTATGCCACAACGCGGTCCTCTCATGCGGTTGCAGTTGCGTGATTTGTATCCCTGCGGGACAACTGGTTGCTGGATGAGAGGCGGCAGCGGCTGGCCGAAACGACGAGCGGCGGCGGGGCGGCGGCTGCGACGTTAAGCGGGGACGTCGCCGGTAACGAGGTGACGGCGCCCGCGGCGGTGGACGAGGCGCCGCCGCTCTTGACGGCGAATCGAGCCGCAGCGCGGGGCTCGTCGTTTCTGGAAACCTTGACTGGGTAGAATGAAGACTCACGCGTTCGAAGGAGTTCTCCATGATCAAGGCCGTCCTGTTCGACATGGACGACACCCTGCTTGATATCAACCTCACCGCCTTTATGGCGCGTTATACGGCCGATGTCTCGCGCATGCTCGCCTATATCTGCGACAAGCCCACGACTCGCGTCGTCCATGCCTGCGCTCGCGGGTATCTGGCGATAGACAGCAAGTCTCGCACGGACGGGCTCACCAACGGCGAGCTGTTCGCCCGCGAGGTGGAGCGCGTCTGTGGCGTGCCGCTGCATGACGACGCCATTCTCGATGCCATCACCTGCTACGAGACTGACGTGCTTCCCAAGCACAAGGACGGCATTGTTCAGGCGCGTCCCATGCCGGGCGGCGTGGCGGCCATCGAGGCTGCCTGCGACCTCGGCCTTACTGTGGCGCTCGCCACCAATCCCTGTCTCACTGAGCAGTGCAACCGCGTGCGCATGTCCTGGGGCGGCTTTGCTGACGCGCCCTTCGCCCGCATCAGCCACCTCGAGAACTCGACGCGCCTCAAGCCGTCATCTCGCTACTACGAGGAGTTCGTTTCGGCGCTGGGCTTGGCTCCTAACGAGTGCCTGATGGTGGGCAACGATTCCAGGCGCGACTTCCCGCGCCCCGACATCGGCATGCCCACGGCCTACGTGGGTCACGCAAGGCCCAGCCGCGCCGTCTGGAGCGGCCGCATGAGCGAGCTGGGTGCCGCGCTGCCGGCGATCGTGGACAAGCTGAACCTCAAGGGCTAGGTAGAATTAGCAAGTTGGCGTGGCCTGCTTGGGACGGGCCTGCCCTCATGAAGACGTATCGGGCGTCGTGTGGCGCCTGGGAAATGGAGAGAGACATGGCAGAGCAAGGCGGAATCGCCCAGTTTGAGCTGGGAGACCTCTCCCGCGTGCATCACCTTATCGGTGTCGTCTCGGGCAAGGGCGGCGTGGGCAAGTCGCTCGTGACCGGCATCCTCGCCCGTGAGCTCACGCGCGCAGGCCAGCGCGTCGGCATTCTCGATGCCGACATCACCGGCCCCTCCATCCCGCGCATGTTCGGCATGGCCAACGAACACGCCACGGCCGAGGACAACCACCTCATCCCTTGCGTCTCCAAGCACGGCGTGAAGGTCATGAGCGCGAACCTCGTGCTTGCCGACGAGTCGCAGCCCGTCTTGTGGCGCGGCCCGGTGCTGGGCGGCGCCATCCGCCAGTTCTGGGGCGACACCGCCTGGGGCGAGATCGACTACATGCTGGTCGACATGCCTCCCGGAACGGGCGACGTAGCCCTCACCGTGTTCCAGAGCCTGCCCATCGAGGGCATCGTCATCGTCACGAGCCCGCAGGACCTCGTCTCCATGATCGTGGGCAAGGCCGTGAACATGGCCGCCGAGATGGAGATTCCCGTGCTCGGCCTGGTGGAGAACATGAGCTACGCCACCTGCCCGTGCTGCGGCGAGCGCATCAACATCTTTGGCGAGAGCAAGCTTGCCGAGGTGGCCGCCGGCTATGGCCTGCCGGTGCTCGGCACCCTGCCCATCAACCCCGCCATCGCCGCCGCCTGCGACAACGGCACCTTCGAAGACGAGCTCCCCGAGGGGCTGCTGCCCGATGCCGTGGCGCTCGCCCTCGACCTGCCCGAGCTTGAGGTGGACGAGCAGGCCCCGGCCCCGCGCGAGCCCACCATGGCCGAGCGTGCCGCCGCCGCGGCTGCCGCCTACAAGGCCAAGAAGGCCGCCCAGCAGCAGGACGCCCCCGCAGACGCCGTTGACATGACGCCTCGCGAGGTTCGCTAGCGTGGCGGAGAAGCGCAAGAAGAAGGTGGGCGCGGGCTCTGCTCGCGCCCGTGAGCGAGAGCGGCTGCTTGAGCAGGCAGCCGCGACCGTGCTGCCCGAGCACGCCGAGGTCTGTGTGCTTGGCGCAGGTGCGGCTGGCCTTGCCTGCGCCATTGCGGCTGCCGAGGCAGGTGCTGCCGTGGTTGTGCTCGAGCGCGACCTCGAGTGCGGGCGCACGATCTTGGCTACGGGCAACGGACGCTGCAACTTTGCTAACACCGACCTTTCGGCCGAGCACTACAACTGCCCGGAATTCGTCTCGGCTGTGATGGGGGAGAGCGAAGACGCGCTTGGCCGCATCCTTGGTTTCTTCTCCGAGTGCGGTTTGGCCTGGGCCGAGGAGGACGGCAGGCTCTACCCGCGCAGCCGCCAGGCGGCAAGCGTGCGCAACGTGCTGCTCGCCCGCGCTGAGCGTGCCGGCGTGACCTTTGCCTGTGCTCGCGAGGTCGTGGGTGCCGAGCGTGCTGAGGCACAGGTGCGCGATGGGGTGACCACTTGTATCGTCGCGGCGTCGGACGGCGTGGACGAGCCTGACGTTTTCGCAGCTAAGGATGACCCCTCCTCTGAAGCCGACTCGGCTGCAGGGATGGCTGCAGACGTGCAGGCCACCAGAGATGCGGCCGTTTGCAACGCGACCGGCACAGATGCTTCCGCTTGCGGTGTGGCTGGCATGGGTGCCCGCGCCTGCGGTGCAGTTGGTGTGGCTGCTCCCTCCCGCGACGCGGCCGGCGCGGATGCCCCCGCTTCCTGGCACGTCTCCTTCACTGAGGCCTGGAGCGGCGAGACCGCCTCGCTTGAGGCGGACGCCCTTGTGTTTGCGGGAGGCGGCTCGGCACACGCCTTGGCAGGCGAGCTCGGGCTTTCTCTGATCACTGACGAGCCGGTGCTTTGCGCCCTGTCTGCCCAAGGCCCGGTACCCGGCATGCTCGAGGCGCTCGACGGCCGTCGAGCCCACTGCATGGCGAGCCTCACGCGAGGCGGACGCGTGGTCGCGCGCGAGGCCGGCGAGGCGCTCTTCCGCCCTTACGGCATCAGCGGCATCGTCTCGTTCGACCTCTCGCGCCATGCCCGTCCCGGTGACATGCTCGAGCTCGACCTTGCTCCCGAGGTGGATGCCTGGGAGGTCGATAAGCTCGTGGCGGCTCGTCCTGGCGACGCCCATGCCCTCGACGGCATCCTTGACCCGACGATCGCCGCCGAGCTCATCAAGCTTGCAGGTGGCGTCAACTTCGGCGGGCTCGCCTGGCGCGTGGCGCCTCTCGTGAAGGGGCTGCCCCTGCGCGTCACGGGCAAGGCCGACGAGGCCCGCGCCCAGGTGACGCGCGGCGGTATCGATACTGCTTCGGTTGAGCCGGCGAGCCTTGCTGTCTCGGGCGCCCCTGCGCTCTTTGCCTGCGGCGAGGCGCTCGACGTGGACGGCGCCTGCGGTGGCTTCAACCTTGCGTGGGCTTGGGATTCCGGCTTGCGTGCCGGTGCTTCTGCGGCGTGCCTTGCGCTTGAAGCCCGCGAGCGCCGTTTGGCCCTTGAGGCCGAGAAGTCCAAGCTCGCCGCGGCTGAGAAGCCTGAGAAGGCGGCTGCCTCTGCTCATGATGAGGACACCTCCGAAGGCGAGTCGGCCTCAGGGGGCAACGTAAACAAGCGCGCCCTTAGCTCGGATTGCGCCTCGTGCGAGCGCACCTCGCGGTCCGTTGCTGCCTGTGGCGCCGATGCGGCCGCAGCCGAGCCCTCCACGAAGGCGCCTGCTTCTCCCACCAGCCACCCCACCAAGAAGGGAAGCCCATGCTAGAGGTCAGCGGACTCAAGATCTCGCTTGCCAAGCTTGACGGAACCGAGGAGTCCGAGCGCCGTGCCGTGCGCGCGGCGGTGCTCAAGCGCCTGCATGCCGCGCCCGACGATGTGACGGGCGTGGAGCTGCGCCGCCGTTCCATCGACGCGCGCAAGAAGGACAACGTCCACCTTACCGTTACGGCTCGCGTGAGCCTGCGTGGTGGCGCGTCTGCCGAGCGCTCCCTCATGGCTCGTCTCAAGCGCCGCAGGGACGACCGCAACGTCAGCGTAGTGACGGGCGCCTCGCCTTTGCTGCCGGCGCGCGTGGAATCTGTCTGCGAGAAGCGTCCCGTGGTGGTCGGTGCTGGCTGCGCCGGCCTGTTCTGCGCCCTGTCGCTTGCGAGTGCGGGCCTGGAGCCCCTACTTGTGGAGCGAGGCGATGACGCGACCCGCCGAGAGCAGGCGGTCCGCCACTTCAACGAGACCGGCGAGCTCGATTGCGAGAGCAACATCCAGTTCGGCGCCGGCGGTGCGGGCACCTTCTCCGACGGTAAGCTCACAACGGGCACCAAGAGCCCCCTGCACCGCCTGGTGCTCGAGACCTTCGTGGAGGCTGGCGCCGCCCCGCAGATCGCGTGGGACGCCAAGCCCCACATCGGCTCCGACGTCCTGCCTGGCGTGGTGGAGCGTATTTGTGCGCGCATCCGTGAGCTGGGTGGCGAGGTGCGCTGCCGCTGCCGTCTTGTGGGCATCGAACTCGAGGACGGCGTGGGCTCGCCTCGCGTGCGTGCCGTGACCCTCGAGCGCCGTGACGAGAGCGGACTTCTCGTGGAGGAGCATGTGGCCACCGACCGTCTTGTGCTCGCCTGCGGACACTCTGCCCGTGACGTCTTCGAGCTTCTGCACGAGCTGGGCGTCACGCTCGAGCGCAAGACCTTTGCCATGGGCGTGCGTATCGAGCACCTTCAGACCAATATCGACCAGGCGCAGTATGGTCCTTACGCCGCTCACCCGGCCCTGGGCGCCGCTCCCTACAAGCTCGTGAGCCACCTGCCGAACGGCCGCAGCGCCTACTCCTTCTGCATGTGCCCCGGCGGTTACGTGGTGGCCGCCGCAAGCGAGGAGGGCGGTGTGGTCACGAACGGCATGAGCCTGGCCGCGCGCGCCGGCACCAACGCGAACTCCGGGCTTCTCGCTAACGTCTTGCCCGACGACCTTCCCGGCGCCGACCCGCTGGCGGGCGTCGAGCTGCAGCGTAGCTGCGAGCGTGCTGCCTTTGAGCTCGGTGGCGGCGGCTACGTGGCGCCGGCCCAGCTCGTGGGCGACTTCTTGCGCGACCAGCCCTCGAGCGGGCGGGGGTGTGTGGCGCCTACCTATCCGCGCGGCGTCGCCTGGGGCAAGGTCGACGGATGCCTACCTCCCCACGTGAGCGAGACCCTGCGCGCCGCCATCCCCGACATGGCCCGTCACCTGCGCGGTTTTGATGCAGCCGACGCGGTGCTCACTGGTGTGGAGAGCCGTTCGAGCTCGCCGGTGCGCGTCACGCGCGGCGCCGACCTGCAGAGCGTCAACGTCAGCGGCCTCTATCCGGCGGGCGAGGGCGCGGGCTACGCCGGCGGCATCATGAGTGCGGCCACTGACGGCCTTCGCGTGGCCCAAGCTGTCATCGACGCCATGACGCAGTAGCGCCTCTGCGGTGTCAGGGCGGCCCTACATCGGGCCCGCGAGCCTTCGAATTGTGCTCAACTGGTTAAGAAAAGTTGACCGCCCGGCTCTGTACAACTGGGCGTCTATCTGCGAAAACGTTACAAATGCGACGCTTGCGCGGCTGCGCGGGCGTCGCATTTTCGCTATGATGCAATCGTCTGTGAAACTCGCGTCTGAACCTAGGCGCGTCACAAGGGACGCCGCGGCGCCGGGGAAAGCGTCGTGGCACATGCGCCGGAGTCGCTGGGGAGCGGCCCGGTACGTGCAAAAGAAAGGAGAGGCATGCAGTATTCACAGGAAGTGGAGAACATGTGCCCCGTTGCCAAGGGTGCATACCACGGCCCCGCGCCCATCCCCGAGGAGGGCAAGTGGGTTCAGGCCAAGGAGATTTCTGACATCTCCGGCCTCACGCACGGTGTGGGTTGGTGCGCCCCGCAGCAGGGTGCCTGCAAGCTCACGCTGAACGTCAAGGAGGGCATCATCGAGGAGGCCCTGGTCGAGACCATCGGCTGCTCCGGCATGACCCACTCCGC
>CAVHWW010000050.1:0-4644 GCA_963639715.1 Acutalibacteraceae bacterium
TCTGGGACGCGTCTCTCTTTGCGGCCACGACTTCCGCCGACTTCGCCGAGAAGGCTGCAGCCTCGTCGTCGGTCGGTGGCGGCAACCCCGTGGGCGGCGTCATCTTCTTTGCCTTTGTGGTGGGGCTTTCCTTCTTCCTCCTGCGCAAGGGCAAGGCTGCTCAGGTCCAGGAAGCCTGGGCGGGCCTAATCGAGCCGCCCGCAACCACTTCGGGCGATAACTAGGGAGTTTGCGATCGCCCTGTTGGACCTGTGACCCTGTTGAGTCCGTGTGCCCCATCGAGTGCGCGCCCTATCGGGTCCGCGTATATCCCATTGGGCCCGTACATCCCCTCGACGCGAGGGTTATCACCTGCACGGCTGGTCGTTTGCCGCTCGATGAGCCCCTGTTGCTGCTTGTCCGGCTCCCTAATCTATCCACTAGTTCCTCAATTTCTCCACTTCTACGGCGGATAATTTCGTCGGTGCGTAATTACGTGCCGCGAAGATGGCAAGTGGGGACTTGCCGCATAACTCCGTGGAGAGGGGCAACAATGAAGGCAGCACTTTGGTACAAGGCGGGGGATATCCGCGTCGAGGACGTTCCGGAGTGTCAGATCGACGACGAGTACGACGTCAAGGTAAAGCTCCACTGGTGTGGAATTTGTGGCTCTGACCTGCACGAATATCTTGCGGGTCCTATTTTTATTCCGGTTGGCACGCCTCACCCCGTTACCGGCGAGGTTGCGCCGGTCATCATGGGCCACGAGTTCTCTGGTGAGGTTGTTGAGGTCGGTCCCGGCGTCACCAACGTCAAGCCCGGCGACCGCGTTGTTGTCGAGCCCACCGTCTGCGACGACACGTGCCCCGCGTGCAAGGCCGGCAAGACCAACCTCTGCGCCAACCTCGGCTTCCATGGCCTGGCGGGCAAGGGCGGCGGCTTTGCTGAGTACACGACCTTCCGTCACAAGTTCGTCCACAAGATTCCCGACAACCTTCCCTATGACAAGGCCGCTCTGGTTGAGCCCATCGCCGTTGGCTATCACTCGCTCGAGGCCGGCAGCTTCAAGCCGGGCATGACGGCCGTCGTGGCTGGTGCCGGTACCATCGGCCTTGCCACCATCGCGAGCCTGAAGGCCATGGGCGCTTCCAAGATCATCGTGGTCCAGCGCAAGTCGGTCCGTCAGGAGTATGCCAAGAACTCCGGCGCCGACGTCCTCATCGACCCGTCTGATGGCGACGTGTCCGAGGCCATCAAGGCCGCTACCGATGGCTATGGTGCCGACATCGCCTTTGAGTGCACGGGCGCCGAGGCCTGCGTGCACCAGCTGCTGGGCGGCGTCCACTCTGGCGGCACGGTTGTCATTACCTCGATTTGGGAAAAGCCCGTTACGCTCGACCTCAACGATGTTTGCATCCCTGAGAAAAAGGTCGTGGGCTCCATCTGCTACTGCGGCGACAACTTTGACGACGTCATCCGCCTCATGAGCGAGGGCAAGATCCCGGCCGACGGCTTCATCACGAAGAAGGTCGCGCTGGACGACATCGTGAGCGAGGGCTTTGAGACCCTCACTGGCCCCGAGAAGAAAAAGCACGTGAAGATCCTCGTGAGCGCTAACCCCGAGGAGCTCGAGAAGTAAGTTCGTTCCTTTTATCTGCGTGCCGGCTTCAGTTGTTTGGCAGACATGAAGCTTGCGGGCCTGACGAGTCTTTTGACCTCGTTGGGCCCGCTTCTTTTGGGCTTTCAAGCTCGAAGCGTGCAATTTGCTTCCCGGTTAAGTCTGGCCTCGCAGGAAAGACCAGGCTTGTCTATTCGGTGGGGAGTTATAGCGGCCGGGCGCGGCCATCGGGCTTTGGGTAGGCTAGGTGAAAGACAAAACCCGCCCGGAAAGGTGATTGCCCCGTGACGAGTCGCTCGACCAATCCCGTGTTTAACTTCTTCCTGCTTGCCCTTGGCGCTGCCATCGCGGCCTTTGCGGTGGAGGAGTTCCTTGTGCCCAACACCATCCTTGACGGCGGCGTCATCGGCGTCAGCATCATGATTGCCCAGCTCACGAGCCTGCCGCTTTCTATCCTTACGGTTGCGCTCAACGTGCCCTTCGTCATCTTGGGCGGACTCAAGCTCGGCCGCGGCTTTACTGTGCGAGCGGCGTTCTCCATGGCGGTTTTCTCCGCCTGCGTCGAGGTGTTCAGCCCTTGGCCACACGCCACGGGTGACCCGCTTTTGGCCGTGTGCTTCGGCGGCGTGCTGCTGGGCCTTGGCGTGGGCATCGTCATTCGCGAGGGCGGCTGCCTGGACGGCACGGAGGCCGTGGCCATCCTGCTTAGCCGCCGCACTGACCTGGCGGTGGGCGAGATGGTGCTGGGCATGAACGTCGTCATCTACGGCGCGGCGGGCCTGCTCTTTGGCCTGGACCGTGCCATGTACTCGCTGCTCACGTACTTCATCACTTCAAAGGTGCTCGACATGGTTGAGTCGGCAATGGACCAGGCCAAGGCGGCTCTCATCATCACCGACGACGCCAAGGAGATTTGTGACCGCATCTACGCCGAGATGGGCCGTACCGTCACCATCATGGACGGCGAGGGCATGGTGAGCGGCAAGAAGAAGGTCCTCTACTGCGTCATCACCAAGTTCGAGATGCGCCAGCTGCGCGAAATCATCTCCTCGGTTGACCAAAGTGCCTTCGTCTCCATGCTCGACGTGGCAGAGATCATCGGCAACCACATCAAGAGCGACACTGGCACGGAGTAGCTTTGGTCCGTTGTTGACGGTGCCTGTGAAGAATCGATGACTGCGTTGTGGGCCTTTATGATGCCGCGTACTGGCCTTGACTAATTTAGCTGCAGCTTTGCCCGACGTTCGTTTCTATGTAGCTGACGTGACGTAGCGGGCTGCGTACTCATCCCAAATTAGCTCGGGTGTCAGCTTTCTGTTGGCTGCTTGCCCAAACATGTCAGGTTGCTTTGAGACCATCTTCCCACTGCCCATGAATAGAATGAATAGGGTATATTATGGGAAAGTAGGAAGTAGATATCGGATAGCATCTCGCAAAGCTGGGGAGTGAAAGAAATGCTGACGGTTGATGAGTATCTTGCGAGGCACCCTGAGATAACACCGGAAGCTATGGAGATAGCGCACCAGAGGACCCTTGAGCAAGTAAAGGCCTATGAGCTGTCCCAGGCTCGTAAGAAGGCCAACGTAACCCAGGTTCAGCTTGCCGAGCGCATGGGCGTGAGCCAGAAGAGGGTTTCGAGCATTGAGAATGGCAAGCTTGACTCGGCTCGCCTTGGCACGCTTCGGCGCTATGTTGATGGCCTCGGCGGTGAGTTGAAGGTCATCGCCAAGTTTCCGGATGAGACGATTGAGGTTATCTAGCCCCGTGCGCTTCTAGCTCTTGAAGCAGTTACGGGCGATGAACTCGGCCTGGACGGTCTTGAGCATGAGGTGAGTGTCGTCGAGGCCCTGGTGCACCTCGGCCTCGCTCTTGTCGAGGGTGCCGCGGCGGCGCGCCCAGTTCTCGAGTGATGCCGGCGAACTCTCGCGAGGCAGGGTCTTCACCTCGGGGTCGAGCTGGCGGCAGATGTCGCGCGAGTCAACGAGGACGATCTTGCCAGCACGGCGTGCCTCGGCGTAACCGTCGAGGTGCAGCGTGAACCAGGAGTCCTCGAAGGCAGCGTTGTGCGCCATCACGGGGTACTTCTTCATGAGCTTCAGCAGCTTGGCCTGAAGCACTTTGTTCTCGCGGAAGGGGAGCTTGCCCTCGACGTCGGCCCAGCCGATGTGGTGGATGCGCTCGAGCGGCACGCCCTTCTCGGCGTACATCTGCGGAATGCCGAAGAAGTGAGCTTCGCCGCCCTCGGGCTCGGCCTCGGCGGTAAGCTCCATGGTCTCAAAGCCCACGTTGATGATGTAGCCGCGGTCGGGGTAGCGGTCGGTGGTCTCGATGTCGATGCCGAAGACGGTGCCCTTGATGGGGCGGGAGACGTAGGCAACGCCTAGGTTTGAACGGTCGCCGTGGACCTCGCGGATGACGGTCGAGGCCTTGCGCTTCTGCAGGGCCGCCACACCGCGGCAAAGGTCCTCGTCGCTCATGCCGCGCGAGAGGCTGTGGTCGCGCGTGTTGGCCAGGCGGTCGATGCCGATCTCATCGCACAGGTCACGGTTGCGGTCGGCCAGGTCGCGGATGACGTCATAGCTAAAGCCGGGGTTGTCGTTCTTGGCGTACTCGTCGCGAAGAGCCGCCATGGCCTCCTCGTTCTTCTGGCGCTCGGCGTCCATGGCAGGGAAGCCGCCACAGTAGACAATCTCAGGGAATACCAGGGCATTTGCATGCTCGAGGGCTTGGGTGACGTTCATATTGCCATCCTTTCGGCAGAGAATTTTTTCCGCAAGGGATGGTAGCACGCCCGCCGGATTGAGCCGGCGGAACTGGCGGCTCTGGATGCCTTCTGCATTTGTAGTCGCGGCTAGGGCGGCAAGAGAAAAGGCGCGCGAGTGGTCGCGGCTAGGGCAGCAAAAGAAAAGGCCGTCCATGGGACCCTCACCCATGGCCGGCCTGCAACCACTCATGCGCCCGAGGATGGCGCAAGAGGTTTTACTTGATGTCGCGCCAGTGGCGGACGTTGTTCTCCCAGATGTAGGAGTAGCCCTTGGCGAGCTCGC
>CAVHWW010000051.1:0-9149 GCA_963639715.1 Acutalibacteraceae bacterium
AGCTCCTCGGCCGCGCGGCCGCCGCAGAGCACGGCGATCTTGTTCTTGGCCTCCTGACGGGTCGTGAGGAAGTGCTCGTCCTCCTCGACCTGCATGGTGAAGCCCAAGGCGCCCGAGGTACGCGGCACGATCGTGATCTTAGAGACGGGAGCCGAGCCCTTCTGCATGGCAGCGACGATGGCGTGGCCGGTCTCGTGGTAGGAGACGACTTCCTTCTCGTGCTCAGACAGCACCGTGGACTTCTTCTTCTCGCCAGCGATGACCACGTCAACAGACTCGGCGAGGTCGGTCTGGGTCACGCGCTTGCGACCAAAACGGACAGCGCGCAGGGCCGCCTCGTTGATGATGTTAGCGAGGTCTGCGCCCGAGGCGCCGGGGGTGGAGCGAGCAATAACGCCGAGGTCAATGCCGCTTTCCATCTTTACGTCATTGGCGTGGAGGTTGAGGATGGCCTCACGACCGGCAAGGTCGGGAAGCTCAACGGGGATACGACGGTCGAAGCGGCCCGGACGCAGCAGGGCCTGGTCGAGCGACTCGGGGCGGTTCGTGGCAGCCAGCACCACGATGCCCTTCTGGTTGTCAAAGCCGTCCATCTCGGAGAGGAGCTGGTTCAAGGTCTGCTCGCGCTCGTCGTTGGAGTTAAGCGAGCCATCACGCTTCTTGCCCACGGCGTCAATCTCGTCGATGAAGATGATGCAAGGAGCCTTCTCCTTGGCCTGCTTGAACAGGTCGCGGACCTTGGCGGCACCACGACCGACGAACATCTCGACGAACTCAGAACCGGCGATCTGGAAGAACGGGACGCCAGCCTCGCCAGCGACGGCCTTGGCAAGCAGCGTCTTGCCCGTGCCCGGAGGGCCGACGAGCAGGGCACCACGCGGACAGCGAGCGCCAATCTCGGTGTACTTCTCGGGGTGCTTAAGGAAGCTCACGATCTCCTCAAGGGACTCCTTGGCCTCGTCCTGGCCAGCGACGTCGGCGAACTTGACGCCGGTCTCGGTGCCCTTGACCTCCTTGGCGTTGCTCTTGCCCAGGCCTCCGCCCATGCCAAAGCCACCGCCAAAGTTCATGGAGGGGCCATCGTCTCCCATGGCCTTCTTCATGCGGCGGTTGAGCCAGAAGCCGCCGGCAACAGCTAGCAGAATTGGCAGGCCGTACACAAGCAGCATGTACATCCACAAGTCAGAGCTTTGATCGGCAATCTCTGCCGAGTAGGTGACGTTATGCTTGGAGAGGCGCTCGGAAAGCGTGTCATCGGTGGGCCACATGGTGGCGCGATAGGTGACATTGCTCTGATCTTTGGTGGTAAAGGTGATCTTGCCCGTGCCCGTGTCGAGCGAGACCTCGCTCACCTTGTCGGCATCGACCATGTCGATGAACTCGCTGTAGGTGACGTCTTGCACCGTGGCGCGCTCGATGCTGGGATAGACCACCGAGTTCAGGGCCACGATCGCCGCAATCGCGATGATCACGTACAAGATCATCGACTGTCGTTTCTTCTTGTTGTCCATTGCCAATCCTTGGGTCGGTTCGCGCAGGGCTTTACCCCACGCATGCTTTGGCAAGCATACCCAAGAGGATTCGGATAAATCAGGGCAGGCCTCAAAACCGCAAACCGCCCCGACATCTAAGGCGCTAGAGCTTCGTGCGCTCCGGCAAGTCGCCGGCACGATAGGCCTCGAGCAGAGCCGTGAGGTCATCAATTTGGGCGCGGATGTTGGTGCCCGTGTCGGTGTCGGCCACCTTGAGGGGACGCTCGTTGCGCTCAATTTGGTCGTCATCGGAGTAGATGTCGCCGCGATCTGCCACCACGTCACCGATCTGGTCATAGGGTCGGTGGGCCTTGATCCTGGTGCCCTGGGCGTCAACGATCAGCGTATAGCCGGCGATACCGGTCTTGGTGTGGTAGGCGCGGCAGAAACCGCCATCGATGACAAAGCGCAGGCCGTCGCCGCGGATAGGGCTTTCGCCCGAAGCCTGGTTTACCGGCGTGTGGCCGTTGATGATGTGGCAGCCCTCGCCATACAGGCCAAACTCCGCAAGCACATGACGGCAGGCATCGGCCCTGCAGGCTAGCTCAAAGTAAGGGTCCTGCTCCTCGACCCAAGTGGACTCGTCGGCCACATAGGCGCGCTCGAAGGTCTTGAAGTTGCGGCCGGAGAGCGGCGAGTTAAGGCCGCACCACAGGTACCACATCCAGTCGAGCAGCGCCTCAGTGCGCTCGTGCCATGCCTGGCGGGCAATGCGATCACAGGCGTCGAGGTAGGCCTTGCCTGCGATGTGGCGGCCGCAGACCCTGATCGGGCGGAAGGAGCCATCGGGGCGCATGGGCACGCAACCATGGAAGAGCAGGTTCTTGTTGTAGGAAAGGTAAACCGAGCCGTGCTCGTAGAGGAAGTCGACATGACGGCGCAGGCGTCGGCTGTTGGTGAAGCTCTCCACAAGGCCCTCGATAACGGCGGCTTCCTCGTCCGTGAGCTCATACGGGTTCGCCGGGTCGAGCGTGGGGAAATCGGTGGTGGTGAGCTTGTATGACGTGCCCCCGATGCGCACGGTACCGCTCGCGAGGTCGATCTTGTCGAGCAGCAGGCGGTCTTCCATGTCAAACTCGGGGTGACGGCCGATGAGCTGGCCGGTGAGCTTAAGCATGATGACCGTGATGGCCTTCTCGGCCGTGCTCATGACATCGCCGGCCTTGTAGGTCTTGTCGGCGAACAGCGCCAGCTCGCGCAACTGGATGCCGTAGGAGCTCTCGAGAATCTGCAGGGTGTTGTAGTGGACGTTGTTGCGCACCACGGTAGCCACGCAGGCCGCAGAGCCAGCCGCCGCACCCATCCAGCAGATGTCGTGGTTGCCCCACTGAATGTCGATGCTGTGGTAGCCCATGAGGCGGTCCATGATGGCATCGCCACGCGCGCCGCGGTCATAGATATCACCCACGAGGTGGACGTGGTCGACAGCCAGGCGCTTGATAAGGGCGGCCAAGCTGCGGATGAAGTCGGGGGCGCTTCCGGTCTCGATGATGGACTCGATAATGCGCTCGTGGTAGGCCGCGCGGTCTGCTTGCTCGTTTGAGCTGGCGTGCAAAAGCTCGTCGATGATGTAGGCGTAGGCCACCGGCATTGCCTTGCGGACCTTCGATCGTGTATAGGAATCGGAGAGGTAGCGAGCCAGCTCCACAAGCAGCTTGAGCGAGCTGCGATACCACGACGGCGTGTCCTGGCGGGCCTCGACCATACGCCTGAGCTTCTCGTCCGGATAGTAGACGAGGGTGCACAGGTCGGCCTGCTCGCTCGCCGTGAGACGGTGACGAAAGACCGCCGTGATGCGCTCGCGCACCACGCCGGAGCAGTTGTTGAGGATGTGGTCGAACTGCTCGATGTCGCCATGCACGTCGGAGATGAAGTGCTCGGTGGCCTTGGGCAGGTTGAGGATGGCCTCGAGGTTAATGACCTCGGTATAGACGGCCTGGCAGGTCGGGAACTTCTCGGAAAGGAGTGTCAGGTACTTCGTTCTCTGCTGGAGCTCAAAGGACTGAATCACATGTTCTCCCTTAGTTGTGGACCACCACGACGTCTCCCACCTTGCACAGGTTGTAGAGTTCCGCGGCCTTGTCGGTGGGCAGGTTCACGCAACCGTGACTGCCGCCGTACTGGTAGATGGTACCGCCAAAGTTGCTTCGCCACGAAGCGTCATGCAGCGCCCACGAGTTGTCAATGAAGGGCATCCAGTAGGCAACGTGGCTGATATAGGAAGGCTCGCCCGTGGTGGGGTCGGTGGCGCCGCGCAGCTCAACGTCGCCAGAGGCGCGGTAGCTGTTGAGGACATAGACGCCCGTGGGGGTGTCGTAGCCCTTGGCGTGGTCGCCGGTGACGCAGGCGCTCTCCCAGATAAGCGAGCCCGAATCGTCGTACATGCGCACGTACTGCTCGGTAAGGTCGATGTCGATGTAGCGGTTACCCCAGTCCTTGCGGCCAGAATCGGGTACCTGGCTCGCGGTGTACTTGGTGGGAATCTCGATGGCCTCGGTAGAGCCGGCCTCGATGGCTGCCTTCAGCGACTCGTAAAGGGCGTTCTCGTCGGTGGTCCAACCGTACTGGCTATCCCAGTGGCTGGAGTTGGCAGCGACGGTGATCTGCTTGCCGTCGGGGCGGGTATAGGTGCGCTCGGAGCCGCGCGTGTCGTACTTCTGCGCAACCTCGGACTTCACCCAGGCCTTGAGCTTCTCCTCGTCGAGCGTGGCGTTGAGGTTCTCGTCGAGCTTAATCCAGGTGGAAATCTGCTCGCGGGTGACCTCGCCTGCGGCCTGGCCGCTCAAGGTGAGGGGGATGTCGGCCTTCATGTAGCGGTTGGCATTCTCGGCCGCGGTGGCGAGACTCGGCTCGTCGGAGGTAACAGAGGCCTGCACGAGGCAGGAATCGTCGAGCACGATGCGGGCGGGCATGCCCGCAAGTTCGCTTTCGACCTTCTCGAGCAAGGCATCGAAGTCGATGGCGGTACCGAGCTTCTCGGCAACGACCTCGTACTGCTGCGTAGTTTCGGAGAAAGCGACCGTTGCGTCGGTGGGCTGGGTGGCCGTGGCGTTGATCTCTTCAACCACGGGCTCCAGCGCGGCCTTCAACTTGTCGGAGCTGAAGGTGGCACCAGCGGCAGCCTCGAGCTCATGGGTCTGCATGATATGCAGCGGCCAGGAGTAGGCGTGCTGCTGGGAGATGATGGACTTGGCGTAGGCACTCTGATCAAAGGTGAGGTTAATGTCGTTGCCCTTGATGGTCATGTCGATGCCGTCGCCGCTGACCTGAGCCTGGTAGGTGCTCGCCTTGGTCCCGTAGGTGGCGCTCACCTCACTGGCAAGCTTGAGGGAGACGTCGGCGCCGTTAAGCGTGGTGTTAGGCATGAAGACGAACGAGAAGGCGGCAAACCCCGCAAGATAGACCACGGCCAAAACGCCAATGATGCAACCTGCGACGATGGCAGCAACCTTGGCACCATGGTTGTCCTTGGGCTCAGGCTCGGAGCCGTGCTGGGGCATGCCAAACTGTTCGGTTGCCTCCCCATTCGAGACAACTGCCATGACGTTTGCAGCCTTACCAGAAGCTGCGTGTTTGCCCATTTTGTTCTTCGTTTTCTTCTGCATTTTGGGCAGACCGTCTTTCCCGGCCAACTCGGCCGTACACAAGCTCATAGACACACTTGGGGTATGGTAACGCAAGGAAGGGACAATAAGTTGGCCCCACGCCGATTAGTTACTACGGGTTGAGTTTCATTTGCAACGAAGCGAGCAGATTGCCCGGGAATTAGAGGACTGCATGGGAATCATCAGGCTTACGAGCGCAAGCGACCCTCGCGCCGACGTCTATGCGCGTCTCACCGACCGCCAGCTCAGAAGCAGGCTTGAGGCAAGCGCCTCGGTACTCGTGGCCGAGAGCGAGAAGGTCGTTCGTGTTGCCCTTGCAAGCGGCCTTGAGCCCCTCTCCCTGCTGCTTGAGGAGGGCCAGCTTGCCACCAGAGGCGACCTTGTCGCCAGCGTGGCGGGTCTTTCCGGAGCAGACGTAGTCAGCAACGCCGGCCACATTGAGATTCGCCCCGCCGAAGAGCTGCCCGTCTACGTGCTCCCCCATGACGAGATTAGCCAGCTTGTGGGCTACAACGTCACCCGCGGCGTGCTCGCCGCCTTCAAGCGTCCGGTCGAGAAGAGCGCCGCTGAGGTTCTTGACGAGCTGCTCGGTGCCACGCGCGTGGCCGTGCTTGAGGGCGTCACGGATGCCACCAACGTCGGAGCAGCCGTTCGCAGCGCCGCCGCCCTTGGCGTTGACGCGATGCTTCTCTCCCCCACCTGCTGCGACCCGCTCGTGCGGCGTTCGGTGAGGGTGAGCATGGGCACCATCTTCCAGCTGCCCTGGGGCCGCTTCAGTGCCTGGCCCAGCCCCGAAGGACAAGACGGCATCGGCCTGCTCAAGAGCCGAGGCTTTAAGACAGCTGCCTTGGCCCTGCGAGACGACTCCTACTCCCTCGGCGACCCCGAACTGCGCCAGGTCGACAAGCTCGCCATGCTCTTCGGAACCGAAGGCGATGGCCTTGCCAGCGAAACCATCTCCGCCTGCGACTACACCGTCAAGATCCCCATGTACCACAACGTCGACTCCCTCAACGTCGCCTCCGCCACCGCCGTCACCTTCTGGGACCTTTGCAGGTAGAGAAGGGCGGCAGCGCAAACAGAGACCCCAGCGAGCCCCTTAAGTTCCCGTTTGGCACT
This sequence comes from Acutalibacteraceae bacterium, assembly GCA_963639715.1. Taxonomy (GTDB): domain Bacteria; phylum Actinomycetota; class Coriobacteriia; order Coriobacteriales; family Atopobiaceae; genus Parolsenella. Next base: position 6,257 of record CAVHWW010000051.1, read on the forward strand.
CACGTATATCTCCGGCGGTCACAATCCAACTCATCTGCGAGATAAACGAAGGCCCCCATGGTCGCCAGAAGGCCCGACGCCGAAGGCACGGGCCTAGGTCACCCGATACCGATACAGAAGGGCCGCTTGGTCACCGCAGCAAACATTCCGCAGCAGCCAAGCGCAAGAACCCTCTAGCGTAGGTGAGCGAGGACGTTTGCAAGGTGACCAAGCGGCCCCAAAGCAGACGCATATGTAGTGACCTAGGCCCGGCAACAACGCCGCGAGGACGTATGCGAAGTGACCATGGGGGCCGACGGGACCCTTTATCCTGGCCTAGTTGAACTTGACCAGCTTAGAGGCGATGCGATAGATGCCGAGCGTGAACTTCTCGCCAACCTTGGTGGGCAGGTTCGTCGCAATGCCCACGACGCCCATGCGCGCACGACGGTACATACGCTTGTCGTAGTGCTTGAGGTGCACCCACAGTGCCTCGCAGTTCTCCATGGCGTCAGGCGCGTCAGAGAGGCGCGAGAAGATGGAGCACACGGCCATCATGAGGGTGAAGTAGCCGATCATGTAGCTGCGCAGCTTGGTGCTCTCGATGTCATCGTAGAGGTGGTAGGCATCCATCATGATGCGTGTGACGGTGAGCTGCTGGTCGATGCGGCTGACCATGACCTTCTCGTTGACGCTCTGGTCCTCACGGCCGATGAAGTAACGGTAGAGGTCAACGTCGAGGTAGTAGAGGGTCTTGCAGCGCGGCAGCGGCACGTAGGCGTAGATGTTGTCCACATAGAAGGTGTGGGCAGGCATGGGCACGCCACCGTCACGCAGGATGTCAGTGCGGTAGCACAGGCTGTGCATCAGCAGGTTCTGGGCCATGTTGAAGTGGCCGATCTTGTCCCAGGTGATGACCTTGTTGCGCTTCAGCACGTACTTGTAGTCGATAACGTTCTGCGTGTTGTCCTCAACGTGCTCGTACACGTAGTTGGTGATCACGAGGTCGACGCGCATGTCTCGCCACTCAAAGTCACGCAGGGTAGAGAGCAGCTTGGAAAGGGCGTCGTCATCGAGCCAGTCATCGGAGTCGACGATCTTGAAGTAGAGGCCCTTCGCGTGCTCAAGGGCGGCCAGTACGGCCATGCCGTGGCCGCCGTTCTCCTGGTGCACGGCCTCGACGATGTTGGGATAGCGGTTCTGCCACTCAAGGGCCTTCTCGTAGGTGTTGTCCTTGGTGGAGCCGTCGTCGACGATGACAATCTGCACGTCATCGGCGTAATCGCTGCCTTCAAGGATGGAAGTGACGCAGTGGTCCATGTATTCGGCGGAGTTGTAGCACGGAATGCCGAAGGTGATGGTCTTGCCTGTAGCCATACGAGAACTCTCCTAGTTACCCCGCAGCCAAAAGCCGCGCTAGCTAGATGGAGGCCGGTGCCACGCGGGCACCGGCCGCAAGGTTGTTCAGTTGAGCCTAGTTGTGCGCCTGCACGAGCTCATCGGAAAGGTCGAGCGCGGAGGCCACGACGCCGTCCATGTCGTAGTAACGGTACTCGGCCAGACGACCCACCGGGTGGAAGTTGGTGAGACGGCTCACGCGAGAAAGGTAGCGCTGGTAGAGCTCCTTGTTCTCGTCCTCGAGGATGGCGTAGTAGGGAGTCTCGCCGCTCTCGGGGGTGTAGGCCTTGGAGTACTCCTTCATGATGGTGGTCTTGCCGGGAACGACCTGACCCGTCATGTTCTTGAACTCGGTGATGCGCGTGAAGTCCTCGCTCACGGTGTAGTTCACCGTGCCGACCGGCTGGAACTGGTCCATGTCGAGGGTCTCGAAGACCATGTCGAGCGTGCGGTAAGGCAGCGCGCCAAGGTCGAGGCCAAACAGCTCGTCGAGCGGGCCGGTGTAGACGACCTCGCCGCCGTAGGGCTTGCCGTTGACCTTCACGTAGTCCTCGTCGATGGTGAGGATGTCACGGACGTCAACGCTCAGGAAGACGTCGATAAGGTCGTGGTCGAGCAGGCGCTCGAAGAGCTTGGTGTAGCCCTCGGCCGGCATGCCCTGGTGGGCAACGCGCGGGAAGTAGCGCTCGTCATCGCCGACGAAGACCGGCACGCGACCGGTGACGGAAGGATCGACCTGGTCGGGCGTGGTGCCCCACTGCTTCATGGTGTAGTGGAGGAAGACGTTCTCGTAGACGTAGTCGGCGACTTCCTGCAGGTCGGGATCGTTCTTCTCGCGAAGCTCGAGGATGGGGACCTTCTTGTTCTCACCGAAGGTCTCGACGAGCTTCTGATAGAGGGCCTCGCCGCGCTCCTCGCCAAAGGCGAGCTTGAGGCTCTTGTGGTTAAAGGGCACGGGCATAAGCTCGCCGTGAATGTTGGCAAGCACCTTGTGCTGGTAGTCGGTCCACTCGGTGAAGCGAGAGAGGAACTGGTGCACGCGATCGTCCTGCGTGTGGTAGATGTGCGGACCGTACTTGTGAACGAGAATGCCTGCCTCGTCCTCGTAGTCATAGGCGTTGCCGGCGATGTGATCGCGACGCTCGATGACGGCGACGCGGAAGCCGCAGGCCTCCGCAAGACGGCGGGCGCAGACCGAACCCGCATAACCCGCACCGACAACGATCATGTCGTAGCTATCGGCGTTGAAACCAGCGGGAAGCCCGTTAGCGATGCCCATTCGATTCCTCTCGACATACTGTATTTCATGCGAGACGCACGCTACCGATGTCGGAAACGTGCGTCTTAAATCCGTTGGTGATTCTAGCCCATACGACCCTATAATGGGCAAGGCGCAATCAGACGCCAGCAAAACGCCAAAAAAGGAGCGAAATGAGCGATTTCCTGCAGCGCATGAAGGACGCCGCCAAGGCGGACAAGAAGACCATCGTCCTGCCCGAGGGCGAGGATCCGCGCA
>CAVHWW010000052.1:0-7843 GCA_963639715.1 Acutalibacteraceae bacterium
AGGCATGGGTGCCCACGTAGGGGACGTCACGCGGAAGATCGGCGAAGAGCGGCACACAGAGCTCGGCGTTCTTCTGGTCGCCGGCGTTATAGGAGAGCTTCTTGAAGCCTTCGGAGTTGAGCGGCTCCCACACAAGCGCGTTAAAGGGCGGAACCGCCTGGGAGAGGCGCGAGCCCATGGAGTAGAGCTTGTTCTGGTAGGCGATGACCTTGGAGCCCGTGGAGCCCTCGAAGCTTGCAAGGTCAAACCAATAGGGCGTGTAGCCCATGGCACGGGACGCGCTAGCCATGGCCATGCTGATGCGGTAGTGGCCAAAGCCCATGCGGATGTTGCCGACGACGAAGGGCTTGCCGGCTGCGCCTTCGACAGTACGCGAGGTTGTGGGCGCCGCAGGCTGGACAGCTGCATCGGCATAAATGTCAAGCTCAGGCGCACCGTCGCCTGCCAGGACGAGGTTCCTCACGCCAAGGATGTTGCCAATGGCCGGGGTATCCGTTGCGGCAAGGTGGTAGACGGTCTGCGAGTCATCGCCGAACTTCTTGATGAAGTTCTCCTTGCCGCGGCAGGCCTTCTCGTAGACCTTGGCGTCCTGCTCGTTGCCAAAGACGCTCGCCGCCCTATCCTGACCGTTCGCCATGCCGCGCTCCTTGTCCGTGGTGGTGTCTGATAGTTTGACTATCAATCTGATAGACAAGCTATCACCCAACGGAGGTCCGTCAAGTGACCGAGAAGCAGGAAAACGGTAAACGGCAGAAAACGGACGCTGCGGGAGCTGCTGCCGGCGCCAAGGGCCCAAACGCGGGCCACAAGGGCGCAGGTGCGACGGCCGTAAGCGTGGCTGACGTGCCCGCCGGCGCAGCGGGCACGGGCGTGGGTGCGAGCACGAAGAGCGCAGCAAACGCAGGCACGGAAAACGCAGCCGCCGCGGCCGCGCTCGACCCGGCGCGACTCTCCCCTCGCGATGAGGCCATCGTCGCGCGTGCGGCCGAGGTGTTTCTCGCCCGGGGAATCACCGACGTGAAGATGACCGAGCTGGCCGACGCCGCGCAGGTAGGTGTCGCCACGCTCTACCGGCGCTTCTCCACCAAGATTGACCTCGCCATACTTGCCGCCACGATGCTGTGGCGCCGCCTGAACGACGACATCCGCACGCTCATTGGCACGAGCGACTTCCTTGCGCTCAATGGCTTTGAGCGCCTGGACTGCCTGCTGCGTTCCTACCGCGACACCTACCTCAAGCGCACGGACTTCATGTGCTTCCTCGACGAGCTCGATCACGTAATCGTCGCCGAGCATGTGGAAGCGGCGCGCCTGGCCGCCTACGGCGCAGAGGTCGACTCGTTCTACCCCATGTTCCACGATGCCTACCGGCTCGGTCTCGAGGACGGCTCGATCACCTGCATGGTCGACTTCCCCACCTTCTACCGCACGCTCGCCCACGCGCTCACCAGCACCGCGCAGAAGCTCTCGCGCGGAGAGGTCATCCCCTCGGACGACTTCGCCAACGTCCGCACCGAGCTCAACTACCTCATCTTCATGGCCAAGTGCACGCTCACGGCCAGCCACCTATAGAGCCGACAAGCAGCCGACGGCATGGCTCCGCGGGCAACCACCAGCCGTCAAGCAGCCAGGAGCGCAAGGCAAGACGAGCGCGAGGACGCAAGAACACCAACTCGCGCAAGGCCAAGGAACCAAACAAGGGCGGCACAACCGCCGCAAAGGACAAGGAGACATCGATGGGCAAGAGGGACAAGAGCGAGGCCAGCTCCGGCAACGAGCGCAACCTGCGACTGTTTGCGATTGGCCAGCTTGGATGGGCCATTCTTTCGGGCGTCATCAGCAACTGGCTCGTCTACTACTACATGCCAAGCGAGTCGATGCTCTCCCAGGGCATGAAGGTCTTCATCACACAGGGCGTCGTCTTCGCCGGCCTCACCGTCATCGGCTGCATCACGGCCTGCGGCCGCCTGCTCGACGGCTTCATCGACCCCTTCATCGCCTCGAAGTCGGACTCGTGCAAGCACCCGCTGGGCCGCCGCATCCCGTTCATGCGCTACGCGGCCATCCCCTTCGGTCTCATGACCACAATCGTCTTCATCTCGCCGGTTGATGGCGAGTCGTCCGTCAACAACATCGCGCTGTTCGTGAGCCTCATGCTCTTCTACATCACGCTTTCTCTGTACTGCACGCCGTTCAACGCGCTCATCCCCGAGCTCGGCCGCAGCCAGAAGGACCGCATCAACCTCTCTACCTACATCTCGGTCACCTACTTCATCGGAACCGCGATGGCCTACCTCGTCACCGCCATCGACGGGTTGCTCGAGCCGGCGCTTGGCGCCGTATGGTCGTTCCGCGCCACGGTGGGAATCCTCTCGCTCGTCGCCATCATCTGCATGCTCGTGCCCGCCTTCGGCATCGATGAGAAGCAAGCTTGCGGCGAGGCTGTCCCCTCGTCCACGCCCATGGGACAGTCGGTGGTGCGCACCTTCAAGAACCGCGACTTCCAGGTCTTTGAGCTCTCCGACGTGCTGTACTGGGTCTCCATCACGATGTTCCAGACGGGCCTTCCCTACTACATCACCGAGCTCATGGGCTTTGACGACTCAATGACCTTCGTCTTCTTCGCCCTCATGACCGTGGTGTCGCTCGTGTTCTACGCACCGGTGAACGTGCTGGCCAAGCGCCTAGGCAAGAAGGCGCTCGTCGTCTTCGCGTTTTTCTTCTTCTGCCTGGCCTTTGCCGTCACGAGCGCCTGCGGCCTGTTTGGCATCCCGGCGATGGTATGGGGCGTGGCCGTGGCCGTGCTGGCCGCCATCCCCATGGCGGTGCTGGGCATCTTGCCGCAGGCCGTGCTGGCCGACATTGCCGAGGCCGACGCCACTGAGGCCGGCGAGCACCGCGAGGGCATGTTCTACGCCGCCCGCACCTTCAGCATGACGCTGGGCCAGACGCTCGCCATGATCCTCTTCACGTCCATCTCGACCATGGGGCAGACGGGATACCGAGCCACCGCGCTCGTGGCCACGGCGTTTTGCCTGGTTGCCGCCGTCGTCTTCACCCGTTATCGCGAGAAGCGCGTCCTCGGCGTCATCGGTGGAGCTACGGAGAAGTAAGGACGGACGCACCGGACGGCTCGCTGGATCCGCGGTACGAATCGCAGGCAGGGGCGCCGGGCAACTGACGGGAGCGGCGGCGCGGACCGCGAGCAGGAGCGCCGCGAAAGGCAAGCCATACGCACCGGCAAGGCCGGGCGCGAGCAGACGAACGCACCAGATAGCAGGGAGAACCCATGCGAGCAGAGATTTCGCTCAAGATTGAGTATGTGACAGAGAGGCAGCAGCGCTCGGTTGAGGTGAACGCCGCCGGGGACGCGAGGCCCGCAGAAGCCGTGCGCGAGCTTGGCCTTGTCACCCGTCGCTCGGAGCAGACCTGGCAGGTCTTCGCGACGCCGACCAAGGAGCTTTCCGTGGGCTGCATCAAGGCAACGCTTGCCTGCGACGTCCGTGGTGCCGATGCCGTCTACCTCAACGGTTATGAGTCGTGGACTGACAGCCGCGAGCGCAGCCCGTGGGCGTCTATGCCCGGGCTCACCTTCGTGCCGAACAAGCTCGTCTCGAGCTATAACCTCGACTGGAGCGGCGACTACCGCTTCACCAAGCAAAGCGCCCTCCCTGGCCACCAGCATGGCTTTGGCTACGCCTACCTGCGCTATGGTGAGCGCGTTCTGCTTGCAGGCTCGCTCGACGAGAACAGCGGCTTTACCACCATCCGCTCGAACGCCTACAAGAACTGCCTTACCTTTGAGAAGGAGCCGCCCGCGCAGACCCTAGCCGCAGGCGAGAAGCGCGAGCTCATGGGACTCTTCATCGGCGAGGGCGAGCTCGGAGAGACACTCGACACCTGGCTCGAATGCGCCAACACACATGCGCTACCCGCCCGCAAGCTCATCGGTTATACGAGCTGGTACCGACACTATGGAGACATCAGCGAGCAATGCCTGCTCAGCGACCTCGAGGGACTCAGCTCCACGTTGGGAGAACTTGAGCACGAGGGCGCCGACCTGCTCTTCCAGGTCGATGACGGCTACGCCAAGGTTGGTGACTGGCTGCGCTATGACACCGAGCGTTTCCCAAACGGCATGGCGCCCATCGCCAGCGCGGCCCACGAGCAAGGCTATCTCGCCGGCATCTGGCTTGCCCCCTTCATCTGCGAGAAGGAGAGCCAGCTGGCCGCCGAGCACCCCGAATGGATTGTGCATGAGGCTGCCGGCTCGACCTTCAACTGGTCGGGCGCGCTCATCCTCGATACGCGAAACCCCGAGGTGCGCGCCTATGTGAGCGATTGCTTGCGCACCGTCACCGAGACATGGGGCTACGACCTTCTCAAGCTCGACTTCCTCTTCGCAGCTTGCATGGTGGCCCACGACGGCATGAACCGCGGCGAGCTGATGGCCGATGCCATCTCGCTCATCCGCGAGTCGGTGGCGCCGGGGACGCGCCTTCTGCTCTGCGGCGTGCCCATGCTGAGCGCCTTTGGCACCTGCGAGTATTGCCGCGTGGGCTGCGACGTCGGCCTGGACTGGGACGACAAGCCGCACATGCGCCTGCTTCACCGCGAGCGCGTGAGCACCAAGAACAGCCTGGCCAACGCACGAGGGCGTGCGCACCTGAACGGCCGAGCCTTTGGCTGCGACCCGGACGTCTTCTTCCTGAGGGACGACGTTGCGCTCACCGACGCGCAGCGAAATGAGATGCTCGAGACTGACGTCACCTGTGGCAAGGTGCTTCTCACCTCGGACGATATGGGCGCCTGGAGCCCCGAGCAGCACGCGCGCTACCGCGAGCTCGTGCGCAAGTTCTTGGAGAGCTAACCGGACGAGAAACGCAGCCGGGCGATGGGACCGGGCCGCCGAGGAACGGATGCGAGACGCCTGCCTAGGAAAACCCGCCATTCGCCCAGCGCGCGCAAGGAGCTGGCCGAACGGCGAGGTGCGGCGCCGAAGCTAACGAAGCGAGCTCAAGGCCATGTGCAGACGCCAGAACAAGCCGGACCTTGCCGCGATTGCGCCGGCGTGGGCCCCACAGCGGACGGCAAGCAGCAGCTCATCGGCCGCCTCGGAAACCTTCCGGCGCGCCCTGCCCATGCGAGCCCTGCCACGCAGGCGGTCCAAGTTGGCAGCACTCGCGACAGCCATTCCTCCACGGTAGAGAAGGCCGGCCTCGTCGCAAAGGCGCTCGAGGGCCTCGAGGCCCGCCACGCAACTCGCCACCCCACGCGCGGCACAACAGCAGACGCCGTAGACCGCCGAACCCCGTGACAGCACGCGCAGGCTTATCGCTAGCGCCTGCGCCCAACCCTCGTCCGCCGCGTCTTCCTCGAGATAAAAGCCGAGCACAAAGGCATCGCACGACACCGGGCCATCAGCGCTTCCGGCGGAGAGATGCTCCGGCCCAAGCCTCACGAACTCAATTGGCTCCACGACGCCGGAATGGCGCTCGTAAAACGCCCCCGCTTCGGCAAGGTCATCCAACACGAATTGCACAGCGGCCTCGCCGGGACCCCCAGCAAGACTCAGGAGGCCAACACGAGAAGGGCGGCGCGCTGTGCTCGCATCATTTCTCATCAATGACCCCCTCTCCTCAACTCGCAACAGCCCGGCCCCGGCCGAGCGACGCCTTTTTAAGCGCATCGTTCGCAGACTTCTTGCCGACAACTAAACGCCCGACTTCCTCCTAGGGGATAATGCGACTGTTAACCAGCTAGGAGAAGGACCGGAAATGATTACGACCGGAATAGTCTGCTGCGCCGCGGCCGTGCTGCTTGGTGCCTTTGGAATAGCGGCGGCCAGGCGCGATCCAAACCGTATCACCAACGGCCTCGCCTTTGTGGCGGCGTTTGCGTTGCTCGTTGACGGCGCGGCCTACCTAGTGTGGATACCCGACAGCACGCCCGAATGGGCATTGGCCTTGTTCTTGGTCATCTACTACGGCAAGTACTTGCTTTTTCTTGCCGTTGGCCTCGGCTTTATTGCCAACGCTTTCGTAACGGTGCGACGCGAGGGCTTCTCAATCGCCCACATCCTGCCGCTTGCTTGCGGCATCATGCTCCTTGTCAGCACCTACTGGTTTTTGCTGGGGCCGGGCATGAGCATGACGGGCTCGGAGCTCTTCACCGACATCATGGACTTCCTGTCCATCCTCATCTCGTTCGTTCCGCTGGCGCTAATTGGCGCATGGCTCTCGAACGACATTTGCTACAAGTCCCGCAAGAAGCCGGAAACCGAGTACGTCATTGTGCTGGGCTGCGGCATCCGCAAAGACGGGACGGTCACGCCGCTGCTTCAGGGCCGCCTCGACGCAGCCATAAAGGCCTACGAGGCCGGTGGGCGCCAGGCCAAGATCATCACCTCGGGAGGTCAAGGCCCCGACGAGGTCATTCCCGAGGCCCGCGCCATGGCCAACTACCTGCTCTCGCAAGGCATTCCGGAAGACGACATCCTGCTCGAGGACAAGTCCACCACCACTGCGGAGAACCTCGCCTTCTCGCGCACCATCATGGAGGCGCGCGGCGGCGCCAAGCACTGCACCATCGCCACCAGCTCCTACCACAGCCTGCGTGCGGCGATGTTTGCCAGGCGAGCCGGGCTCAACGCCAGCTGCGTCGGCGGGCACACGTCGGCCTTCTTCTATCCGGCGGCGTTTTTCCGCGAGTACGCGGCGCTCGTTGTGAGCAACCGCTACTCTGTGCTCGCGTTTTTCGCGCTCGCCATCGTCCGCTTCGTTTTGCTCAAGCTCTCTTTGATGCCTACCTCGATTTTTTAGCGAAAGCAGCGCGCTAGCCGCGCGGCGAGCCCTCTTTGCTCCCACGGCGCTTGGCAGCCAGGGTGTCGAGGCCGTGGTGGACGGTCATGAGCGGATGGTGCAACAGCATGCGCGGCCCGGCGTAGCGCATGACGTCCTTGATGGCCTGACGCTGTTGCTTTGCGTAGCAGTGAACCTTGCACTGCGAGCAGAAGGTCTTGGTGGCCATAAAGGGGCAACGCTCAATGCGCTTCTCGGCATACTCGGTGAGTGCGGCGCACTCCTCGCAGAGCTGGCCTCGCGGCGCGCCATGGTTGCCGCGGCAGTAGACGGCAATCATCTGAGTGACGACCTCGCGTTCGCGGGCGCGCTTGGCCTCAACTTGCTCCAGGCTGAGGGAATTAGCCATTCGTCTCGCCCCCCTAGCTCACGCGGCCGGAGTTCATGGAATAGGTCTTGTCGGCGATGGCCATCGTCGAGGGACGGTGGCTGATCAGTACCACGGCGCGCTTACCGCGCTGTTCATCAAGCGCCTGGAGAATGCGGCCCTCGTTGAGCGAGTCGAGATTGCTCGTAGGCTCATCAAGCAGCAGCAACGGAGCATCGTGGAGGAAAGCGCGGGCAAGGCCCAGGCGCTGGCGTTCTCCGCCGGAAAGCGTGTCGCCCAGCTCGCCGACCATGGTGTCGTAGCCCTTCGGCAGGCTCATGATGAAGTCATGCACGCTCGCCGCGCGGCAGGCCGCCTCAAGCTCGGCGTCGGTAGCATCAGGTTTGGCGATCCTGAGATTGTCGCGGATGCTGTCATGGAACAGGTGGGTGTCCTGCTCCACAAAGGCCTCGGAATTACGCAGGCAGCTCGTCGCCACCTCACGAACGTCGGCGCCCGAGAGGGCAACGCGTCCGAGGTCAGGATCCCAGAAGCGCATGAGCAAGCGGCAAAGCGTGGACTTACCCGAGCCGGAGCGACCTTGGATGGCGACAATCTCCCCGCTGTTCACGCTGACGCTAACGTTGTCCAAGATGAGCTCAGAAGCGGCCTCGGC
>CAVHWW010000052.1:8440-19842 GCA_963639715.1 Acutalibacteraceae bacterium
CGGGATGCACACGCCGACAAGCACATAGCTCACCAGGGCGATAAGCGCGAGACGCATGTGAATAAAGCCCAGGAAAACACCCATGATCGCCGCCATGATCACAGCGATGCAGATGGGACTGATGGTGTGGGCGTAGAACACCTCAAGCAGCTCAACGTCGGCCGTCACCGTCGAGACAAGGCTGCCGCGGTCGGCACCAGCGAGCTTGGCCGGGCAAAGGCGACGAAGCGCCGCGAAGACAAGGTCGCGGATATGGGCGAGCAGCTTGAAGGCGATGTAGTGGTTGCAGCGCTGCTCAATGTAGTGAAGCACGCCGCGGGCAATGGCCATAGCCGTGAGAGCCGCGACGATGGCCGCGAGGCTTGGCGCGGCCGTAGACGCACCGCAGGCCACAAGTGCGGCCCAGCTTGCCAGCACGGGAATGCCGGTTGCGCAGCAAAAGCCCGCCACGCCACAGACAACGGCCAAGACCATCCAGCCGGCCAGCGGCTTTGCCAGGCCAAGCATGCGCCACATGACGTTCGCGTCGCCCCTGTTTGAGCTAGTCCTGGTTGCCATCTGCGCTCACCTCGCCTTCCATGGCGGCGCCATCCGTTTGGGCGGCTGCCTCAGACTCATCCACACGCATGGGCTTCGGCCCCTTCGATCCGCCCGAGTAGCGCTCGAGCACCTGCTGCGCCTCCCAGAGCTGGCGGTATTCGCCGCAGCTCGCGAGCAGCTCCTCATGCGTTCCTGCACCAACCACCCGACCATGGTCGAGCGCGTAGACACGCTGGGCGGCGACGGCGTTGGCGAGCCTATGGCTGATGAGGATCACGGCATGGGTGCGCGCGAGCTCGCGCACGGCGGCCATGATGGCCTCCTCGGATTCGACGTCGACGTTGCTTGTGGCCTCGTCAAACACGTAGACGGGGCTGTTCGCGAGCACCGCGCGGGCCATGCCAAGCCTCTGGCGCTGGCCGCCCGAAAGGTTCTCGCCGTTTTGCTCGAGCTTCATGTCGAGACCGCCCTGCTCGCGCACGAACTCGTCGAGACGGGCGAACTTCAGCGCACCCCACAGGGCCTCGTCGCTTGCCTCGGGGGCGGCCATCAGCAGGTTGTCGCGCAGGGCGCCCGCAAACAGGTGGGCCTGCAGGCCAACGACCGTCACGTGGGCGACCAGCGAGGCGCGATCAATCTCGCGAACCTGCTTGCCGCCGAGCAGCACGTCACCCTCGTAGCCGTCGCGCCTCCCGCTCATGAGCGCGGCGATGGTGGACTTGCCACTGCCCGACTCGCCGACAATGGCCGTGAGTCCGCAGGCCGGCACGTCAAGCGAGACGTCAAAGAGCACGGGGCGCTCCGGCTCGTAGCCAAAGGTCACGTGCGAGAGGCGGAAGTGGTCGCCTGGCTTGGCAACCAGCGGACGCGGCTCGGGATCGGGCAGCTCAAGCAGACGGAAGATCTTCTCGCTTGCGGCAATGCCGTTCATGGCCACGTGGAAGAAGGAGCCAAGCTGGCGCATGGGCAAGAAGAAGTCGGCCGAGACCAGGATGATGAAGAGGCAGCCGAACAGATCGACGGCACCGGCGGCGGCTGCGAAAAGCGCCACGGCCATTCCTGCCACGGCACCTCCCAGAGCCACGATGTCCATCACGATGATGGAGTTGAGCTGCATGGAGAGCACCTTCATCGTCACCGTACGGAAGTGCTCGGCCTCCTCGTTCATGGCCTGGTGGCGGGCCTCGTCAGCCTGGTAGATCTTGAGGGTGGTAAGGCCCTGGAGGTTCTCGAGGAATGAATCGCCCAGCTCGGCATACTGGTCCCAATATTTGCCGAGGATGCGCTTGGCCACCTTTTGCACCAACACGATAACCACCGGAATGAGCGGCACGCACACGAGCAGCACCACGGCGGCGGGCAGGCAGAGCGGCGCCACCACAATGAAGAGGGTGACGGGGGCAAGCACGGAGTAGAAGAGCTGCGGCAGATACTGGCCAAAGTAGGTCTCGAGCTGCTCGCACCCCTCAACAGAAAGCTGCACAACCTCGGCAGTAGGGATGAGCTCGGAATAGTTGGGGCCAAGCACCAGCAACTTTTCGTAGATGCGGCGACGCAGGACGTGCTTGACGTCTTGCGAGGCGGCAAAGCTCTCTCGCGCAGAGAGGCGCGTGGCGACCACACGGGCAACAATGCCCAGCGCAAGCGTGGTGAGCAGCGATTCCGGAAGCGTCGATCCTTCCACAAGCGCCGCAAGGGCGCGGGCGATAACCCACACCATGGCGACGTTGCCCAGAAGGCCGATCCATTGCATAAGCACCGTAAGCAGCACGTGGCGCATTGCCTGCGGAACGAGCCGCAGGAGCCGTTTGTCCATCATGTTGGCGTCTCCAAAACAGAGTTATAAGCGAAGGCTAACTCTGAGATGGTACCAGCTGGAGCAGCGAAAATGGAGCGCTGCATGGGGACGGACGGCAGTGCGCGACGTCATGACGGAAGGACCGACGCCGCACGAAGGGCACAGCGAAGGGCGACGCGAGACACCCGCCTTATGCCATTGCCTCGCGCACGCAATCGATAAGCTCGGCGTTTCTGATGCTGGCGCGCAGCGGCATGACGGGGCTTTCCTTAGCGCCCGCGCGAACAAGCTCGCAAAAGTGCGCAATCTCCCCGTGGAAATCATCCGGATCATAGGGCGCCTCGATGGCCTCGTCGGGCTTGCCCGGACGATGGACGACCGCACGCTCTGGTCGGTGAGCCTTCTCGATCTCGACGCTGCCGCGCTCGCAGGCAATACGCACCGAGCACTTGTACTCGGCAGCGTCGCCTGACCAGCTGATCGCGGACTCCACACCGTCAATAAACACCAGCTCAGCATGGCCAGCCCAATCGACCTTGCCGCCCGCAACGTCACGCCAGCGAGCACTTGCAGAGACGCTCGCCGGAGCTCCGCTCGTCAGCTCTTCCACCCAGCTCATCGGGTAGCAGCCAAGGTCATAGAGCGCGCCGCCACCGGCCGGGTCTTCCAGATAGCGAAGATCGCCCTGACCGTAGTCGACATGCTGCACACAGTCGATTCTCTGAATAAAGCCCAGCTCACCGCTATCGAGCAGAGCACGAACGCGCGCATGCAAAGGCACGAAGCGACACTTCATCGCCTCGAGGAACAAAACGCCCGAGCGCTTTGAGACTTCGGCGATCTCTCTAGCCTCAGCCGCCGTGAGCACCGCGGGCTTCTCGCAGAGTACTGGTTTTCCCGCCTCAAGCGCAGCCAAGGCCCAGCGCAGGTGCATCGCGTGAGGGAGTGCCAGGTAGATGGCATCAACTTCAGCGTCGGCGAGCAGTGCCTCGTGCGCCGCAGCGCCGTCGACGCCATCCGCATAGATGCGAGCCGGAGCAAAGGCTGCAAGCCGGGCGGGCGAACGCCCGGAGACCGCCACGAGCTCGGCGCCCTCCACGGTCTGCAGGCTCGCCGCAAATCGCTTAGCTATAGAGCCGGCACCCAAAATGCCCCAGCGAATCGGTGTGACCGCCCTCGCGCGCAGCTTAGCTCCCGACGGCTCCGCACCAGCGCCAAACACGGCTTCTGACCTCGCACTTATTCCAACACCCTCGGCCATGGCTCCTCCTTTTCAGCTACGCGCACAATGATACGCGCCAGGCAAGCCGACCGAGTCTCCCCGTTCGGCCTATGGCAGAGAGTACGCCCATGCGCAGCCCAGGCAAGTCGCCATAAAGCTGCAGGGCGTCGCCCGGAACATGCGAGCAGCGCCCTGCAGCCGACAGGGATGTACGTCCCGGAGTCGCTATTTCGCCCTACAGATTGCCGATGAGCTGCGTGTATATCTCAAAGGCCTTCTGAACCTCATCGAGCGGAGTGTGCTCGTTGGTCATGTGCGCGAGCTTGTAGGGGCCAGGGCCAAAGCCGATGGTGGGCACGCCATGGGCGATGGGCGTAATGCCGTTGGTGCCGAAGTCCCAGAAATCGAACTCCTCGGGACCGTGGCCGTACACCGTGGTGTAGGCGTCGATGAGCGCCACGGAAATCGGCGCGTCCTCGGCGGTCTTCCACGGGTCGTGCATGGGCTCGTAGTGCAGCGTGCGACCGTTCCAGCTCACATGGTCGAGGCAGCCGACCTCCCAGGTGGCGTCCTTGCCGGCCACGAGCTCGTCCATCTCGGCGCGCACCTGCCCGAGGGTCTCACCCAGGCAGAGGCGACGGTCGAGGTAAATCTCGCACTCAGAGGGCACGGCATTGAGCGAGGCGGAGACGCACGAAATGTCAGAGAGCACGATGGTGCCATGGGGTGCATCGGGTTTGTAGAGGCGGGCGTTCAGCGCCTCGACGCGCTGGATGATCTCGGCCATCTCGTAAACGGCGTTCTTTCCCTTCTCGGGCGCCGAACCGTGGGCCGAGACACCATGGGCCTTAATACGAATCTGAGCCTTGCCCTTGTGGCCAAGCGTGATGAGGTTGCCGCTCGGCTCGCAAATCACGGCAAAGTCGGGCTTGAGGCCCGTGTCGCCATAGAAGAGCTCGAGGTTCACGCCGTCGCAGTACTCCTCGCAGACGGTGCCCGTCACATAGACCGTCTTACCCTCGAGAAGGCCGGCGTCGCGCGCGGCGGCTGCGGCGTAGATGCTCGCGCACAGGCCGCCCTTCATGTCCACCGAGCCGCGACCCCACAGCTCGCCGTCAACAATCTCACCGCCAAAGGGGTCATGCTCCCAGTCCTCGGGGTCATTGACCTGCACGGTATCCAAGTGGCCGTCGAAGTGGATGACCTTGGGGCCATCGCCAATGCGGCCCACGGCGTTGCCGGTCTCGTCGATATAGGCCTCGTCGTAGCCAAGCTTTTGCATCTCGGCCACCACGAGTTCGGCCATCGGGCCTTCCTCGTCCGAATAGCTGCGGGTCTGGACGGCCCTCTGCAAAAACGCGATCAAATCCTGGTTCATGGCTTTCTCCCAAATCGCCGTTGTTTCAAAGGCGCAGAAGGGGCGAGCCGCCGGGCCAAGGGAATAGGCAATGCCCCACAGCCCGTCTCTTCTGCATGATTTAAGGATATTGATTTGACGTGCAGCAATATATAATTCAGTTGCCTATAAGTTTAGATATCGTGCTTTATAGTGCATGTTCAATTACGCAAGGATTTCCAAGCATCGTCAAAACGCCGCCCAGCGGCGGCCCGTCCCAGCAAGAGGAATGCCATGAATACCCACACGCCCTTCAGCATCGACCCTACCGTGCGAGAAGCGCTGCCCGGCATCTGCGTTGGCGTCGTCGAGGCTCACGGCGTGGACAACTCGTTGCCCGAGCGCCCG
This sequence comes from Acutalibacteraceae bacterium, assembly GCA_963639715.1. Taxonomy (GTDB): domain Bacteria; phylum Actinomycetota; class Coriobacteriia; order Coriobacteriales; family Atopobiaceae; genus Parolsenella. The sequence continues at coordinate 13,745 of CAVHWW010000052.1, forward strand.
GCCGTCGATGCGCTTCTCGACGAGGCCATACAAGAAGCCGAGAAGACCCTCGCGAGCACAAAGGCCAGCGACGACCCGCGCGTCCAGCCGTACAGGGAAGCGTTTCACTCGCTCGGCATGAGCCCCAGCCGCTATCCCTCGAGCAACATTGCCCTGCTCCGGCGCATCGCCAAGGGCAAGGGGCTTTGGCGCGTCAATCCCGTCGTTGACCTCGGCAACGCCATCTCCATCGGCTATGGGCTGCCCCTCGGAGCACATGCTATGGCACCGGGCGAGCACCTTGAGCTTCGCTTTTCTCGCGATGGTGACCGCTTTGTCGAGCTTGGCGCAAGCGAGGACGATCCGACGCTTGCCCCCGGCGAACTTGTCTACGCGGCAGGCAACCTCGTGCACACCCGCCGCTGGACCTGGCGCCAAAGTGAGAACGGCAAGGTCGAGGCGAAGCCTGGCCTCAACCTCCTCTTCCCCATCGACGGCTTCATGGGCATCAACGACGACCAGGTCATGGCCGCTTGCGAAGACCTGGCCCAGAAGCTCCGCGCCATCTTTGGCTGCGAGGCCAGCGCGCAGCTCTACCAATAACCCGCACCTCGCCATCTCCACTTTGGCCCGTCGCCCCACTCGCCCCACAAGGAGCGCCCATGCAGACCTACGACATCCGTATCGACCGCACCGGCCACGAGCTCACGCGCCATGGGTCACCGGCCTTTCCGCTCGCCGTCTACACCACCACCGTTTCGAAGAACATCCTCGGCTTCATTGATTGGCATTGGCACGATGAGCTGCAGTTTTGTCTGGTGACCAAAGACAGCATCCAGGTCTCGGTGGAGGGAGACTCGTTCGTGCTCAACAAGGGAGAGGGCCTTTTCATCAACTCCCAGCGCTTGCACTCCATCTCCAACGCGCCCGGCGCAGACGCCACCTACATCTGCCTCGACTTCCACCCACGCCTGGTCTACGGGTTCGACGGCAGCGCGGTGCAGAGCAAGTACGTGGAACCTTTCACTCGTAAGGAGGCCCTGCCCTACCTGCGCCTCAGCCCCAGCGACCCCTGGGCCGCCGAAGTGATCGATCTGTTGCTGCGGATATATCGCAGCTACAGCTCGAGCACCCCCGATGAGCTGCAGATTGCCATTTGGCTGGCAAGCTCCTGGCACGCCGTTGTCGAGCGCTGCCAAGAGCTTGCAACGGGGGCAAGCAGCACAAAGGGCGCCATCCGTCCCCAGATGCGTGCGGCCATGGAGTATGTGGGCGCCCACCTGAGCGAGCCCATATCCCTCGAGGACGTTGCGAGCCACATCGGCTTCGCAAAGAGCACCTGCTGCCGTGAGTTCAAGCGCCAACTTGGCTGCACGCTCACCGAATACGTGCTCAACGCGCGACTCCAAGAAGCCTCGAGGCTCCTTCTCTCCAGTGACGCAAGCGTGGCCGAAGTGGCCGCAAACTGCGGTTTCTCGAGCTCAAGCTACTTCATTACGAAGTTCCGCGAGCGAATCGGTACCTCTCCCGCGGCCTACAGAAAAGAGCACGCCGGCGACCAAGCCGATGTGCTCCATACCTTGCAGCCCACGTTGTAACGGCCGCACAAGCCATTCGGGGGTCGCGCCGCCTTTGGCGCCGCATCCGCCCAAGCCGGCCGGCAAACGAGAGGGCGCCGCGTTGCTCCGTCGTGCGCCGCCCGCCATCCCTGAGCGGGCACAGCAAGGCCAAGCTCGCCCATCCCTCACGCCAAAACCTGAGCAGGCGTGCCACGAAACCAAGCTCGCCCACCTATCACGCCAAAACAAAAGCGCCAGGCCCCAATCGGAGCCTGGCGCTGTACAAAACGCTGGAGCTGCAATCCGCGCTAGAGAACCTTGGAAAGGAAGCTCTGCGTACGCTCGTTCTGCGGGTTGTCGAGGACCTCGGCAGGCGTGCCCTGCTCGCAGATGACGCCGCTGTCGACAAAGACCACGCGGTCGGCCACGTCGTGAGCAAAGCCCATCTCGTGGGTCACGCAAACCATGGTCATGCCCTCACGAGCAAGCTCACGCATAACGTCGAGAACCTCGCAGACCATCTCGGGGTCGAGCGCCGAGGTCGGCTCGTCGAACAGCATGATGTCGGGGTCCATGCACAGGGCGCGAGCGATGGCCACGCGCTGCTGCTGACCGCCAGAAAGCGAACGCGGCATGGCGTCGACCTTCTCGCCCAGGCCAACACGCTCAAGCAGCTGCTTGGCCTTGGCCTCGGCCTCTTCCTTCGTCTTGAGCTTGAGCTGGACGGGAGCCCAGGTGAGGTTCTCGAGCACGCTCATGTGCGGGAAGAGGTTGAACTGCTGGAACACCATGCCCATGTGCTGGCGGATGCTGTCGACGTTAGCGTCCTTCGCGGTGATGGACTCGCCGTCCACCAGGATCTCGCCGGAGGTGACCTCCTCAAGGCGGTTGAGACAACGCAGCAACGTAGACTTACCGGAACCAGAGGGGCCGATGATGCAGACGACCTCTCCAGTGGTGACGTCGAGGTCGATGCCCTTGAGCACCTCGTTATCGCCAAAGCTCTTCTTAAGGCCGGTGACCTTGATCTTTGTCTCAGCCATTATTTACGAATCCTTTTCTCGAGGGCGGACGAAGCGATCATCAGGACACTCGTGAGGACGAGGAAGATGAGCGCCACCAGGGTGTAGGTGGAGAACGAGTTGAACGTACGGCCGACGTAGACCTTGGCCTGGTTCATGACCTCGGGCAGGCCGATGGCGTACATGATGGTGGAGTCCTTGAGCGTGATGATGACCTGGTTGACCAAGCTGGGCAGGCAGATGCGGATGGCCTGCGGGAGGATGATCTTGGCCATAGAAGGCGCATAGCCAACGCCGAGGCTGCGGGCGGCCTCCATCTGGCCCTTATCCACCGACTGGATGGAGCCGCGGAAGATCTCGGACATGTAGGCGCCGGTGTTAATCGTCATGGTGAAGACCGTGGCCGACACGACGTCGATGCGGAAGTTGGTGCCCGTGAGCAGCTGGATGAGCTGCGGAATGGCAAAGTACACGTAGAAGCCCTGGACGAGCATCGGCGTACCACGGATGATCCAGATGTAGAACTTGGCGATGCCGCGCAGGGGCGCGATCTTCGACATGTTCATGAGGCAGGCGAAGATGCCCACAAAGAGGGCGAGGATCAGCGAGATAACGGTAACGAAGGCCGTCATCTGAAGGCCGTTGGCCAGAAGCGGCCACGCCTCGTTGAATGTCAGGACAAGGTCTTCAAAACTCATTTGGATTCCCATCTATTCCCGAAAAAGAAAAACGGGGCGCCCCATTCGGTAGGGCGCCCCGCCCATAGGCTTGTTACTCGCCCAGGTACTTGGCGCAAATCTCGTCGTACGTGCCGTTCTCCTTGATGTTGGCGAGGCCAGCGTTGAAGGCGGCGAGCAGCTCGGCGTTCTCGCCCTTCTTGACAGCGAAGCCGTACTGGGCGGAGTAATCACCCTTGACGGTGTCGACAATCTCGAAGCCGTTGCCCTGGGTGATGCCGTAGGCCATGACCGGGTAGTCCTCGAAGCAGACGACGGAGTTGCCGGTGAGGACGTCCTGGAACATGAGGTCGGTGGTGTCGAAGTAGCTGATGGTGAAGCCGTACTCGTCCTTCATGTCCTCGGCGCAGCTGGCACCGATGGTCGCGGTCTTGGCGGCAACGGTCTTGCCCTTGATGTCGTCGAGGCTCTTGATGTCGCCACCCTCCTTGGCTGCGATGGAGACGTAGGTCTCGTAATAGCCGTCGGAGAAGTCGTACTTCTTCTTGCGCTCGTCGGTGATGGACATGCCGGCGATGACGCCGTCAGCCTGGTCGGACTGGAGCGCCGCGAGGGCAGCGTCGAAGCCAAGGGAGTTAATCTCGACCTCAAAGCCCTGATCCTCGGCCACGGCATTGAGGATGTCGACGTCGATGCCGACGAAGTCACCGTTCTCATCGGTGTACTCGAAGGGAGCGTAGACGGTGTCCATGGCGATGACGAACTTCTTGCCAGCAACGCCGGAATCAGAGGCGGTGGAGGCGGAGGCGCTGGAGTCGGAGCTGGAGCTGGAGCCGCCACAGCCAACAAGGCCGAGGCCGAGCACGGCGGCAGAAGAACCTGCGAGGGTGAGGAACTGGCGGCGGCTGAACTGAGTGGACATGATTTCCTCCCAAGGATTGCGTACGCCCGCGAAGGCGGCCTATCCCCACCGCGCAGACTTTACTAGGTACGGCCCTGAGATTAGGAGGCTTTTGTTTCGCCAAGATGAAGCCGCCGCAGTTGAAACATTAGTTTGCGAGCCGGCAAGCGGGGCGCAAACTTCTCGTAGCATTCTGCTAACAAAAGAAGCGTCCGCCGCCGTAAGCGCCTGCATAGGAGCCTTACGCACGAAAAAGGCGCCGGTTGCCCGACGCCCTTTGCTTTCCAACTAAGTTCTGCGACCGCTTCGAAGCCTAGGCCGAGGAGCCGGGACCGCGAAGGGTGAGCGGCCTTAGGCCCTTTACGGAATCGGGGGTGTCTACCAGAACGCGATTGCCGCAGCGCGTGCACTCCCAATAGAAGTAGATCATGCCCTCGAGCTTGGTGTGACCCGACTTTACGGATCCCGAGCACTTTGGGCACACGTAGCTCGTGGCGCCGTCTTGCGTGGCGTCACCGCCGCTCACCTGCTCAAGCTCGGCATCATTCAGCAGGTTCTCGTTCTTCTCGGCCATGTTCGCTCCCCTTCCAGTTATGGACATCCGAACACTGTCAGTCTCCCCTTATACAACCGAAGCTATGCGCCCGCTTGCGCCGTTGGCAGCATTGCCTGATTCGGCTCGTGGGCACACGGCACGCCTGCGGCTATCCTGAAAAGAAAAGACAGGCACGAGATGGAGGAAGCGAATGAGCGAGCAGAACCTGGCCGGCCACGCGGGCGCAAGCGGCGCCCCGGCCAACAGCCCTGTTGCCGGCGCGAGCGCGGCATTCGGCCCCATCGCGCCCAGCCGCGCAACAAACGGGTCCGCCCTACTCCCCAGCCGCATCTCAAGGCGCGCCTTCCTGGCAATGCTCAGCTGCGGCCTGTTCGCCGGCTGCTCGAGCTCGAGCTCAGACACAAGCGAGGTGGCGTCGGACACCTCTTCCAATCGCTTTACGGTATTTGACGACAAGGCACCGAAGATTGAGGACGCAACCATAACCATCTCTATGGTGGGCGACATCCTCGTGCACACGTGGGTATGGAAGTGCGGCGTTGCGGCCGACGGATCACGCAACTACGACGCCCTCTTTGAACACGTGGCCGGCGACGTTGCCTCCTACGACATCTCGATGCTCGACCAAGAGACCATCTTGGGCGGCGAGAGCTTCGGGTTCTCGGGCTTCCCCACCTTCAACAGTCCGCAGGAGTTCGCCGACGCCGAGATCGCAGCCGGATTCGATGTCTTTCTCCACGCCAACAACCACGCGCTCGATCAAGGGCTTGCCGGCATAAAGTCCGAGTTAGCCTATTGGGCGCAGCGCTTCCCCGACGCCGTCGTCACTGGCATGGCGGCCACGGCCGATACCGCCGAATGCGTCCCCATCATTTCGAAGTCCGGACACCGAATCGCCATCCTCAACTACGCCCAGGACACGAACGGCATTCCCCTTCCCGATGACGCACCGTGGGCCGTTCGCATGCTCACCGACGAGCAGGTGGAGTCCGATTTTGCCGCCGCGAAGGATGCCGGCGCCGAAGCCTTCATCGTCTGCCCCCACTGGGGCGAGGAGTATGCGGCGGCCCCAAACGATTTCCAGCGCTCTTGGGCCGAGAAGTTCGTGGAGCTGGGCGCCACGGCAATCTTCGGCAACCACGCCCACGTGCTCCAGCCGGTCGAGACGCTCTATGCCAGCGATGGCCGAGCTGTCCCCGTGTACTGGTCGCTCGGCAACTTCGTCTCCACCATGCTTGGCGAGGAGTCCATGATCGGCGGCCTCGGGCATGTATCCATCAGCTTCACGGACGACGGCGCGTCGGCCTCCGCCGCCGGTCTTACGCCGCTTGTGACCCACAAGATCTACGGGCCCGGTCTTTCCACCTACAAGCTTGCCGACTACACCGAGGACCTTGCGAGTGG
>CAVHWW010000052.1:20108-27829 GCA_963639715.1 Acutalibacteraceae bacterium
CATGCTCTATCATGTACCTAGATATGTACTCAATTAGGGATTGGTGAGACATATGGGAGCAACGGCCACAATCGTTTCCTCAAAGACCTTCAGGGCAAACCAGCGAGAGATGAAAGAGATCGCCGAGCGAGAGGTAGTCCACATCACCGAAAACGGTGCCGGCGCCTATATCTTTTGCTCAGAAGATGTCTTCAGGAGAGAAGCCGAGCGCCTCGCCGACGATATTCGCTATGAACGCGAGTTTGAAGAGGCCGTAGCGCGAGGCATGGCAGACATTGCCGCAGGTCGCACCTTTGCCGGCTCTATCGACGAGGTAATGGCTGAAGCCTCTCGCAGGGCGGCCTCAAATGGCTGAACTTATCGCAACCAATGAATTTCTCGATGATGTGGCGACCCTCACGTCGCCAAAAGTAAGGGAAAAAGTTCGTTCGGCTCTTACGGCAATTACGACGTTTCCCGAGTCCGGTTCCAAGGATGTCCCTGAGTCCGTCCGGAGGCACTTCGGCAACTCAGTCATGAAAGCCTACGCGCCGCCCTTCGACCTTGTTTATTACTACGAAAGAGAAACCGACAAGGTATTTGCTCTTGGCCTCGTGCATTTTCGCCAAGCACACTAAGGTGGAGTTCGATTCTCCGCTTACGGATATGAAAAAGGGACGGTGGCCGAATGGGCCTACCGTCCCTAATACATTCATGGTGGAGGCGCGGAGGAGTCCGCGTGTTCGCTGCGCGAACCCGCCCGGCTTCGGGTGCCTGCCGGCACCCTCGCCCGCTCGCTAAAAACGCTGCCGCGTTTTCTTTACGCTCGCGCCCTGCACAGAGTTCGATCCTCCGCTACGGGCATGAAAAAGGGACGGTGGCCGAATGGGCCTACCGTCCCTAATACATTCATGGTGGAGGCGCGGAGGATCGAACTCCGGTCCAAAGCAGTCCCCTGGCAGGTGTCTCCAAGCTCAGTTACCGATTAGGTCTCGGATGCGTCACACTCGGTAGCCCGCGTTCGGCATCCCAGCGGGTTCGGTCTTATCGTGCGGCATACCAGCTACGTCCGCACGAGCATCTCCCTAAAATGACGTCGCCACGGGAGCAGGAGAAACCCCCGCTTTGACGGCTGCTAATTAATTAAGCAGCGAGGGCGTAAGAGCCCTGGAAAGAGTTGTCGTCAATTCAATTTGACGGTACCCCTGTTTAACGTGGCGAGGAGACCACGGCTTGCTGCCCACCTCAGGACCACCCTGTCGAAACCAGTCGCCCCCAGGGTGATAAGGGGCCGGCGCTGGCTTTGCCAGCGCCACTGACCACCATGCAAATGTCAAAGGTACAAAGCCGCGATGCCGCGTTTGGCCACCAAGCCAGCCGCCACCTCGCGAGCGTAGGCGAGAATTGTACTCGCTTTAGACGAGAGCGTCCACCATGTCGACGAGGTCGCCGAAGGTCTCGGGAATCTCCTCGCCGTCGAACTCGATACCAAACTCGTCCTCGCAAGACATGATGGCCTCGGCGATGGCAAGGCTGTCGAGACCAAGCTCGGTCAGGACGGTGTCGGTCGTAATCTCGATGTCCTCGAGGCCATCCTGCTCCTGGACGATCTTGACGATGCGATCAAACGTGCTCTCCTCGGCCATAGCGGCCCCCTTTCAGTATGGCCCCTCGGGCCCCATCTGACGCGCCTTACTATACCCATCGAAGCGCGCGGCGTTCGCGAAAATCCGCCAGCGCGGCCCTAGCGGTTGCGCTCCTTAAGCGTGCGGGCGATCTCGCGATCAACGTCACGCTTGGCCATGTCGGCACGCTTGTCGTAGAGCTTCTTGCCGCGACCGAGGCCGATGATGAGCTTCACGCGGTTGTGCTCGTCAAAGTACATCTCGAGCGGAACAAGCGCCATGCCCTTCGTACGCAGCTTGCCGTCCAGGTAGTCGATCTGCTTACGGTGAAGCAGCAGCTTACGCTTGCGGTCGGAGTCAACGTTGAAGATGGTGCCGTGGCTGAAGGGGTGGATGTGCACGCCGTGCAGCCAGCACTCGCCGTTGCGGATGAGGCAGAACGAGTCGGTGATTTGCGAGGCACGCTCGCGCAGGCTCCTGACCTCGGTGCCCTTAAGGACGAGGCCCGCCTCGAAGGTCTCCTCGATTGCATACTCGTGGCGCGCGGACTTGTTGCGCGCGATGGTCTTACGCTCGCGCTTCTTAGGCATCGGCATAGTCGGCACCGCCCTTGTCGCCAGGCTCGGCGGCGTCGCCAGCTGCACCGGCCTCCTCGTCGGACTCGCGAATGAGCGCGAGCAGGGCCTTCACAGCGGGCGCGCCCACCAGGTCACGAGCGCGCACGGTAAGCGTGGTCGCCAGCGAGCGGTCGGTCGCAGCCACGTCGGTGGCGCACATGAGCAGGCACAGCGCCACCTCGGCGTTGGCGCCGGCGGGCAGGCCCTCCTCGGCAAGCACGTTCGTGGCCTGCTCATCAGTGAGGGTATCGGGGTCCTGGTCGGTTCCCTTCACGCGCTCGATAAGCCCGTCGAGCACGTTATCGGGCCACTCGAGCCTGCGGGCGCAGCGCAGGGTCGCAGCCACGGCGGCGTCAGCACCGGTATCCATGAAGTGACGCGCGAAGTTGCAGAAGGCGCGCACCAGGTGGCGCACGTCGCTTGCGCGCTCAAAGACGGAGAAGGAAAGCGCGAGGTATTCGTCCATGTCACCGTTGGTGCGATAGAGCTCTGCGAGGTCGAGCCTGTAGCCGCACTCCATCGGGTTCCAGCGCACGGCCTGGCGCAGCGCCTCGGTGGCGGCGGCGTAGTCACCCTCGCTCACAAGCGCAAAGGCGAGGTCGGCATAGAGGCGGTCGAGCGGCTCGCCGACGTCGTGCAGCGTGCGCGGGTCCTTCTCGACGCGGCGATAGCACAGACGCTCGAAGACAGTGGGGAAGCTAAACCACTGCTCCTCCTCGCTCGCCACGCAGTTACGGTCCACGTACTCCTCGGCATCGGCCGCAAGGCGCTCAAGCAGCTCAATGGCCAGGTCGCCCTGGCCACCCGCGAAGAGGCCCTCGGCGGCCTCGAGCTCCTCAGTCATGTTGGTGCGTTCGCTCATCATCGTTCCTTTCGAGCGGGGGCGTTCGCCCCGGCCGGCAAGCCCGCGCCGCGTCGTCCGCGCGCGAGCGAAAAGTCAATCTGTCCCCTCTCGGGGGTGCATCCGGCAACCGTCACGGCTATGCGCTGGCCAAGACGCCAGACTGCGCCGCTCGCCTCGCCGGTAAGGCACATCCTACCCTCATCGTAGGCGAACCACTCCTCGCCAAGGGCACGAATGGGCAGCAGGCCCTCGGCGCAGGTCTCGTCCAGGCGCACGAACAGGCCGTAGCGCGCCACGCCCGTCACCACGCCCGAGAAGCTCTCCCCCACATGTTGCTCCATGAGCTGGGCCATCTTGACCTTCTGGCTCTCACGGGCGGCCGTGTCGGCGATGCGCTCGCGATCGGAGCAGGTGCGGCAGAGCTGGGGCATAAGCGAGGCCGTGCCCTTGCGCGCCGGCTTGTCAAAGCCCGCCTCCGCCCCATGGCCAAGCAGGGCCTTGAGCGCTCGGTGGACCGTGACGTCGGGATAGCGGCGAATGGGCGAGGTGAAGTGGCAGTAGGCACCGGCGCCCAGCGCATAGTGGCCGTCGTTTCTCGGCAGGTAGACCGCGCGCTTTTGGGCGCGAAGCAGCAAAGCGTTGGCTGCGGACTCGCCCGAGGTGCCCTTCGCACGCGCAAGCACCGCCTGGATGGCATGCGGGTCTCCCGCAATGAGGCGCTCAGTCTCGCCGGTACGCAGCAGGTCGAGCTCGCGCAGGGGCGGCACCGTTGCCATGAGCGAATCGGCGGAGGGCTGCTCGTGGACGCGGAAGGCGCAGGGCAAGGTGTTCTCGCGGCCGGCAAGCATCTCGGCCACGGCCTCGTTGGCCAGCAGCATGGCCTCCTCCACAAGCGAGGTCGCCCGGGTGCGGTGGCGCACCGAGACACCGGTAGGCACACCGTCCTCGCCGAGCAGAACCTTGGCTTCCACGCCCTCGAAGTCAACGGCACCGCGGCGACGCCTCACCTCGCGACGAAGGCTCGCCACCTCGTCGAGCATGCGAAGCATCGCGGCAACGTCCTCGCACGAGGCGCCCGCCTCACAGGGAAGCTCGCTCGCCTGGGTGCAGCCCTCAAGAAGAGCATCAACCTCGTCATAGCAAAGCCTTGCCTTGGAGCGAATCGCCGAACAGGCAGCCCGGCTCGTCAGAACCTCGCCCGCATCGTTTAGCTCGATAAACACGCTCATAGCAAGGCGGTCGATACCAGGGCGCAGCGAGCAGACGTCATCGCAGAGGCGCTCGGGCAGCATCGGCAGCACGCGGTCAACCAGGTAGGTAGAGCAGGTTCGCGCACGGGCCTCGAGGTCAATCGAGGAGCCCCAGCCGACGTAGTGGGTCACGTCGGCGATATGGACGCCCAAGCAGTATCCGTTCGCGGTCCGCTCGCAAGAGACGGCGTCGTCAAAGTCCTTGGCCGTCGCGGGGTCAACCGTCACGCAAAGCAGGGGCCGCAGGTCCTCGCGCCAGCTCTGGGACGCAAGCACGCCGGCCGCATCGTCCACGATGCTCCCGGCCTGCTCAAGCGCGGCCGGGCCAAAATGCACGGCCAGCCCATGGCTCGCAATGATGCGCTCAATAGGCAAATCGAGGCCCTCGGGACGCCCCACGCGGCGCTCCACCGTGACCACGCCCGCCTCGTAGCGGCTTGGGTAGGTGAGGATGCGCGCCTCAACGACATCGCCCTCGGCCACGCCAAGCACCTCGGCGCTCTTATCGTCCGGCAAGACGAAGAAGTCGCGGCGAATGCGCTCGTCGAGCGGGACCACGGCACCCAAGGGGCCGGCCACCTCAAAGGTGCCCACGAAGCGCTCGCAGGCACGGTGAAGGACGCCCTGGACAACCGCCTGAGGCTCACCGGGACCGCGCTTCACCAGCACGACGGTTGCCTCGTCGCCGTCCATGCCCTCGCGCAAACCGCCGCGAGCCACAAGGAAGGTGCCCTCGGCCGTCTCGACGGTGGCAGAGCCCGGACGCGCCACATGCAGCGTGCCCGCTAACGCCGCATGCCGGCCCCGCGTGGGACCGGCATGCCGCTGGTTTGAAGACTTGTGACGCCTCTTGGCCATCGAGCTCCTTAGACCTTGAGGTAGCGCCTCATGGCGATGAGCGAGCCGAACATACCGATGATCAGGCCCATGGCGACGAGCAGGCCATAGGTGGACATCGTGGCCTGGGCGTTGATCGAGAAGTTCAGGAAGGTGATGCGCTCGGCGAGCATCGGCAGGCCAAAGCGGCGGATCACCTCAAGCGCGGCGATGGCAAAGATCGAGCCAAAGAGCGCCTGGAGGATGCCCTCCATGATGAACGGCCCGCGGATGAAGCCGTTGGAGGCGCCCACGAGGCGCTGGATGGCAATCTCGCGGCGGCGCGCGGAGATAGAGAGGCGAATCGTGTTGTTGATGAACACGAAGGCCACGAAGGTGAGCAGTGCCACGAGCACGAGCGTGATGATGCGGATCCAGTTCGTCACGGTGAAGAGACGCTCAACGGTGCCCTGGCCATACTGGACCTGGTCGGCCGGATCGGAGGTGGTGCCGTCCTCGTTGGTGGTGACGTCAGCCACAGCCGCAAAGTCGGAATCAGAGCCAAGGCGCTTGGCCACACCCTCGACGTTCTGCGGGTCAGAGAGCTTGATGACCAGCGAAGCCGGGATAGGGTTGCGATCATCGAGCGCGGCCACGGCGTCGGCGGCGTTCTTCTTGGTCATGGTCTCGCGGTACTCGGCGAGAGCCTCGTCCTTGCTCTTATAAGTGACGGACTCGACCTCGTCCCAGCCCTCGACCTTGGTCTGCAGCGAGTTGACGGCAGACTCGTCGGCGTTGTCGGAAAGGAACGCCTGGATGGTGACCTGGTCCTCCACGGTGCCAACCATGCCGTCGAGCAGCACGGAACCCATGGCGAACAGGCCGATGATGAACAGCGACAGGAAGATGGTGACAACGGCACCGAAGGTGGTGGAGCCGTTGCGCACGAAGTGATGCCCCGCCTCGCGGAGCGAATAGCCAATGTTAGACGGCGCCATAGTAGCCGTAGCCTCCCCTCTCCTGGTCACGGACGACGTGGCCAGCCTCCAGAGCAATAACGCGCTTGCGCATGGAGTCGACCATCTCGCGGTCGTGCGTCGCCATGAGGATCGTGGTGCCCGTGCGGTTGATTCGCTCGAGCAGCTTCATGATGCCCAGCGAAATCGCCGGGTCGAGGTTACCCGTGGGCTCGTCGCAGACAAGCAGCGGCGGGCGGTTGACCATCGCTCGGGCAACGGAGACGCGCTGCTGCTCGCCGCCGGAGAGCTGGTCGGGGTAGACGTCCATCTTCTCGCCCAGACCGACGAGGCGAAGCACCTCGGGCACCTGAACCTTGATGACGGAGCGCGGCTTGCCAATGCACTCGAGGGCAAAGGCCACGTTGTCGAAGATGGTCTTGTCGGGCAGGAGCTTGAAGTCCTGGAAGACGCAGCCGATCTGGCGACGCAGGTAAGGGACCTTCCAGTTGCGCATGGAGGTGAGGTCCTGGCCTGCGACCATCACGCGGCCCTCGGTGGGCTTGAGCTCGCGGGTGATGAGCTTGAGGAAGGTCGACTTGCCCGAGCCGGAGTGACCCACGAGGAAGACGAACTCGCCGGCGTAAACGTCGACGTCGACGCTAGAAAGCGCGGGCTTGTTGGGCTGGGCCGGGTAGACCACCGAAACGCCCTGGAAGGAGATGACCGGGACGCCGCCGGTGTTGACCTGCGCGGTATCGGCCTCCTTGGTGATGGGGGCGAAGGTGGTGGTGAAGCCCGCCTCGTTGCTGGGGTCATAGTTGGCCTCGGCGGCGTAGGCGGCCTGAGCGGCCTGCTCGGCCTCGGCGACGGTCGACGGCGTCAGCTGCACGGGCTCCGCGAGCGGATCGGGCACCTGGGAGGCCGAGGGCGTGTTGGCCGCGGCGGCCGGGTCGACGGCATAGGCCCTCTGAGCCGCAAAGCTCGCGGCGGCGCCGGCGTTGTAGGTGACCGGCTCATAGGCGGGCTGGGTCTCGGCCGCCGGCTCCTCGTACTGGTAAGCAGGGGCGGCCTGCTCGTACTGGGCGGTCTCATAGGCCGACTGGAGCGCAGGGGCCTCGGCCTCGTAGGAGGCGGGCACGTACTGCTGCTGAGCGGCGAAGCTCGCCTGGGCGCCGGGGGTCACCGGCATCGCGGCAGAGTTAGACGCCGGGGCCGCCTCGTAAGAGACGGGCTGCTCGGCATAGGAAGCGGCCTGGTCGGCATAGGCCGAAGCCTGCTCGCGATAGGCGGCCGCCTGGTCGCGGTACGCCGCGGCCTGCTCCTGGTAGACGGCGGTCTGGTCTTGATAGGCATACGCCGGGTCTTGGACCGGCTGGTAGACAGTTGAATCGGCCGGAGCCGGCTCATACTGCTGAGGGCTCGCCTGCGCCGCGCCATATGCGACATCAGGCTGCTGTTCGTACGACACGACCTCTGGCTGGGCCTGGGCCATGCCGTCCTGTCCCTCGCTGCTGCGGAAGTGGTCAGCCACTTATTGCTCCTTTTTTCGCGCGATAGGAAGGCAGATACGCCCAACATCATACCAAAGGCGAGGTAAGCACCACATAGGCCACACACCGCCCCAAACCTGC
>CAVHWW010000052.1:28042-32560 GCA_963639715.1 Acutalibacteraceae bacterium
GACGCGGCCCCGCCATACAAAAAGGGGCGCTCCGATTGCTCGGAGCGCCCTCGACCGCCATGGCGGCGGCATAAGTTCAACCTCGCCGATTAGGCGTTCTTGACCTTCTCCCAGTCGGCCGTGAAGGACGCGAGGCCCTTGTCGGTCAGCGGGTGGTGCACGCACTTCTTGAGCGCGGAGAACGGCACGGTGGCGATGTCGGCGCCCATGAGGGCGGCCTGGGTGACGTGGTTGGGGGTGCGCACGGAGGCGGTGATGATCTCGGGGCCGTCCTCCTGCTCCCAGTAGCCGTAGTCGTAGTTCTTCACGCAGGTGACGACGGTCTCGAGCTGGGCGATGCCGTCCTCTCCGATGTCATCGAAGCGGCCGACGAACGGCGAGATGTAGCGGGCGCCGGCAGAGGCGGCGAGCAGGGCCTGCGGGGCGGAGAAGATGAGCGTCATGTTGACGCGGATGCCCTCGGTGGCCAGCACGTGCGTGGCAGGCAGGGAAGCCTCACAGATGGGGAGCTTAACGACGATGTTCGGCGCGATGGCGGCCAGACGACGGCCCTCGGCGATCATCTCCTCGGTGGTCTCGGCGGTGGACTCGGCAGAGACGGGGATGTCCTTGCAAATCTCGCAGATCTTGGCCATGTGGCCCTCGAAGTCGGCGAGCTTGCCGCCCGTGCGGGCGTACAGGGTCGGGTTCGTGGTGACGCCAGCCAGGATGCCCCAGCTCTCGGCCTCACGAATCTCATCAAGGTCGGCGGTGTCGATAAAGAACTTCATGCAGATCCTCCCACTTCAACGCGGCTTTGGTTGGACTTACACGGCACAGGCCCGCCCCATCAAAAAGATGGTCGGCCCAGCTGCTACCTTCCCCCCTTGGTAGGTAGCAGCCAGGCCGCGGCATTAAGCATACGAGCCTTTGGGCCGCAAAGTAAATGTACGCCGATGGAAGGTCATTTGCTAGCCAAACTCGGCAAACGGCCTGCTAGGTTGCCTAAAACCTTTTTGTGTTACGCGATTAACCATTCGCGTATACTCTAGAAACATCAACAAGGGCGCGCGTCAAGAAGTATTTGAATTATTCCGCCAGCGCAAGCGTGCCCTGAAAGGAGCCGAGATGTCGGGCAGGGTTACGATCGTAGACGTTGCCAAGCTTGCAGGAACCTCAACCGCATCCGTCTCCTACTACCTCAACGGCAAGCTCGAGAAGCTCGGCGCACCCACGCAAAAGCGCATCGCCGAGGCCATTCGCGAGACCGGCTACGTCCCCAACGCGCAGGCGCAGGCCCTCTCGGGCAAGCCCACGCACGTCATCGGCCTCGTGATGCTCGACAACACCAACCTCTGGGCCGGCCAAATCCAAAGCGGCGTGGAGAGCGTCGCGCGAGACGCCGGCTTCCAGACCGTCGTCTGCGGCACCAACTTCAGCCGTGACAACGAGCAGGCCTGCGTCGAGAAGCTCCTGTCACTGGGCGTGGACGGCTTTATCATTCAGCCCACGTCAAACTTCAAGGCCATCCACGATCGCATCCGCCGCGCGGGCCGTCCGGTGGTTTTCTTTGACTGCGACACCTTCGACCACTCCACTAGCTGGGTAAAGGCCAACCTCTACGACGGCGTCTACACCGCCATCCAGACCTGTATTGAGCGCGGATACGACCGCTTCGTCTGCGTGGCAACTCCCGCCAGCTCGGGCAAAGACCAGCTGCGCACGCGCCTTGAGCGCATGGGCGCCTTCACCGATGCGCTTTCCGCTCGCAACCTCGACTTCGACGAGATTGAGATTAGCCACGACTCGCCTTCGGTCGAGGAGCTTTGCGAAAGGCTCAAGTACGCCATTTCCCCTGCGCACCGCACGCTCATCTTCGTGCAGAACCAGTGGGCGCTTTCCCGCGTTTACCAGGCACTTGAGAGCTCACGCCACCTCATGCCGCAGCGTGTGGGCCTGCTCGGCCTCAACTGTTCGGACTGGACGGCGCTCACCACGCCTTCCATCTCCACCATCATCGAGCCCGTTCGCCAGGAGGGTCGTCTGGCCTGCCAGATGCTGCTCGAGGCCCTCGACAACGAAGGCGCTCGCCCGCGCCAGGAGATTCTCTCCTGCCGCACCCGCTGGCTCGATTCCACGCTGTAGAGAAGGCAGGCGCTAGCCAACTCGCGGCGCGGCGCCACTCGCTCGCCTTGCAAGCACGCCACGTCGACCAGTCTCGTTTTTTACGTTGGAAACCCGAGTTGTGCGTTCGCTCGAAGGCCTTAATGAAGACAGGCCGTCGGTAACCAATCAATCTAGCTGGGCCTATGCAAAGCAGCCTTTTTCGAGAGCCGAGAAAAGCGGCTTGAGCTCGTGCACAACTCGGGTTTCCAACGTTCAGCCGGCAGGTTTTCTACGTAGATCGCTCAAGCCAACCCTCGCAAGGCGCAAAAAGGCGCCATGCCCGAAGGCTGGAAGCGCCGAGACGCCCCCCTTGCGACACAAAAAAGGCGCCGCACCCGAAAGTGCGACGCCTTGGCAGTGCCTATGCAGCCTGGCTTAGAGCAGGGACTTGACGGTCTGCTCGAGGTCGGCGGCGGTGAGCTTGAACTCCTTCTGCAGGAAGTCGGCGGTGCCGACCTGGCCGAAGCTCTCGACCAGACCGTGGCGCTTGAACGGCACGGCAACGCCGTTCTCGGCGAGCACGGAGGCGACGGCGTCGCCCAGACCACCGATGACGCCGTGGTTCTCGAAGGTCACGACGGCCTTCTTGCCCTTGGCCTCGGAAAGCACGAGCTCCTCGTCGAGCGGCTTGATGCAGAACATGTCGATGACCTCGGCGGAGATGCCCTCCTTGGCGAGGTTCTCGGCAGCGTCGAGCGCGTCGGAGACCAGACGGCCGGCGGAGATGATCAGCACGTCGGAGCCCTCGCGGACAACGTTGCCCTTGCCCAGCTCGAAGGTGGAGTCCTCGGTGTAGACGTTGCGGATGGCCTTGCGGTCGCCACGGAAGTAGTTGATGCCGGGCAGGCCAGCGCACTCGCGGACGATCCAAGCCATCTGGGTGGCGTCGGCGGCGTCAAAGACGCGGGCGTTCGGGATGGTGCGCATGATGGCGACATCCTCGAAGGAGGTGTGGGTGCCACCGTTGGCAGCGACCGTGAAGCCCGGGTCAGAGCCGTAGATGTTGATGGTGTTGTGCGCGTAGGCGCCAGACAGGTAGATCTGGTCGAACGAACGACGGGCGACGAACGGCGCAAAGGTGTGCACGAAGGGGATGAAGCCCTCGGAGGACATGCCGGCGGCAACGCCCATCATGTTGGCCTCGGAAATGCCGCACTCGATGAAGTTGTCCGGGTTGGACTCCTTGATCTTCAGGGAGTTGCTGGCGCCGCCGAGGTCGGCCTCGAGCATAACGACCTTGTCGTTCTCGGCAATGAGCTTCTGGAGGGTCTCCATAACGACGTTACGGAGGTCAGCGCCGGTGGCGTTGCGGTCATCAGTGAGCTTGAACATTAGGCGACCTCCCCCTCGAGCTCGGCAATCTTGGCGTTGAGGCTATCGACGGCATCCTGAGCGGCCTGCTTGTCGGCCTCGGAGGTGAACTTCGGGGCGTGGTTGGAGACCATGTCCTCGAAGTACTTCACGCCGGCGCCCTTGACGGTGTCGAGCACGATGCAGAGGGCCTCGCCCTTGTGCTGCTTGGCCTCGGTGATGGCGGCGTCAACGGCGACGACATCCTGGCCGTTGACCTTCTGGGTGTAGAAGCCGAAGGCCTGCATCTTAGCGACGAGGTCGAACGGGTTCATGATGTCCTTGGTCCAACCATCGAGCTGACGCTTGTTGTCGTCGAGGAAGACGATGAGGTTGTCCATCTTGTAGTTGGCGATGTACTGGAAGGCCTCCCAGCACTGGCCCTCGTTGAGCTCGCCGTCGCCGACCACCAGGTAGGTGTAGGCGTCGGAGCCCTTCTTGGAGAGGGCGGTGGCGATGCCGGCAGCGGTGGAGCAGCCCTGGCCGAGGGAGCCGGTGGTCATGTCGACACCGGGGGTCTTCAGGCAGTCAGGGTGGCTCGGCAGGTTGGTGCCACCGTCGTTGAGGGTGAAGAGCATGTCACGGTCGAAGAAACCGCGCTCGGCGAGCACGGAGTACCAAGCCGGACCGGCGTGGCCCTTGGAGAGCACGAGACGGTCGCGGTCCTCCCACTTGGGGTTCTTGGGGTCGTGCTTGAGCTGCTTGCCGTAGAGAACGGCCATGAGCTCGACGATGGAGAGCGAGCCGCCCAGGTGGCCGTAACCACGGTGCAGCAGCATCTCGACGACGTCGCGGCGAACCTTGGTCGCCAGCAGCTCTAGCTCCTTCTGCTCCTTCTGTTCCATGAGACTCCTTTGGTCTGATGGTTTACCGACAGTTCTAACGTTGCTTTTCCAGAGGAACGTCGGGCCAAGTGTATCCCATGCGAGGGGTCAAAATCCGAGATTGCCGAAATTTTTTCCACAAAACCGCAGGTGAAAGGCTTAACGAAGCAGTCCCTTACATAGGAGTGACACGGATGGC
>CAVHWW010000053.1:0-11233 GCA_963639715.1 Acutalibacteraceae bacterium
GTTGCCCGCCAACAGGCGTAGGGGAGAGGCCCCGAAGGGCGCTCCAGTTGAGCGGTCTGAGTTTCGTCCTTCAAAGTCGTGCGACGGGGCTAGACCTTGCGTTTGGCGTCCATGGCGACGTAGAGGCGAGGGGCGAAGGTGAACAGAAGACCGTCGAAGCGGCGCTTGATGTCACCGTGCGACTTCGGGGCGAACCTCGTCTGCGCCGTGAACGAATCCTTCCTCAGCTTGAGGAAGCGCTCATCGCTCAGGCAGTCGGGGTGCACCTCAAGACATTGCACGAGTGAGCCGCGAGCCTCACAAAGGGAGGAGAAGGCCAGATCGAGCCAGCCGCGCTCCTCAAAATAGGCGCTGCGGGCGAGAAAACCTTCGGCGGCGTCGTAGAACGGGCCGGGCTTGGGGGTGTGCATGATGGAGCCCGTGGTCTGCACGTAGCGGTAGCCTGCGGTGTTGGCAAAGGCAACACGCCCGGCGCGGGCGACGAGGCGGTGGATGATGAGCTCGTCCTCGTGGAGCTTGCCGACGTCAAAGCGCTCGTGGGCAAAAATGGAGCGGTCGTAAAGCTTGCCCCAGCTGACGATGTACTCCACGTACTCCTCGCCCTGGTGATCGGCTTCGAAGGCCTCCCAGAAGCCGCGCTCGTCTACGACCTTCGGCTCAACCAGGACGCGCTGCAAAGGCTCGCCAGTCTCGGTGACCTCCACCAGGCCGCCCACGACCATGGGGGCGCCGGAGCCCACCATGGCGCTATGGAGGATTTCGAGGTGGTCGGGGTCGATGTAGTCGTCGGAGTCGAGGAAGTAGAGCAGGCTGCCTCGCGATGCGTCGATGCCGACGTTGCGCGCCGCCGAGAGGCCGGCGTTTTGCTGGTGGATGACGCGCACGCGCGGGTCGCGCTCGGCAAGCTCGTCTGCCAAGGCGCCCGAGGAGTCGGGCGAGCCATCATCAATGACGATGACCTCGAGGTCGGAAAGAGTCTGAGCTAGCACCGACTCGACGCAGCGCGCAATCCAGCGCTCGACCTTGTACGCCGGAACGATTACGGAGACCAAGGGCTTCTCAGACATTGCAGGCCACCTTCCATATGCTCTCCTGGCGGAGAGCCGAGCTTTGCTGCGCTGTTGGGAACAAAGCGCTCCTTTTCATAACCAAGGATACCGAATGGGGAATCGGCGACTCGCGAGGCGTCCGCCGACGGCGGGTGCATTTACACGAGCTATTGGCGACATGGCAGCTGCCTACGGATGACGCAAACGTAGCTGGCTGCGAGGTACTGGGTGGCTGTGGCGTCGTCGCCGTGAAGGTGGGAGGTCATCTACCTGCGAGTTCTTAGGGTCACCTTCGTTGCGGGTCTGGACCGACCTCGCATACGGCTACGGATGACGCAAACGTAGCTGGCGGCGAGGTCTTCGACCGCGCATACTTCCATAAGCTTGGTATCCAGCGGATATGAACGTTCGAACATGTTATTAGTAGCGTGTGCACTTACCGGAAAATCGAAATACAACTTGACAAACCGAACTCGAAACAAATCTCCTGCTTCTTGCGTTAGTTAACCCGTTAACATCCGCTCATTTTTGATAAGTCTACCTGCACGTTTGCCGAAACTATGTTGTACCTGTGACGGTGTGCGCGGTACAAACTAGCAGACCGAAAGTGCCCTTTCGGTAAGCAATGAACCGGCATGCATGGGGCGTGTCGGACAGCCTTTTCCAGAGGACCAAAAGGGCAAGAGAGTTCGAAAAGGAAAGAAGGAGGAGGAACATGAAGATCGTTGCAATTAGTGCCTGCACCGTGGGTATCGCCCACACCTACATGGCGAAGTCTGCCATCGAGGAGGAGTGCAAGAAGCGCGGGTACGAGTGCAAGGTCGAGGCCCAGGGTGGTATGGGCATCGAGGACGAGCTCAGCCAGGAGGACGTTGACTCCGCTGACCTCGTGATCCTGACGACTGACGTGGGCATCGAGGGCGAGGACCGCTTCGACGCCAAGAAGGCCGCCAACCGCTTCTACAAGACTGGCACCGCCGACGCCATCTCCGATGCCGCCGCCGTCATCGACGCCGCTCTCGCTGCTGCCGGCATCGAGGCCGGCTCCGTCGTCGCCAGCGCCCCGGCTGCTGAGCCGGCCAAGGCTTCCGCCGCCCCCGGCGGCCCGAAGGCGGCCTCCAAGGAGTCCATCTTCTCCAACCCCGGCCAGACCCTGCTCAACGCCTTCAACACCGGCGTTAGCTACTTCATCCCCATCGTCGTCATCGGCGGCGTGTTCCTGGCGTTCTCCCTTGCCTCCGGCACCGCCGGCGACTCGGGCATGGAGGTCACGAACCCGTTCATGGTGAGCCTTAACACCATCGGCATGGCTGGTATCTCCACCATGATCCCGGTGCTGGCCGCCTACATCGCCTACTCCATGGCTGGCAAGCCCGCCCTCGCCCCTGGCTTCGTCCTTGGTTACCTCGTTAACAACGCGGTGACCACCCCGAGCGGCGCTTCGGTTTCCACCGGCTTCCTCGGCGCCATGATCATGGCCGTTCTTTGCGGCTACTTCGTCCGTTGGATGAAGACCTGGAAGGTCAACGACACCATCCAGACGATCATGCCGATCCTGATCATCCCGATCCTGACCTCGCTCGTGCTCGGCATGGCCTACATCTACATCCTGGCCACCCCGCTCGGCTTCGTCATGGATTGGCTCACCGGTGCCCTTGGTAGCCTGCAGGGCGGCTCTGCCGTCGTCCTCGGCCTCGTCATCGGTGTCATGACCGCCTTCGACATGGGCGGCCCCATCAACAAGACGGCCTCCACGTTCACCATGGCCCTCATGGCCTCCAGCGTGTACGGCCCCAACGGCATGTTCCGCGTCGCCGTCGCCGTCCCGCCGCTGGCCTGCGGCATCGCCTCCCTCGTCGCCAAGAACAAGTTTGACGACGCCGACCGCCAGATGGGCATCTCCGCCATCTTCATGGGCTGCATCGGCATCACCGAGGGCGCCATCCCGTTCGCGGTCAAGGACCTCGCTCACACCCTGCCCGGCATCTGCATCGGCTCTGCCGTGGGCGCCGCCCTCGCCGCCTTCCAGGGCATCGACTGCTACGTCCCGCACGGCGGCTTCATCGTCGCCCTCGCGACCAACAACGTTGCCATGTTCTGCCTCGACATCGTGATCGGTGCCCTCGTCGGCGCCGCCATCCTCGTTGCCATGAAGCCGAAGCTCGAGAACAAGTAAGGCTTATTTAGTAAGAGGGGAGCGCCTCGTGGGCCTGCGCCTGCGAGGCGCTCTTTCTTTTGCGTCGGCTTGCGTGCGGGTATTGGTACGTACAGCTTTGCGTTAGCGTACATGCGGGTATTGGCGCTTGCAGCTTTGCTGCGGCTCGCGCCTGGACGCCAGCGTACGCCACTGTGCGTCAACTCCATCGCATCCCCGCTCGCGTTATCGCAACCGCTTTCGACCGCCATCGCTCGCGCCCTTGTGGCGCCGCGCGGGGGAGCGTGTCGCCTCCGCTCCTGGAACGTCTACGGCACCGTGGTCATCTGCGGGCGTGGTCACCTTCCTCGGCAAAGCTTTTATGTCGAGCTGGGCACAATTGGCCCGCCAGCGACGCTGAGCTGGCACGGTTGCGCTACATTACTTGCGAATAAAACCTCGCGCCTCTGAACAGGGGGACCCGCAAGGGCGGGGCGCGTGGTCAAGTTGGCCCCGAAGTGCAGAAAGGGACATAGGCACATGGGTTTCGTTAACGAGAACAACGTCATGCTCCACCAGAACGCCGCCACCAAGGAGGAGGCGCTCCGCACCATTTCCGAGCACGCCGCAAGCCTCGGCGTCACTGACTCTGCCGACAAGGTCTACGAGGCCTTCCTCGCCCGCGAGGAGATTGACAAGACCGGCATGGTCGACGGCTTCGCCGTTCCTCACTGCAAGAGCGACGCCGTAAAGGAGGCTGCCGTCGTCATCTACAAGAACGAGGAGCCCCTCGAGTGGCCGAGCCTCGACGACAAGCCCGTCGACATCGCCATGGCTCTGCTCATTCCCGACGGTGAGGCTGGCACCACCCACCTTCGCCTGCTCTCCAAGGCTGCCGTCCTTCTCATGAACGACCAGTTCAAGGCCACCCTGCGTGAGTCTGACGACGCTGCCGTCATCGCCCAGACCCTCAACGAGGGCCTTGAGGCCTAAGGCATCTTCGCCAATCGGGCGGCCGTGCCGTTCAATCGCATATCGCGAGACCAAGCGACCTCCGGTTTGTCCGGGGGTCGCTTTTTTGTGCGGTTGTGTTTCGTGCGTTTCGGTCCCCTGGCGAAATCTACCTTCGAGGGGTGCGCATTCGGTTGACATACGGCCAGCAAGAAAGCTGGCGACGAACGTGCGGATCGTAGATATTGCCGAGAAGCGCTTAGCCGGAACATCGCACAGCGCTTCATAAAAGTTAGCCACGGCTTACGCTATTTCCACTTTATTACACTAAAGTTGCCTGCTTGGAACGATTGAAGCCCACTTTTGGCTTTTTAGCGTTCTTTCAACAATCAATCGTTACATTTCAGCCTACGGAAGAAGAGTTCGCCCTCGTGGTAGCTATGCCACCTGCTTTGCCAAGTCGCTCGCTTGGCCCGGTAGCTGCGAACCCTTCGTCCCGCGGGCACGCAAAGCGCCCCGCAAGTCTGCAACGCGAACGGAAAAAAGGGAGCGAACATGAGCATGAACATGAACGAGATTTCGAGAAAGAACTTTCTGAAGCTCGTCGCTGCTGCCGGCGCCACCAGCGCTCTGGCCGCCTGCGGCTCCAAGAGGGCTGGCGATTCCTCCAGCGCCTCCACCGGCGACGCCACCTACGCTGACACCATCACCTTCTCCCAGGGCTCCGAGCCCCGCGGCCTTGACCCGGCGTTCGTCGACGACGGCGAGTCCGGCAAGGTCATGGTCCAGATCTACGAGAACATCCTGCAGTACGACGTTGAGACCTGCGACGTGGTCGAGGGCCTCTGCGAGCTTCCCGAGGTCTCTGACGACGGCCTGACCTACACCTTCAAGGTCAAGGACGGCATCAAGTTCCACGACGGCACCGACTGCGACGCCGAGGCCATCGCCAAGAACATCCAGCGTCAGCTCGAGCCCGACCGCACCGATGACATGCCCTACGCCTCCTTCAACTTCGGTTCCATCGACTCCGGCACCGGTGTCGAGTCCGTCGAGGCCACCGACTCCTCCACGGTCGTCTTCAAGCTCCGTGCGGCCTCCACGCCGTTCCTCGCCAACCTTGCCATGTGCATGTCCTCGCCGATCGTCGCCCCGAGCGCCTTCGAGACCGCCATGGAGAACCCGGTTGGCACCGGCCAGTACAAGTTCGTGAGCTGGACCAAGAACTCCAACATCGTCCTTAAGCGCAACGAGGACTACTGGAACGCCGACAAGGCCGGCAAGACCGAGAACATCATCTTCACCTTCATTGCTGAGGCCGCTTCTCGCGTCACCGCCCTCAACAACGGCGAGGCCGACATCATCGACGGCATCGACGAGGCCGTGGTTGACACGGTCGAGCAGGGTGGCTCCAAGATCTTCACCATGGACGGCATGAACATCAACTACATGGCGTTCAACACCGAGTCCGACACCTTCAAGGACAAGGCTGCCCGTAAGGCCTTCGCCAAGGCCGTCAACGTCCAGGAGCTCGTTGACTCCCTCTACAACGGCTACGCCTCCGTCGCCAACTCCGTTATGCCCACGTGGATGGCCTCCTATGACGAGGACGTCAAGCAGACCGAGTACGATCCGGATGCCGCCAAGAAGGAGCTCGCCGACCTCGGCATCACTTCCGTCAAGTGCATCACCTACTCCAACCCGCGCCCCTACAACGGCAAGGGCGGCCAGGTGCTCGCCGAGGCCATCCAGGGCTACCTCAAGGAGGTTGGCGTCGATATCACCATCGACACCTACGACTGGACGACCTACAAGACCAAGGTCGAGACCGAGGCCTACGACATCTGCTTCTACGGCTGGAACGGCGACAACGGTGACCCCGACAACTTCATGAACCTGCTCTCCGACCCGAGCGTCTCCATGAACGTCGCCCGCTACAAGAACGAGGAGTACAACGCTCTCATCGCCAAGGGCCTGCAGACCGAGTCCGGCTCTGACCGCGACGCCGTCTACCTGCAGTGCGAGGAGATCGTCGCCGAGGAGCAGCCGTGGCTCCTCATCTCCCACTCCAAGAACATCCTTGGCTACAGCCCCAAGGTCTCTGACTTCCACTTCCACCCGACGGCCGTCACCTTCCTCTACGACGCTGTCAAGGAGGCCTAGGCCTTGTCCGCTTAGCAATTAAGCAGCGCTCCCGCGGGAGTCTGGGCCACGAGCGGGCCCGGGCTCCCGCAGAGTTTGTTTTGGGGCGCACTTCAGCCAACCTTCAACTTTTACTTGAAAGGAGGGGAGACCATGGTCAAGTACATCATCAAGCGAGTGCTCCAGGCGATCCCGGTTCTTGTCGCCCTGTCCGTCGTGGTGTTTCTCATCATGCGCGTGTTCAGTGCCGACCCTGCGCCCGTCGTTCTGGGCGAGCACGCCACGCGCGAGGCCATGGACGCCTGGCGTGATTCCATGGGCCTGAACGATCCCATCTGGAAGCAGTACGTCGACTTCGTCGCCGGCGCTCTCCACGGTGACCTCGGTACCTCGTACTACACGCACACCGCCGTCACCACCGAGATCATGAGCCGCTTCCCCGCTACGATCGAGCTCGCCATCGTCGCCATCATCATCGCTTCGGTCGTGGGCATCGCCCTCGGCGTCGTCTCCTCGGTGAACAAGGGCAAGTTCGTGGACGCCTTCTCGACGTTCCTCGCTCTTATCGGCGTCTCGATGCCCATCTTCTGGCTCGGCATACTGTTCATCATCTTCTTCACGGGCATGCTGCACATCCTGCCCTCCGGCGGCCGCATCGACCCGATCATGCAGCCGGTTGGCGGCACGGGCCTGTTCCTCATCGACACCTTGCTCTCGGGTGACTTCGAGGCCTTCGGTAACGCTTGCGTCCACATGATCATGCCGGCCTGCGCACTGTCCATGTACTCCATGGCCATCATCACGCGCATGACCCGTTCGAGCATGCTCGATACGCTGAACGAGGACTACGTGCGCACCGCTCGCGCCAAGGGCCTGCCCTCCGGCAAGGTCACGAGCCACCACGCTCTGCGCAACGCCATGCTGCCCGTCTCCACGGTCATCGGCCTGCAGCTCGGCAGCCTGCTCGGAGGCGCCCTGCTCACCGAGACGGTCTTTGCCTGGCCTGGCATCGGCAAGTACGTGGTCGAGTGCATCCTGAAGTCCGACTTCCCGGTGGTTCAGGGCGTCGTTCTGCTGATTGGCGTGATCTTCGTTCTGATCAACCTGGTCGTGGACATCATCTACGCCTTCCTCGACCCGCGCATCAAGTACACGCAGGGAGAGGGGTGATAGCTATGGCAGAGGCAACCGCTACCGCCGCGGCTGTGAAGCCCGAGGTGGACAAGAAGGAATCCCTTTGGAAGGACGTGTGGTACTCGCTGTCCCACAACAAGGCTGCCATGGTGAGCCTGGCATTCATCTTGCTGCTCGCCGTCGTCGCCATCGTGACCGCGCTGTTCCCGTCCATCCTGCCCTACGACCCCTACTCGCAGGACCTTTCGCAGTCCTTCGCCGAGCCGAGCGCAGCCCACATCTTCGGCTGCGACCAGCAGGGTCGTGACATGTTCAGCCGCATCCTCGTCGGCACGCAGATCACGCTCGCCGTGGGCCTGCTGTCGGTGGCTATCTCGCTCACCGTTGGCGTGACCCTCGGTGCCGTGGCCGGTTACAAGGGCGGCGCCGTCGACACCTTCATCATGCGATGCATGGACGTTATGCTCGCCGTGCCCTCCATCCTGCTCGCCATCACCTTCATGGCGGCCTTGGGCAAGGGCATCGACAAGGCCGTCGTGGCCATTGGCCTGGTCTCCATCCCCGAGTACGCCCGCATCGTGCGCAGCCAGATCCTGGCCGTCAAGGAGAGCGACTACGTTGCCGCCGCGCGTGTCATCGGCGACTCCGACGCCAAGATCATCTTCCGTCACATCCTGCCCAACGTCATGCCCTCCATCATCGTCCGCGCGACGCTCGGCATCTCGAGCGCCATCCTCGACTGCGCAGCCCTGGGCTTCCTTGGCCTGGGCGTCCAGCCGCCGGCGGCAGAGTGGGGCGACATGCTTGGCCGTGGCCGTAACTACATTTTCTCGGCGCCGCACGCGATGCTGTTCCCCGGCATGATGATCACCCTCACGGTGCTCGCCTTCAACCTGCTGGGCGACGGCGTGCGTGACGCGCTCGACCCGAAGTCTAGGAAGAGGTAGGTGACGACATGCTGCTTGAAGTGAAGGACCTTCGCACCGAGTTCCCCACGCGCCGCGGCGTCGTTCACGCCGTTGAGGACGTTTCGTTTTCCGTTGACGCCGGCGAGACCGTGGCCGTCGTGGGCGAGTCCGGCTCGGGCAAGAGCGTCACGTCGCTGTCCATCATGAGGCTGCTGCAGGCTCCCGGCCACGTTGCCGGCGGCTCCATCACCTTCGACGGCCAGGACCTTCTGGCCCTCTCCGAGAAGGAGATGCAGGCGGTTCGCGGTGGACAGATCTCGATGATCTTCCAGGAGCCGATGACCTCGCTGAACCCGGTCTACCGTGTTGGCGACCAGATCGTGGAGGCCATCCGCCTGCACACTGACCTCGACAAGAAGGCCGCTTGGACGCGCGCCGTCGAGATGCTGCGTCTCGTTGGTATTCCGAGCCCCGAGGACCGCGCCCGTGACTACCCGCACCAGATGTCGGGCGGCATGCGCCAGCGCGTCATGATCGCCATGGCGCTCTCATGCAACCCCAAGCTGCTCATCGCCGACGAGCCCACCACGGCCCTCGACGTGACCATCCAGGCGCAGATCCTCGACCTCATCTACAAGCTTCGCCAGGACTTTGGCATGGGCGTTCTGCTCATCACCCATGACCTGGGCGTTGTCTCTGAGGTGGCCGACCGCGTCGTGGTGATGTACCTTGGCCAGGTCGTTGAGACCGCCGAGGTCGACAAGCTGTTCGAGAAGCCCATGCACCCTTACACGCTGGGCCTTCTCAACTCCATCCCGCGCCTTGAGGACGAGGAGTCCGGCCCGCTCTACACCATCCGTGGCCAGATTCCGGCTAACCTCGACCGCCCCGCCGGCTGCCCGTTCTCCGATCGCTGCGACCGCTGCATGGAGCGCTGCAAGAAGGAGCTCCCGGAGCTGCGCGAGGTTCCCGGCGAGCCGGGCCGTACCGTCCGCTGCTTCCTGTACGAGAAGGAGGGGAGCGCCAATGAGTAACGACGAGATCTTGCTCGACGTCCAGCACCTCACGAAGAGCTTCGTCGCCGCAAGCAACTTCTTCGGCAAGCCGACCTCCTTCGTCCAGGCCGTTGATGACGTCTCCTTCCAGATTCGCCGTGGCGAGGCCTTTGGCCTGGTGGGCGAGAGCGGTTGCGGCAAGACCACCATCGGCAAGATGCTCGTGGGCCTTCTGCAGCCCACGAGCGGCTCCATCATCTTCGAGGGCAAGGACCTCACGAAGATGAGCGCCAAGGAGCGCCGTGGCCTGTGCACCGACATCCAGCTCATTTTCCAGGACCCCTACGCGAGCCTGAACCCGCGCATGACCGTGGGCTCGATCATTGCCGAGCCGATCATCACCAACAGGATTCTGCCGGCTGACCAGATCGACGCCCGTGTTGACGAGCTGCTCGAGCTCGTGGGCCTGCCTGCCACCATGCGCAATCGCTACCCGCACGAGTTCTCCGGCGGCCAGCGCCAGCGCGTTGGCATCGCCCGCGCCCTTGCGGTGAACCCCAAGCTCATCGTGTGCGACGAGCCCGTCAGCGCCCTGGACGTCTCCGTGCAGGCGCAGGTCCTGAACCTGCTTGACGAGCTCAAGGAGAAGATGGGCCTCACCTACCTGTTCATCGCGCACGGCCTTAACGTCGTGAAGCACGTGAGCGATCGCGTAGGCGTGATGTACCTCGGCCGTCTGATGGAGATCACCGAGAAGAACGAGCTCTATCACAACCCGCTGTGCCCCTACACCCAGGCGCTTCTCTCGGCCATTCCTTCGGTTGACCCGAAGATGCGCCGTCGCCGCATCATCCTTGAGGGCGACGTGCCCAGCCCCATCGATCCGCCGCCGGGATGCCGCTTCTGCAGCCGTTGCTTTGCCAAGGTGGGCGGCTGCGACGTCTCGTCTCCCGAGCTGCGTGAGGTAACGCCGGGCCACTACTGCGCCTGCCACCGCTACGATTCCGTGGCGCCTGACGACGTTGTCTCCGAGGCTACGCGCATCCAGGAGATCAGCGCCCAGCCGGCCTACGGCTACGGCACCGACACGGTCCCGGGCAGCATGGGCCCCAACGGCCTCGTGCAGTAGGGAATCCGCTGGTTCATTTGCCTCGCGGCAGTCTTTCAGAATGCCAATAGATGGCTTTCAGGGCTCCGTCTTCCTCTAAATGGGGGAGGCGGGGCCCTTCCGTTGCAAGGCCTTAATGTGCATGCAACGAAAATTCCATCAAGATAGCCGTGTTTTCCTTGAAAAGTGCTATGCGAGACAGGTATCCTATCTGTCTGTGTGGGTCGGACGCCCGCACAACATATCTGTCGGCCCCCGAGCGATGTAAATCCAAGCCGGTGGCTGTGGGCGAGCATCTTGCCCGGAGCTGCTGCAGGCGATGCGCATGAGCATCGGGGCCCCGTTTCTTGAAAGGGGTCCACCTTTGAGTGAGATTCAGAACTCGTCCGTTTTCTCGCTGGATGACGTTTCCACCGAGGAGATGAACAACCTCATCGACGGTACTATTACCGATTTCGACGAGGGCGATCTTGTCACGGGCACCGTCGTCAAGATCGAGCGCGATGAGGTCCTGCTTGACATCGGCTTCAAGTCCGAGGGCGTTATCCCCGTCCGCGAGCTGTCCATCCGCAAGGACGCCAACCCCGCTGACATCGTTGCCCTGGGCGACGGCATCGAGGCCCTCGTTCTCCAGAAGGAGGACAAGGACGGCCGTCTCGTCCTCTCCAAGAAGCGTGCCGAGTACGAGCGTGCTTGGAACCGCATCGAGGAGAAGTTCAACGCCGGCGAGAACGTCGAGGGCGAGGTCATCGAGGTTGTCAAGGGCGGCCTGATCCTCGACATCGGCCTGCGCGGCTTCCTGCCCGCCTCCC
>CAVHWW010000054.1:0-6162 GCA_963639715.1 Acutalibacteraceae bacterium
TGCACCAAGCAGCCGATCATCCTGTTCGACGAGCCCACGAGCGCCCTTGACCCCGAGATGGTCCAGGAGGTGCTCAACGTCATGGTTGAGCTCGCCAGCGAGAACATCACCATGCTGTGCGTCACGCACGAGATGGGCTTTGCTCGCGAGGTCGCCGACCGCGTCATCTTCGTCGAGGACGGCGTGATCATCGAGGAGGGTTCGCCCGATCACTTCTTCGAGAACCCGAGCTCTGAGCGCACCAAGCTCTTCCTCTCCAAGATTCTTCGCTAGTTTCGTGCCCTACGCTCGGTCTTTCCGAGCTGGCAGCGGCATTGGCCGCCTTACTTCGTAATCAATGACGTGACCTTCGAAAGGGGTACTCATCATGAAGAACATTTCTCGTCGTCAGTTTGTCGGAACCCTCGGCGCCACCGCTGCCGTTGCCGGTCTTGGCCTTGTTGGCTGTGGCGGCTCCAGCTCTTCCAGCGACTCTGCAGAGACCTCGTCCGAGTCTAAGGTCGAGGCCATCAAGAGCCGCGGCAAGCTTGCCTGCGGCGTGAAGAAGGACGTCGTGGGCTACGGCCTGCTCGATACCGCCACTGGCAAGTACGAGGGCATGGAGATTGACCTGTGCTACCAGGTCGCTGCCAAGGTCTTTGACGTCACCTACGAGGAGGCCAAGGACCAGGACCTCGTCGAGTTCACCGACGTTACGCCCAAGACCCGCGGTCCGCTCATCGACAACGACACCCTCGACATGATTTGCGCCACCTACACCATCACCGACGAGCGCAAGGAGAGCTGGGACTTCACCGATCCCTACCGCACCGACCACGTCGGCATCCTGATCAAGAAGGGTTCCCTGTCCACCATGGCTGACCTCGATGGCAAGCACATCGGCGTCTCCCAGGGTTCCACCACCAAGGACGCCATCCTTAAGATGCTCGAGGACGAGGGCGTTTCCGCTACCCCCGAGTTCGACGAGTACCCGGACTACCCTTCCATCAACTCCGCTCTCGACGCTGGTCAGATCGACGCCTTCGCCATGGACCGCTCCACGCTGAAGACCTACACCACCGACGACAAGGAGCTCCTGCAGCCCGAGATTGAGTTCGGCGCCCAGGATTACGGCATTGCCACCAAGAAGGACTCCGACTTCTCCGAGGTCACCGAAGAGGTCGTCAAGGAGGTCACGTCCAACGGCTGGATCGACGAGGAGATCGAGCTCTGGGGCCTGCTCTAAGCCTTTGTTCTGCGGCCATCTGGCTGCCTTTGGCCGCCTGCGCTCTTTGCGACGCGGGCGGCCCTTCATTAGTTGTTAGGAAGGAAACGAGATGCTAGACGGATTGTTCGATGCGAGGCGGTGGCAGCTGACATTCGCCGAGGTCGGATCCATGTGGGAAGGCTTTGGGCTCACGCTCAAGGTTGTTCTCGCTGGCCTTTTGCTGTCGATTGTCCTCGGCACGATCCTGGGCGTGTTCTCCACCACGCGTTCTCGCGTGCTTCGTGGCATTAGCCGCGTGTACGTGGAGTTCTTCCAGAACACGCCGCTTCCCGTGCAGGTCTTCTTCATGTATATGGCTGGTCCCAAGATCTTGCAGGCCATCCTCCACACCGAGAACCCTGTGCGCACCTCGGCCTTTGCCTTGGGCGTTTTGGGTGTGGGCCTCTACCACGCGGCTTACATCTCTGAGGTCATCCGCACGGGCATCGAGAGCGTCCCGCGCGGCCAGATGGAGGCGGCTCTGTCGCAGGGTTTCTCCCGTGTGCAGGCCTATGCCTACATCATCTTGCCCCAGACCTTCAAGGTGATCCTGCCCCCGCTGTGCAACCAGGCGCTTAACCTCGTCAAGAACACCTCGGTTCTTGCGCTTATCGCTGGCGGCGACCTTATGTACAACGCCGACAACTTCGTTTCCACCTATGGCTACCTGCAGGGTTACATCCTTGCGTGTGGCATGTACTTCATCATTTGCTTCCCGCTGGCGCTGCTCGTCCAGTGGCTCGAGGCGCGCTCCAAGAAGCGCCCGAAGGCAAAGGTCATTCCCGGCATCACCCCCGAGCCTGCGAAGGAGGCGTAACCAATGGAGCTTTTCACGCCTGATAACCTTGGCTTTATGCTCGGCGGCTTCGTGAAGACGCTTGAGATTTCCGTGCTCGCCATCTTCTTCTCGCTCATCATCGGCACGGTCTTGGCCCTGCTCAAGTCGTATGCGGTAAAGCCCATTCGCCTTATCGTAAGTGCCTACATTGAGCTGTTCCGCTGCACGCCTAACCTGCTGTGGATCTTGTTCATCTACTTCACGGTGAAGGGCAACGACATTTTCATCTCTACGCTGGCATTCACCATCTTTACCTCGGCTGTTATGGCAGAGATTGTTCGTGGTGGCCTCAACGCCATCCCGAACAGCCAGTTCGAGGCTGCGCGCTCCCAGGGCTTTGGCTTTTTTGCCACTATGGCCTACATCATCCTGCCGCAGTGCTTCAAGACGATCATTCCGGCCCTGTTTAGCCAGTGCACTACGGTCATCAAGGACAGCTCGTACCTGGCCGGCATCAACGTGGCTGAGTTCATGTACTGCTCCAAGGTCGTTATGGCCAAGACGACGAGCCTGAATGACGTGCTTTTGGTTTACGGCTTCGTCTTCCTGCTGTACTTTGTCCTTAACTTTGGAATCTCGCTTCTCGTGCGAGCCTACCAGCGCCGCGTTGTGGCGGCCTAAGGAGAGACCATGGCTGAACTTCCCGTTAAGGCAAGTGCGGATACCAGCACCTTCCCGGTTGTCATTGCAATTGCTCGCGACTTTGGTGCCGAGGGCCATGAGATTGGCAAGCTGCTTTCCACCGAGCTTGGCATTCCTCTGTACGACAACGAGGTGCTCGTTCGCGCTTCGCTTCGTGCTGGTGTTTCCACCGACCAGATTGCGGCCTACGACGAGAGCCTTTCGGCTGAGGTTGCGGCGTTTTTGCCCGATCGCGTTGATGCCCGCTCGGTGGCAGACAAGCTCTTCAAGTCCATGGAGGGCGTCATTCGTGACCTCGGCGCTTCTGAGAGCTGCATCATCGAGGGCCGTTTGTCCGATTACATCCTGAAGGACAACCCGAATCTTATCTCGGTTCTTGTGACTGCCCCCTTGGAGGATCGCGTTGAGATTGTTCGCGCTAAGCGCGATATCTCCGAGAAGAAGGCCCGTAAGCTTGTGAAGCGCATGCAGCGCGCCCGCGAGCTGTTCTACAAGCGCTACTCCGCTGGCAAGTGGAGCCTGCACGAGGGCAAGGACATCGTGGTGAACCGTGCCAACTTTGGCCGTCAGGGCTGCTGCGACATCATTGCCGCTGCCTATCGCACCAAGGTGGCCGCTGCCGAGCAGGCCCGCCTTGCTGAGGCTGCTGAGGTTGAGTAGCTGATATTGCCGCTCATCTAGGTTTGCTTGGGCTTTTACGTGGCCTTTTATGGTGCAACCTGCATAGTTTTACTTAACGAAGGGCGTCGGGTTCGGCGCCCTTCGCCTATCTATCGGTGTGGTAGGTATGGTGAGCGCGGTTGCCGGGGTAGAATCGTTGGGTAACGTTCAGGCGGCTTGCCGCCCAGACCCGGGGGCCACATGGCTGACAATACTGACAAGACTAAGGCTGCAGGCTCGCCGGCTGGCGGCTCAAAAACCACGGCCGCCTCGCAGCAACAGGCCGCACATAAGCCCCATGCTCCCAAGCCCCGTTTGGCGGGCGCCCCTGCGCCAAAGCACCACGGTGCTACTGCTGAGGAACAGCCGGCCGACCCTGACAAGAAGCAAGCCGCAAAGGGCGCGCAATTCATCGGCCTTGTCTTTGCTGCCTATGTTGCCTTCCTTTTCTTCTCTGGCCAGATCGATTCTTTCGTCGAGGCGTTCAAGAACGTCGAGTACCACTGGCTCATTGGCGCCGTGGCGTGCATCGTCATGTACTTCATGCTTGGCACGCTTGCCTATGTGACGGCCGTTTATCTCGATCATGATTCGCCGGTTGGCTTCAGGGACCTCATGGCCGTTGAGGCGAGCGGCACCTTCTTTGGCAACCTTACGCCCATGCAGATGGGAGCCCTGCCGTCTCAGATTTACCAGCTCACCAAGAGCGGCCTTTCCGTTGGTGCGGCAAGCGCCACCCAGTTCACGCGCTTCATCATGTTCCAGTTTGGCGTTGTTTTGTTTGCGGCGCTCATGCTCTGGGCCAAGCTCGGCTTCTTTATCTCGAGCTACGGCGATATCGTGCTGCTCAACCTACTTGTCTTTGCCGGGCATGCCCTTGAGCTTATCGGCCTGTTTGTTGTTTGCCTATGCCCTAATTTTGTTCGTCGTGCCGGCAGTTCGCTTCTTCGTTGGGCAAACGGCCATGGGTGGGTCAAGAACTACGCCAAGTGGGACGAGATGATCAACGTCCAGGTGGCTCAGTTCTCTAGTGCCTTCAGGCGTTCCGCCGCCAACATCCCCGACATGGTGCTGACCTTGTGCATCACCATGCTTCAGCTGGCGTTTCTCTACACCATTCCGTGGTTTGTGCTCCACGCCTTTGGCTTTGAGGGCGACTTCGTGACCTGTTTGGCCGCGGGCTCCATGGTGCAGCTCGTTTCCACGGCAGTACCCCTGCCCGGTGGCACCGGAGGTGCCGAGGGCGGCTTTGCGCTCTTCTTCGGCCCGATGTTTGGTGGCTATGCCACGGCCGGTTTCCTCGTCTGGCGCGTGGTCACGTTCTTCGTGCCCACCTTTGGCGCCCTGCCGCTGCTGGGCCTCAAGAGTTCTCACCGCGAGAGCATCTACCACCGCGTGCAGCGTTGGACTGGTCGTGCCCGTAAGGGTAGCAAGGCCACCGTCTCTGGTGCGCACAGGTCTGCCAAGGGCGTCACCTACAACCCCTCCAAGGCCCACAAGGGCGGCACTAAGTTCGTCGTAAAGAAGACGGGCAGCTCCGCTACTAAGAAGTAGGGTGCGGGCGGCGGTCGCCCAATCTGTTCGCCTATGCGTCATAGCTACATGAATGAGCCCGGGAGGCCTTTGCCTTCCGGGCTCATTGTTTGGTGCTATGTGCTGCGCGATGGTTTTTGCTCTACAGCGCCATCTCGCACGCGCGGCTCAGACGGGCGAGGGCATCAGCCTTGCCAACGAGCTCGATGACGATGCCGAGCGGCGGGCTCACGAGGTTGCCGCAGACGGCGGCGCGGATGGCCTGGAAGACGATGCGCTTCTTGGCATCGAGCTTCTCGGGGAGCTCCTCGAGGGCGGCGTCGATGGCCTCGGCATTCCAGTTCTCCTCGGAAACACCCTCGAGCGCTGCCTTGGCAGCCTCGAGCACGGTCTTCATGCCTTCCTTGGCGAGGCCCTTGGAGACGGCCTTCTCGTCATAGGTAAGCGTCTCTGCGCTGTCGAAGACCATGGAGCAGATGCCGGCGACTTCACCAAGGTGCTTGGTGCGGGGGCGCACGACGCTGGCAAGGATGTTCAGCCACTGCTCGCTGCGCTCATCGGCGCTCTTGATGAGGCCGGCCTCAACCAGCTCGGGAACCATGATCTTCTCGGCAAACTCGGCATCATCCATGGCAGCCAGGTACTCGGCGTTAATCCAGTCGAGCTTGGCCGGGTCGAAGGTGGCCGGGTTCTTGGAGACGCGGTCAAGCGAGAAAGTGGAGGCCAGCACGTCGCGCGGGACGATGGTGGTCTCGCCGTCGGGCGACCAGCCAAGAAGGGCGAGATAGTTCACGAAGGCGTCGGGCAGATACCCCGCATCGCGGAACTCCTCCACAGAGGTGGCGCCGTGACGCTTGGAAAGCTTCTTGCCGTCAGCGCCGAGAATCATGGAGATGTGGGCAAAGACGGGCACGGGAGCGCCGAGGGCCTCGTAGACCATAACCTGACGAGGCGTGTTGGAGAGGTGGTCGTCGCCACGGATGACGTGCGTGATGCCCATGGCGGCGTCGTCAACCACGGTGGCGAAGTTGTAGGTGGGGGTTCCGTCGGAGCGGAAGATCACGAAGTCGTCGAGTTCCTTGGCGTCAAAGGTGACGTCGCCGTGGACGGCGTCGTGGATCACAACATCGCCGCGATCAGCGGGAACCTTGATGCGCAGGACGTACTTCTCGCCAGCCTCGATGCGAGCCTTGGCCTCGTCGGGGTCAATGTCGCGGCAGGTGCGCTGGTAGCCCTGGAAGGG
>CAVHWW010000055.1:0-26606 GCA_963639715.1 Acutalibacteraceae bacterium
AGGACAAAATGTGTGTCCGATTTAGGGGCGTCGACGCAGGTCGACGCCCCTTTTTGACCCCTTTAAACCTCGGGGGCGGTTTTAAGCACTCGGACAGAATGTGTGTCCGGAACCCACCCGTCGCACCAGGTAGATAACCTTTTCCGAAGCCGTTAAAAACCCTTTCGGAAGAGGTGCCCATGAAGGCCGTTCACTGCCCCTACTGCGGAGGCCCGACCAAGCGAAACGGCAGGACGTCGTCCGGCGCGCAAAGGTGGAGATGCTCCGCCTGCGGCGCGTCGACCACGGTCCGCTACGACGACACCGCGGCGCGCCTCGGGGAGTTCCTGGCTTGGCTGCTCTCCAAGGACTCCCAGCTCGACATGCCCGGGGCGGGCAGGACCTTCAGGAGGCGCACCTCCGAGTTCTGGGACGTGTGGGCGATGCCCGTACCCGACGGCGAGGTCCACCGCGTCCTGTACGTCGACGGCATCTGGGTCGCGCGCGACCTCGTCGTGCTCATCTGCTTCGACGGCGAGAGGGTCGTCTCGTGGTACATGGCGCAGTCGGAGAACTCCAGGTCCTGGGGCGCGCTCATGGCCTCGGTCCCCGCGCCCGACGTCGTCGTCACCGACGGCGGCTCGGGGTTCGCCAAGGCCGCGCGCGAGGTCTGGCCCCGCACGAGGGTCCAGCGGTGCGTGTTCCACGCGTTCTCGCAGGTGAGGAGGTACACGACCAGCAGGCCGAGGCTCCAGGCGGGCGTGGAGCTCTACGGGATGGCCGTCGACCTCATGCACGTGGAGGGGCTCCACCAGGCCGAGCTCTGGGTCGAGCGATACCTCGACTGGTGCGGCTTCTGGGCCGACTTCCTCGAGGACCGCTCGCTCGTCGACGGCAGGTCGGTCTACACCCACGAGAGGCTGAGGAAGGCACGCTCGTCGCTCTCGTCGCTGGTGAGCGCCGGCACCCTGTTCACCTACCTCGACCCGGAGCTGACGAGGGCGGGGCCGCTGCCGTCGACCAACAACGCCATCGAGGGAGGCGTGAACTCGCAGCTGAGGGCCATGCTGCGCAACCACCGGGGCCTCAGCGCGCTCAGGCGCGTGAAGGCGATCTTCTGGTGGTGCCACATGCACTCCGGCGACGTCAGGTCCGCGCGCGAGAAGCTGGCCTCGATGCCGACCGACGCCGACATCGACTTCCTGTTCAGCGTCTACTCGTCGTCGCCGAAGAGGGACGACGGAGGGCCGGAGTGGGGCGACAGGGTCGTCTGGGAGGAGCTGCACCATCGCGACCCGTTCCCGTTCTGGCTGGACTGACCAGGGGGGCTGAGCTACGGCCGGGACACACATTTTGTCCTATAAGCCGCGATGCTCGGCATGAAAAAGGCCCCGAGGCGTATGCCCCGGGGCCTTCGTGGTAGATTGGCGTGCCCTTTAGATGACCCTGCTCGTGGAGGTGAGCGTCTCGGTGGCGGCAAGCGTCTCCCTGGAGGTGAGGAGCTCCGTGGAGGCCAGGCGCTCGGCGGCGTTGGCAGCGGTGGCGTTGGCGGCAAGCCTGGAAGCGTTGGAGGTCAGAGTCTCCGTGCTCCTGCCCTCGCTGAAGATGATCTTGCTGTTGAGCGTGGAATCACTGGTGGTGGCGCTATCGGCAAGGCCGCTAGTGCGCACGCCGCCGGTGACCTCGGTGAGCATTTCGTCGTTGAGCTGGTTGTTGAGGTTCTTCTCAGTCATGACAGTCTCCTTCGTTCGATTGCTCTTATGAAATGGGGGGTGTCTCTAGAGGAGAATCTTGCTCGTGGAGGCGAGCGTCTCCGCGGAGGCGAGCGTCTCCCTAGAGGTGAGGGTCTCCGTGGAGGCCAGGCGCTCGGCGGCGGTTTCCGCGGCGGTGCCGGTGGCGGTGAGCCTGGAGGCGTTGGAGAGGATGGTCTCCGTGCTCCTGCTCATGAGGTCCTCGGTGGAGCCGGTCATCACGCCTTCGTTCGCAAGAGTACTGGTGCTCTCGTTGGCGAGGCCGTCGGTGCGCAGACCGCCGGAAACGTCCTTGAGTTCGGCATCGTTGAGCTGCGTGTTCATGGTCTTCTCGGACATGAGAGCCTCCTTTATTCATTTGCTATTTGGGATGCAAAGTCTGTATACCCAACGCTCAAAAATATGACACCGCAAACGAGATTTTTTTGAAATTTCTTTTGGGGGATTCGGCCTTCCATCTGTCGTTCATTTGCAAGGCGCTTTGTTTGGTCTACGTGCCTGGTTGCGTGCTACGCTTAATCCCTATGCGGCTCGACCGCACCACCTCGTGGAAAGGATGGCGCCATGCCCATGTCGGATATCGAGATTGCCCAGCAGGCCGAGGTTTGGCCCATCAAACGCGTAGCCGAGGGTCTTGGCCTCACCGACGAGGAGCTCGTGCCGTACGGCCACTACATGGCCAAGGTCGACGTCACCAAGGTCGCCAGCAAGCCGCGCCGCGCCAAGCTCGTGCTCGTGACGGCCATTAACCCCACGCCGGCCGGCGAGGGCAAGACCACTACCTCCGTGGGTCTGGCCGACGCCCTCAACCGTATGGGCAAGAACGCCGTGCTCGCCCTGCGCGAGCCGAGCCTGGGCCCGGTCTTTGGCATCAAGGGTGGCGCTGCCGGCGGCGGCTATGCCCAGGTGGTGCCGATGGAGAACATCAACCTGCACTTCACTGGCGACTTCCACGCCATTGGTGCGGCGAACAACCTGCTCGCCGCCATGCTCGACAACCACATCAAGCAGGGCAACGACCTTGGAATCGATCCGCGTCGCATCACCTGGAAGCGCGTGGTGGACATGAACGATCGCCAGCTGCGCCACATCGTGTGCGGCATGGGCGGCGTGGCCAACGGTATGCCGCGTGAGGACGGTTTTGACATCACGGTGGCCTCCGAGGTCATGGCCGTGTTCTGCCTGGCCACCTCCATCGCCGACCTTAAGGAGCGCCTGGGTCGCATCGTGGTTGGCTACACCTATAACCAGCGCCCCGTCACTGCCCACGACCTGCACGCTGAGGGTGCCATGACGGCCCTGCTCAAGGACGCCATCTCGCCCAACCTCGTGCAGACCCTCGAGCACACGCCCGCCTTTGTCCACGGCGGCCCCTTCGCCAACATCGCCCACGGCTGCAACTCCGTCATGGCCACCGAGACGGCCATGAAGCTGGGCGACTACGTGGTGACCGAGGCTGGCTTTGGTGCTGACCTTGGCGCCGAGAAGTTCTGCGACATCAAGTGCCGCATGGCCGGCCTTACGCCCGATGCCTGCGTGGTCGTGGCCACGGTGCGTGCCCTCAAGCACAATGGCGGCGTTGCCAAGGCAGACCTGGGCACCGAGAACCTCGAGGCCCTCGAGGCCGGCATGCCCAACCTGCTGCGCCACGTCACCAACATGCGCGAGGTCTTTGGCCTGCCCGTGGTGGTGGCCATCAACGCCTTCCCGACCGACACTCCCGCTGAGCTCGCGCTCGTTGAGGCCAAGTGCAACGAGCTTGGCGTGAACGTGGCGCTGTCCGAGGTGTGGGCCAAGGGCGGCGAGGGCGGTCTGGCGCTGGCCGAGCAGGTCGTGCGCCTGTGCGACGAGCCGAACGAGTTCGCGTGCGCCTACGAGCCGGCCGGCATTGCAAAGAGCATCGAGGCCATTGCCCGCCGTGTGTACCACGCCGATGGCGTCGACTTTACGCCGGCGGCCAAAAAGCAGATGGCCCAGCTCACCGAGCAGGGCTTTGGCGAGCTGCCCGTTTGCATGGCCAAGACCCAGTACTCCTTCTCCGACAACGCCAAGCTCCTGGGTGCGCCCGAGGGCTTCCGCATCACGGTGAGAAACGTCAAGGTCGCGGCTGGTGCCGGCTTCGTGGTGGCGCTCACCGGCGACATCATGACCATGCCGGGCCTGCCCAAGCACCCGGCCGCCGAGAACATCGACGTGGACGACCAGGGCCGCATTACGGGCCTCTTCTAGGAAGATTGCATGTCTGATTTGGATGTCACGCCAGGCGTGAGCGCTGCCGACGAGGTCCCCTCCATGGTGGAGAGGACCTGTCGCGAGTTTTCCGAGCGTCTAGCCGCCCACGAGCCCATTCCGGGCGGTGGCGGCGCCTCTGCCTACGTGGGCGCACTTGGCACGGCTCTGTGCACGATGGTGTGCCACTACACGCAGGGAAAGCCTGCCTACGCCGCTTATGACGAGAGCATCGCCCGTGCCATCGAGGCCACGGGGCAGATTCGCCATGAGCTGCTTGAGCTTGTGGACGAGGACGCCCGCGCCTACGAATGCGTTACGCGTGCCTACGGCCTGCCGCGCACCGACCCGGGTCGCCCCGCCGCCGTCGAGCACGCGCTCCACAAGGCCGCGATTCCGCCTTATCGCATCATGATGGCCTGCGCTCGCTCGCTCACCGAGCTCGAGCAACTGGGTGACCACGTCTCCAAGCTGCTCATCTCTGACGTGGCCTGCGGGGCGCTCATGTGCCGTGCCGCGCTGCAGTCGGCAAGCCTCACGCTCTATGCGAACACGGTTGCCATGGCAGATCGCGAGTGCGCCCGCGAGCTCGAGGCCGAGTGCGACGCGCTGCTGGCTACCTGGCTTCCGCGCGCCGATGCCCTGGCCGAGAAGGCCGCTCGCGCAGTGAGGGGGAAGGACTAATGGCCGAGCTTTTGCTTAAGGGCGGCCCCGTTGCTACGTGGCTTACCGGCGATGCCGCCGCCCGCGCAGCGGCACTTGGCGAGCGCGGCGCTACGCCCACGCTTGCCGTCATCCGTGTGGGCGCTCGCGAAGACGACCTCTCCTACGAGCGCGGCCTTCTCAAGCGTGCCGAGAAGGCCGGCGTTTGCGTGCGCGTGGTTGAACTTGCCCCCGACTGCAGCCAAGACGAGCTTCTCTGTGCCATCCAAGGCGCCAACGAAGACACGGGCGTGCACGGCATCCTGATGTTTCGCCCCCTGCCTGCTCACCTCGACGAGCACGCGGCTTGTGCTGCCATCGCACCTGCCAAGGACGTGGACTGCGCCACGACGGCAAGCCTCGCCCATGTGTTTTCTGGCGCCGGCGAGGGCTTTGCGCCTTGCACCGCCGAGGCCGTGATTTGCCTGCTTAGGTACTACGACGTGCCGCTTGCGGGCGCA
Source organism: Acutalibacteraceae bacterium (assembly GCA_963639715.1). Lineage (GTDB taxonomy): Bacteria > Actinomycetota > Coriobacteriia > Coriobacteriales > Atopobiaceae > Parolsenella. The sequence goes on from CAVHWW010000055.1 coordinate 5,123, forward strand.
AACGTCTGCGTGGCGGGTCGTTCGCTGGTGATTGGCAGGCCCGTCTCGATGATGTTGCAGGCCTGCGATGCCACCGTCACCATGTGCCACAGCAAGACGGCCAACCTTGCCGAGGCGTGCCGCGCGGCCGACATCCTTGTGGTGGCCACCGGCAAGCCGGGCACCGTCGGCGCCGACCACGTGCGCGAGGGGCAGGTCGTGGTCGATGTGGGCATTAACTGGGACGAAGAGGCTGGCAAGCTCGTGGGCGACGTCAGCTTTGAGGATGCTGAGCCGCGTGTCGCGGCCATTACGCCCGTTCCCGGCGGGGTGGGGTCAATCACCACCGCCGTCCTTATGAGCCATGTGGTGCAGGCCGCCGAGCGCGCCTGCCAAGAAGAGGGGATTGCATGAACCTGACCGAAAAACCGTCTTCCTCCTACAGCGGGGCCATGACGCCGGCTTCGATCGAGCTCAAGGCCGAGCGTGTCGCTGCGACGAAGGCCGCAACCGAGCCCGTCGCTGCCTTCTCGCTCGCCATACTCGCGGGCTTCTTCGTTGCGATGGGTGCCACCTTTATGCTCGTGGTGAAGTGCGATTCTAGCCTGCCCTTTGCGGCCACGCAGCTGCTTGGTGGCTTTTCGTTCACGCTCGGTCTCTTCCTCATCCTCGCAGCGGGCGCCGAGCTGTTCACGGGCAATTGCCTCATGGTCATGGGTCCGCTTTCCTCGCGTTTTGGCTGGGCTGGCCTGCTGAAGAGCTGGCTTATCGTCATCGTTGGCAACCTCGTTGGCAGCGTGATTGCCGCCGCCCTGCTCATGGGTGCGGATGCTGCGGCCGCCAATGGCGGGGCCTTTGGCGAGGCTGCTATCGCGGTGGCCACGGCCAAGACCTCGTTGCCGTGGATCACGGTCTTCTTCCGCGCGATTCTCTGCAACGTGCTCGTGTGCCTTGCCGTGTGGTGCGGCCATGCCTCTACCAACGTCACCGACAAGTTCTTTGCGGCCCTTCTGCCCGTGATGGCGTTCATGGGCGCCGGCTTTGAGCACTGCGTGGCGAACATGTTCTTCCTGCCCTATGCGCTGATGCTGCAGGGTGCAGGGGTTGCAGGCGGCGTGACGCTGGCCGGCGTGTGCACGAACCTGAGCGCCGCGATTCTCGGTAACGCGGTGGGCGGCTGCGCTCTTGGTGCTGCCTACTGGTTCGTCTATGGCCGCAAGAGGAATGAGGAGTAGCCCATGGCTAATGGCATTGACAAGCCCCGCATTGAGGCGGCCGTTCGTGAGTTCCTCCTCGGCATTGGCGAGGACCCCGACCGCGAGGGCCTGCAGGGCACGCCCGACCGCATCGCTCGCGCTTGCGAGGAAATCTTTGGCGGCCTTTACGAGGACCCCGGCTTTCACCTGCGTAAGCAGTTTCACGTGCCGGGCAACGAGGAGATGGTCGTGGTGCGCGACATCCCCTTCAACTCCATGTGCGAGCACCATCTGCTGCCCTTCGTGGGCAAGGCCCACGTCTGCTACATCCCGCGTGACGGCCATGTGACGGGCCTCTCCAAGATTGCCCGCTGCGTCAATGGCTACGCCCATCGCCCGCAGCTCCAGGAGCAGCTCACAAGCCAGGTTGCCGACGCGTTCGTGCGCGAGCTTGACCCGCTTGGCGTGCTGGTGGTGCTCGAGGCCGAGCACTCCTGCATGAATATGCGCGGCATCCGTGCCGTCGGTGCCAAGACGGTGACGAGCGCCGCTCGTGGTGCCTTGGCCGAGGACGCCCGTCGTAAAGAGGCCATGGGCCTGTTGCGCGTGAGCGCGTAGCACGCAGTTTTTATTTGCAAGGAGCATCAATGACCGCATCGAGCCACAAGCCTTGGGTGGCGCCCTTCTCGGCGCCTGAGCTTTCCTATGAGCAGGCCGAGCGCATGGCCCATGACACGGGCTTTTTCGGCAACACTGGCGACCCGCTGCTCGAGACCGTGGTCGACATGCTCGACGAGCTCGGCCGTCCCGACGCCGCCTTTGACGTCATCCAGATCGCCGGCACCAATGGCAAGACTTCCACGAGCCGCTATACGGCCGCAATTCTGGGTGGTCAGGGCCTGCGCTGCGCTCTCTATACCTCGCCCGAGTTGGTTGAGATGCGCGAGCGTATGGAAGTTGCTGGCCGTCCTGTGGGCTACGAGGCCTTTGCCGCCGGTATCTCGCTGGCCGCCGAGGCCGGACGCCGCGTGAACGCACGTCGCGAACAGATGGGGGAGAAGCCCTACCGCGTCACCGAGTTTGACCTGCTTACCGTGGCTGCTTGCGTCGTCTTTGCGCAGGAGCGGGTTGACGTGGCCGTGCTCGAAGTGGGCCTGGGCGGCAGGTGGGACGCCACGAGCGCTACCCATCCGGTGGCTACCTGCGTCACCGGCATTGGACTTGACCACTGTCGCATTCTCGGCAACACACTTGAAGAGATCGCTGCCGAGAAGGCCGCCGTCATCAAGGCTGGTCAGGCTTGCGTGCTGGGTGTGGGCACCTGGGCCCCCTCGACGGTGGAAGATGTGTTCCTTGCGCGGTGCGCCGAACAGGGCGTGGAGCCCGTGCTGCTGCGCCCGGCCGATGCGGCCGACGCCCCTGGCGAGGTAGAGGCCGGCGCCACCCGCGAACACCCGGAACTGCCGGCTGCGAGCTATGCCATCACGTCTCGTCCGTCCGCTTTGGGCGAGCCCCTTTGCCTGAGCGTCACTACGCCGCGTGCCACCTACGAGGGCCTGCAGGCCGTGAAGCCCGCCTACCAGGCTGCCAACATTGCCTGCGCCGCCGCGCTCGCGGAGGCCTACCTCGGCCATGAACTGGAGCACCGGGCCCTTCGCGCGAGCGTTGCCGCCTGCCCCACGCCGGGACGCTTCGACGCGCTGGTGAGCGCCGCGCCCGCACCAATGAGCGCGCTCGCAACTGACAGCTCCGTGGACGCTGGCTCTGCATCCGGAGCCACTTTGGCGAACGCTGCGCCCACGGCCGCAGCTGCGCCTCTCCACCTCATCGATGCGGCCCATAACCCGCAGTCCATTCGCGCCTTTATGGCGTCGTTGGCCGAACAAGAGCCCGAGGTGCAGAATCGCCCTGCGCTTCTGTGTGCGGTGCTGGCCGACAAGGACGTTGACGGCGTTGTGGCCCAGCTTGCCCATGAGTTCCCGCGCGTCTACGTCACGGCTACCGCAAGCGATCGCGCGCTCCCCGCGGCAGAGCTTGCCGAACGTTTCCGCGCCCAGGGCGTGGAGCCTGCGGCCGTCTACGCCACCGTAGGGGAGGCCTGCGAGCAGCTGGCGTCCGAATCCTACGTGGCCGTCGGCTCTATCACCTTGGCCGGTGAGGTTGCGGCCTGTCACCGAGGGTAGGGGCGCTGGGGAGCCTTCGGGCTAAGAGTCGAAGCCGCACCCTTGGGCCTATCGCGCGCGCTGTCCACGGCCGGCGTGCGATGTGCCCGGAGCGTGGGCATATTGGTTTGGCGTCGTTCGTCTAGTGCGTTGCTGGTACAATCCCTTGAGTTATGACGCGCGCCGGTACGTGGCGTGCTGATGAAGAAGGAGCTCTCACCTATGTCTGACCTTATCGATCAGCTGCTTACGCCCGAGGTTCGCATGGTGCTCTACCTCATGCTTGCCTGCGTTGTCATGCTCTACGTGCTTTCCATCGTCTATGTCATCCGCGATGCCCAGCGTCGTGGCGCCGAGCCCTGGTGGCTTTGGGCCATCATCAGCGTGATCCCCATCGTGGGCCTGCTCGCCTACGTCATCCTGCGTCCGAGCTCCTACCTCGTCGACCGTGAGGAGCAGGACCTCGACATCGCCCTGCGCGAGCACCAGCTTTCGCACTACGGCATCTGCCCCAAGTGCGCCACGCCCATCGACAAGGACTTCATCGTCTGCCCCAACTGCAACACCCAGGTGCGCAACGTCTGCCCGACCTGCCACCGCCCCCTCAACGCCGACTGGAAGGTCTGCCCCTACTGCCGCACCCGCATCCAGTAGCTCAAGGCAGCTCCACCGCATAGCGTGAACCCAGGGCCCCGTCCTCGTGACGGGGCCTTTTGTGTGCGGGAAGGGCCTGCTCCGCTTTCGTATACCTCCTGAAAAGCTCGGCTCAGCCGTGCGGCGCCGGGCGCTTTGTGGTAAACCATAGGCACTGCAACCGCGCGAAAGGCTCGTCCTCATGCAGCACCTGCTCTGCCAGAGCATCACAACGAAGACTATCTAGGCGTCTGTCCCGTCCGGGTCGTGCGGCCCGTTTCGGCAGGCGCCTCATATTCGCCCGGCTCGCCTATGGCGTGCGGGCGTTTTCTATGTCGAGTACACTTACCCCTGCTTATAAGCCATTCGGAAGAGGTTTCCAAATGAAGGTTCTTTACAACGACGGTCACGTTGACGAGTGCCCCGCAGACGAGGAGCTCCACGTCATCCGCCACTCTGCGGCCCACATCATGGCCCAGGCCATCAAGCGTCTCTATCCCGAGGCCGACTTTGCCTATGGTCCCGCCACCGACAACGGCTTCTACTACGACATCGACCTGCCTGAGGGCCAGAAGATCTCTGAGAACGACTTCGAGGCTATCGAGGCCGAGATGAAGAAGATCTGCAAGGAGAACCTCAAGTTCACCGTCTTCGAGAAGCCCCGTGCCGAGGCCATCGCCCTCATGGAGGAGCGCGGCGAGAAGTACAAGGTCGAGCACATCGGCGACCTGGCTGAGGACGCTCGCATCACCTTCTACCAGCAGGGCGAGTACATCGACATGTGCGTGGGCCCGCACCTTTGCTACACCAAGGCGCTCAAGGCCTTCAAGCTCACGGGCGTCTCTGGCGCCTACTGGAAGGACGACAAGAACAACAAGATGCTCACCCGCATCAACGGCATCGCCTTTGCCACCAAGGATGAGCTCGAGGAGCACCTGCGCCTGGTCGAGGAGGCCAAGAAGCGCGACCACCGCAAGATCGGCCGCGAGATGGACCTGTTCATGATGCGCGACGAGGCCCCGGGCTTCCCGTTCTTCCTGCCCAACGGCATGGTGCTTAAGAACACCCTGCTCGACTACTGGCGCGAGATTCACCACAAGGCCGGCTACGTCGAGATTTCCACCCCGCTGATCATGAACAAGCAGCTGTGGAAGACCTCCGGCCACTGGGACCACTACAAGGACAACATGTACTCCACCGTCATCGACGACGAGGAGTACTGCGTCAAGCCCATGAACTGCCCGGGTGGCGTGCTGGTGTATGCTGCCAAGCCGCACTCCTACCGTGAGCTTCCCATCCGCGCCGGCGAGATTGGTCTGGTGCACCGCCACGAGATGCGCGGCGCCCTGCACGGCCTGTTCCGCGTGCGCTGCTTCAACCAGGACGACGCCCACCTGTTCGTGCGCCCCGACCAGCTCACCGACGAGATCGTGGGCGTCGTGAACCTCATCGACTCCGTGTACCAGAAGTTCGGCTTCAAGTACCACGTCGAGCTCTCCACCCGCCCCGAGGACTCCATGGGCTCCGACGAGGACTGGGAGCGCGCTGAGGCTGGCCTCAAGACCGCTCTTGAACAGCTTGGCATGGACTACGAGCTCAACGAGGGCGACGGCGCCTTCTACGGCCCCAAGATCGACTTCCACCTGGAGGATTCGCTGGGACGTACCTGGCAGTGCGGCACCGTCCAGCTCGACTTCCAGATGCCGATCAACTTCAACCTCGAGTACACCGACGCCGACGGCTCCAAGAAGCGCCCCATCATGCTTCACCGCGTGTGCTTCGGCTCCATCGAGCGCTTCATCGGCATTCTCATCGAGCACTACGCCGGCAAGTTCCCGACGTGGCTCGCCCCGGTGCAGGTTGACGTCCTGCCCGTCTCCGAGAAGAGCCGCGCCTACGCCCACGAGGTCGCCGACAAGCTCGACGCCGCCGGCATTCGCGTGAAGGTCGACGACCGCGACGAGAAGATCGGCTACAAGATCCGCGAGGCTCGTAGCACCGACCGCGTGCCCTACATGCTCATCCTGGGCGAGAAGGAGGTCGAGGCCGGCAACATCTCCGTGCGCGACCGCTCCAACGAGACCAACCCGAGCACGGTCGAGGACTTCATCGCCGCCATCACCGCCGAGATTGCCGAGCGTCGCAGCTAGTCTCGCGTCGTGAGCATCGATATCAACATCACCGAGGGGCCTCTCCTGCCATGCGGCGGGGGAGGTCCCTCGCTGTCTGAGGTGCTTGAGGTACAGGCCGGCATGGACGCGGACGAGTGGCGCCGCGTCTCTGATCTGGCGCAGGTTGTGGCTAACTACCTTGTCTGCCATCCGAGGGTGGCCGAGGTGCGCTACCCGGGCCTTACCGGTGACCCAAGCTACCACGAGGCCTCCTGTACCCTGCGCGGTGGCTTTGGACCCGAGATACGTGTGCGCTTGTCAGGTCAAGGTGCGTGGCTTCGTTATCTGGCGGAAGATGGACTTGCAGCTGAACAGGTTCTTACTCTGGAAAAAGCCATTTGCGACGTCCCCCGGCCGTGATACCTGCGGTCAGGCATTTGGGTGGCCCGGGCTCGCTGAGCGACTGGAGCAGCAGTTTTAGTTTATGAAACTACGGATCATGTGATTGGAAGTGCGGGAGATTTCTACTCCGTATGACTTAGATATGTCCTGGTGAACGGCCTAATTTGGCCAAATACGAGAAGGTTTAAATCTTTAAGGTTATTTTCAATTCCGTTGACCGTGGCATTATTACCGTTTGTCGGCCCTTTTCGTGCCATCTTACCTTCTTTGCTGCATATAGAAGCTGTAGGTAATTAAAGGACATGAAGACGGGATGCGATGCCACCATGAAACGAATCACTGTCCCTCGCAGAATTCTGCAACCCATCTTCTGTGGGATACTAAGTTTCACCTGGGTGTTTTTCTCGGCTCCCGTTGTTTCGAGCACTGTGGTCCCTGATCCGATTTCACTTGTTGCTAATTCTTCTTTCGAGATAAAGCGCTCAAAAATAGACGATGTTCTCGATTCTTATAGCTATTTCCATTGCTATGCGGATCCATCTCATGACATCAAGGTGCTCGAACCAACTTATCGCACACTCACTTATAGAAATGGATATACGCGAAAGTACCCTGATGCTCAGCTTTACGTAATCTACCAATATCCCTGCCCAACAGATCAAACGCATAACGGATTGTTGAAACGATTTACCTGCAGTTATGAAACTTACTAATTACCGACGGCTTGCAAGTTGGGAGGATGACATGGGCGTCAAATTGAATCGTCGTGTTTTGGGGACACCGGTTGTAGTCCTGCTTTTTGCGGTGATAAGCCTTTGTGTGTCGCTTGTTCTGCTGCCGCACAAGGCTATGGCTGCTACTCCGTATTCTTTCGAGGAGCTTTCGTCTGTCCAGCCTTTCGTTGCTGGCGACAATGCCCAGATAGCTGCGAGGAGATCTCTCTACGACGACGTCGTTGATACCTATCGGCTCTTTACTGGCATAGCCGGTGGCGTTTTTCTTGAGGATTACTATTTTGGAGAAACCACCAAGGGCCTTTCGTATCGTCAGTACTACATCCGAAAGGCTCCAACCCTCCTTAGGATAGAGCCTTACGACTTCGGGAAGGTATACATACCTGGTTATGGATCTGGGACGGGTTCTGTAGAGGTGTGGCAATACAGTTACGAGGTTCATTAACCGCTGCATCACCCCTCTATAGCAAAGGAGGCTAGTGCTATGAGAAGGTCACGACTTGTAGCTCTTCTGCTTGTCCTCGCATTGCTGGTGGTGGGCCTTTGGCGGTTGTGGCTTCCATCGTCATCGCCGGGCTATGGCTACGCGCTTGTGGCTGCATATCAACTTGTCGGCGGCATCCCAAGTACTGTCATGGGGGTCGATGGGATAACATTGGCTGTGGTTATCCTGTCTCGTCCGCTCATGTGGCTATTCCTTGGCTACGCTGTTGCTGTGGCCACCGGCTCAGGATATCTAGCCCTGTCTATCTCGCTCCTTGTTCTTGTTGGCCTGGCTACCGTTTGTGCTGTTGCACCCCAAACTGCCGGTCTGACCCTCTTGGGGTTCACAGATATCTCCATGCTTGGGGGAATTGTTTTCGTCCTGCCCGGATTGTTTTGTGTGGCTGCTCATTTCATTGCTGCGAAAGTTCTTGCTGCGAGCTAACGAGGGCGATGAGCGTTTCTCTCGCGCACCCGAAAGGACCCGGTAATTCTCTTGGACGGCCGGGTTTTCCGCTCTAATCGGTTCCCCGTCTGCGCGTAAGCCACCTCCCGTGAACGGTAGGAAATCGGGCGTGAGCGGTTTAGCTGCGTTTTTCGTGCAAATTGTACGAGCTGCGGACCCGCGAAAATGCTATATGCAAAACCTTTTAATGCCTGCGCGCCCCCATGCTGGGGTTGATTGCAGGCATTGTTCATTTGATATACGCACTAGCAGCGAATATATGCAAAACATTACTACCTTGACTAGGAAATCGTGAGCAACCATTTCTTTGTCCACTTGCGCTAAATGACTAGGAACAACTGTGCAAGTGCAGGTAGATGGCCTATTTCTTACACAATTGGGATAATTTGCGCCCCTGTGTGGGCTATCATTGTCCTTGTGAACCAAGCTCTTCTTTTATGCATGGCTCGCGTCAGATGCCGTACATGGTGAGTTTGGCCCACGAACGTGTTGCCAATGGTCAAACGGGCGGCGGACAAGACCGCCTCCCACGAACCAATCTGGAGGTAGGTATGGCAAAGGCGGAGAAGGTCATCGACAGCCTCGATGCCCTCAGCTCGCGACTCGCCAGCATGCGCAAGGCTCAGGCCGAGTTCGCAACGTTCTCCCAGGAGCAGGTGGACAAGATCTTCCACGCGGCGGCTATCGCGGCCAACAAGGCCCGTATCCCGCTTGCCAAGATGGCGGTCGAGGAAACCGGCATGGGCATCGTGGAGGACAAGGTCATCAAGAACCACTACGCGGCCGAGTACATCTACAACAAGTACAAGGACATGAAGACCTGCGGCGTCATCGAGGACGACCCGGCCTTCGGCATTAAGCGCATCGCCGAGCCCATCGGCATTGTCGCGGCCGTCATCCCCACCACGAACCCGACGTCCACGGCCATCTTCAAGACACTCATCTGCCTGAAGACCCGTAACGCCATCCTCATCTCGCCGCACCCGCGCGCCAAGGCCTGCACCATCGAGGCCGCCCGCATCGTGCGCGACGCCGCGGTTGCCGCTGGCGCTCCCGAGGGCATCATCGACTGGATCTCCCAGCCGTCCCTCGAGCTCACCAACGAGCTCATGCGCTCCGCCGACATCATCCTGGCCACCGGTGGCCCCGGCATGGTCCAGGCCGCCTACTCCTCGGGCAAGCCTGCCCTGGGCGTCGGCCCCGGCAACACCCCGGTGATCATTGACTCCACGGCCGACGTCAAGCTCGCCGTGAACTCGATCATCCACTCCAAGACCTTCGACAACGGCATGATCTGTGCCTCCGAGCAGTCCGTGACCGTCCTCGCAGACGTCTATGACGAGGTCAAGGCCGAGTTCAAGGCTCGCGGCTGCTACTTCCTCAAGGGCGCCGAGCTCGACAAGGTCCGCAAGGCCGTCATCATCAACGGCTCCGTGAACGCCAAGATCGTCGGCCAGAGCGCCTACAAGATCGCCCAGATCGCCGGCGTCGAGGTGCCCGAGAAGACCAAGATCCTCATCGGCGAGGTCACCAGCGTCGACCCGTCCGAGGAGATGGCTCACGAGAAGCTCTCCCCGGTCCTGGGCATGTACAAGGCCAAGACCTTCGACGAGGCCCTTTCCAAGGCCGAGCGCCTGGTCGCCGACGGCGGCTACGGCCACACCTCCTCCCTCTATATCGCCACCACCGAGAAGGAGAAGATGGCCAAGCACGCGGCTGCCATGAAGACCTGCCGCATCCTCGTGAACACCCCGTCCTCGCAGGGCGGCATCGGTGACCTGTACAACTTCAAGATGGCTCCGTCGCTGACGCTCGGCTGCGGCTCCTGGGGCGGCAACTCCGTCTCCGAGAACGTGGGCCCCAAGCACCTGCTCAACGTCAAGACCGTCGCAGAGAGGCGTGAGAACATGCTCTGGTACCGCGCACCCGAGAAGGTCTACTTCAAGCGTGGCTGCATGCCCGTTGCCCTCGACGAGCTGGGCACCATCATGGGCAAGAAGCGTGCCTTCATCGTCACCGACCAGTTCCTGTACAAGAACGGCTTCACCAAGGCTATCGAGGAGAAGCTCGACGAGCTGGGCATTTCCCACGCTTGCTTCTGGGACGTCGCTCCCGACCCCACGCTGCAGTGCGCGCGTGAGGGCGCCAAGATGCTGACCTCCTTCGAGCCCGACGTCATCATCGCCTTCGGCGGCGGCTCCGCCATGGACGCCGGCAAGATCATGTGGGTCCTCTACGAGCACCCCGAGGCCGACTTCGAGAACATGGCCATGGACTTCATGGACATCCGCAAGAGGGTCTACACTTACCCCGAGATGGGCAACAAGGCCTACTTCGTCGCCATCCCGACCTCCTCGGGCACCGGCTCCGAGTGCACGCCCTTCTCCGTCATCACCGACGCCGAGACCGGCATCAAGTGGCCGCTCGCCGACTACGCGCTGCTGCCCAACATGGCCATCGTCGACGCCAACAACATGGACACCCAGCCCAAGGGCCTCACCTCGGCCTCCGGCGTGGACGTCCTCACGCACGCCCTCGAGGCTTACGTCTCGGTCATGGCCAGCGACTGGAGCGACTCCATGGCCCTTCGCGCCATGAAGCTCGTGTTCGAGTACCTGCCGCGCGCCTACGACAAGGGTGCCGACGACCCCGAGGCCCGCGAGCGCATGGCCAACGCCTCCTGCCTGGCCGGCATGGCCTTCGCCAACGCCTTCCTCGGCCTCAACCACTCCATGGCCCACAAGCTGGGTGCTTACCACCACATCCCGCACGGCCTGGCCAACGCCGTCATCCTCACCCGCGTCATGCGCTACAACGCGGCCGACGTCCCCTCCAAGATGGGCACGTTCCCGCAGTACGCCTACCCGCACGCCAAGCAGCGCTACGTCGAGGCTGCCCGCTACTGCGGCGTGACCGGCAAGAACGATGACGAGGTGTTCGAGAACTTCATCGCCAAGATCGAGGAGCTCAAGGCCCACGTTGGCGTCAAGGCCACCATCGCCGAGTACGGTGTGGACGAGAAGTACTTCCTCGACACCCTCGACGAGATGACCGAGAATGCCTTCAACGACCAGTGCACCCCGGCCAACCCGCGCTACCCGCTCATGAGCGAGATCAAGGAGCTTTACCTCGACGCTTACTATGGTCGCGAGGCCAGCAGCTACGAGGAGTAGGGGGTACCACGCCAGGCTCGGGCTATCTAAGGTGCCCGGGCCCGGCGCGGGCCTGTTCACGCCGGGCAGACCCGTCCGGCGTTAGGGAGGAACCTAAGGAGGCTTCTCATGGAGCTACCCGCAAGCAAGGTCGAGCTCGCTCGACGCGGCAACAAGGTCGTCTACGACACCGGTGACAACATCGTCAAGGTGTTCAACGCCTCCAAGCCCAAGAGCGACGTCTTCAACGAGGCCCTGAACCTCGCCCGCATCGAGGAGACCGGCATCCGCACGCCCAAGATCGTCGAGGTCTTCGAGTCTGAGGAAGGCTGGGCCCTGGCCACCGAGAAGGTCGCCGGCGAGACGCTCTCCGAGCGCATGAAGGCCGACAAGAAGAACGTCGACATGTACCTCGAGCAGTTTGTTCGCCTGCAGCTTGAGATCAACGGCCACACCGCGCCGCTGCTCAACCGCCAGCGCGACAAGTACGCCCGCATGATCAACGGCCTGACCGAGATCGACGCCACCACGCGCTATGAGCTGCTTATGCGCCTCGATGGCATGAAGATCGAGAACAAGGTCTGCCACGGCGACTTCAACCCCACCAACGTCATCGTTGGTGACGACGGTCTGCTCTACGTCTGCGACTGGGCTCACGCCACCCAGGGTGCCCCGGCTGCCGACGCTGCCATGACCTACCTGCTGTTCGCCCTCGAGGACCTCGAGCTCGCGGACAAGTACCTGGTGCTGTTCTGCAAGCTGGCCGACATGCCCATGCAGGTCGTCCGTCGCTGGACCAGCATCGTCGCGGCCAGCGAGCTTGCTCGCCACCGCGATGCCAAGGAAGAGGAATTCCTCCGCACTTGGATTGACGTGGCTGACTACTCGTAGGCTGTACGGATACCCATCGGGGGCCCAGGGGCTCTTCGCAAACGTCCTCGCTCAACAGCGTTGGCTTCTTCAAAACGCTCGCTGCTGCGGAATGTTTGCTTCAGAGCCCCTGGGCCCCCTTTTGTGTATCCGGCCGCCAGGTAAGGAGTCCGAGTCAATCCAGTGCTACGGGCGACGGTGGGAGACCTGGGAGCGAGGACGTTTGCGTGCCACACCCTCCCGCGAGCGGCTGGATGGTACACTTGTTCTGTTGGCTCATTGGAGGGAGTGGCCGTGAGGGTTTTGTTGGTGCCCAACTATTCGCGTGCGGATGCTGTGCAGGCCGCGGCGACGCTCGAGGTTTGGCTCTCCCATGAGGGCGTTGAGGTGCAGTGGGCACCCGATAAGAAGCGCGAGCCCAACCGCGTTTGTGACCCGGAAGGGGCCATGCTCGTGGTCTCCCTTGGCGGAGACGGCACGCTGTTGCGCGCGGCCTCCATCGTGGGCTATCGCGAGATTCCCATTCTTGGCCTCTCCTTTGGCCACCTCGGCTTTCTTACTGGTGCCGGCTCCGAGAACATCGTTGAGTCGGTCTCGCGCGCCCTGGCTGGCGAGATGCACCAGAGTCGTCGCGCTACGCTTGACGTGGGCGTTTCTTTCGATTGCGGCGCTGGCCTTTTGAGGGAGACCCACCACTTTGCCCTTAACGAGCTCGCCCTTACGCGCGGTTCGCTTGGTGACATGATTGAGTTTGACGTTGCGGTCTCGGGCAATCACATCGACCGCCTGCGCGGCGACGGGTTCGTGGTCTCTACGGCCACCGGCTCCACCGGCTACGCCCTCTCTTCGGGCGGCCCCATCGTCACGCCGGAGTTCAACGGCATGGTCTGCGTGCCCATCGCGCCGCATACCATCCTGGCCCGTGCCTTCCTTACCTCGTCGGCAGACGTCGTGGAGCTTTCCCTCTCCAAGGATCGTCCGGCCGAGAGCAGCGTGTTTGTGGACGGCCAGCTCGTGAGCTGCCCCGAGGGCGGCTCCGTTGTCGCTTGCACCGTGAAGCGTGGCCCCGGCGACGTGGTGTTGCTCGATTCAGACGCTGACGGCTTCTACGATTCCGTCTCACGCGTCTTCTATGGCCAGATGAGGAAGAAGCAGTAGGAAGGCCCTTTGCGGGCCTCGCGCCTGTGGGGGAGTGAAGCCTTTGCCTTGCTGCAAGGAGGATCTGCATGATTGATGAGCTGCACGTCAAGAGCGTGGCCCTCATTAAGGAGGCCACGCTTTGCCCGTCTTCTGGCCTGACCGTCCTTACCGGCGAGACCGGCGCGGGCAAGACGGCGCTGCTCAGCGCATGCAAGCTCTTGGTTGGCGAACGCGCAGATGCGGGCGCGGTCCGTGAGGGTGATGACTACCTGCTTGTGGAGGGCCGCGTTTACCTCGGCAAAGACGACGTGGACGGCCATGTGGTTCGTCGCCGTGTGGAGGCCGCCGGTCGTGGCCGCGTGGAGATTGATGGGCACATGGCCAGCGTAAGCGAGCTTGGCCAGCGCGTTGGCTCCACGGTTGACCTCTGTGGCCAGCACGAGCACCAGCGCCTTTTGAACGTGGCCACTCACGCCCAGATGCTCGACGCCTGGGCGGGCGAACGCGTGGCTGGCCCGCATGCCGCCTACCTCAAGGCCTTTGAGGCGGCGCGTGATGCCAAGGCCGAGTACGAGCGCGTGAGCGAGCTTGCCCGCACGGGCTCCGAGCGACTTGACCAGGCGAGCTTTGAGCTCAGGCGCATTGACGAGGTTGACCCGCAGCCCGGCGAGCTCGAAGAGCTTGAGGAGGCGCTTCCGCGCGCCGAGCACGCCGAGGTGTTGCTGCGTGCGAGCGAGGCCGCGCGCGAAGCCGTTGCCGGCGACGGAGGGGCGACCGACGCGCTCTCGAGCGCCATTGCGGCCTTGCAGGAGGCCTCGCGCTATGACGAGCGGCTTGCCGAGCTTGCCGAGACGCTCAACAGCTCGCTTATCGACATCGAAGACAGCGCCTCTGAGCTGCGCGATTATCGTGATTCGGTTGAGCTTGACCCGGCCGAACTCGCACGGATGCAGGAGCGCATGGCCAGCTTGCAAGGCCTCATGCGCACCTTTGGCCCGAGCATGGACGACGTCTTTGCCCGCCGTGACCAGGCCCGCGAGATTGTGGAAGCGGCCGGGGACTCCGGCGAGCTTGTGCGTAAGGCCTCCCAGGCTCTCGAGAGAGCCGAGGCTGTACTAGCCAAGGCGGCAGACGAGCTCGATGCCGCTCGCAGTGAGGCGGCCCCTGCCTTTGCCGAGGCCGTGACGGGCCAGATGTCTCGTCTTGAGATGGGCGGTGCCTCGCTTGAGGTGGCTTGCACGCGCCTTGCCCGCGAGCAGTGGACGGCGCAGGGCCCGAGCAAGCTCGAGCTTATGTACCGTCCGGGCGAGGGCCTAACGGCGCGCCCCCTGCGCCGCATCGCAAGCGGCGGCGAGGTGAGCCGCGTGATGCTTGCCTGCAAGGTGGTGCTGGGCGAGGCCGATGGCGTCGACACACTCGTCTTTGACGAGGTGGATGCGGGCGTTGGTGGTTCGACCGCCCGCGCGCTTGCCGCCGTGCTCGCCGACCTTGCGAAGACCCACCAGGTCATTGTCGTGACCCACCTCGCGCAGGTGGCCGTCATGGGCCAGAGGCACTATCTCGTCTCCAAGGCCACGGGCGACGACGGCCGCCCCGAGACCTCGCTTGTCGAGATTGAGGGCGAGCAGCGTGTGGCCGAGATCGCCCGCATGCTCTCGGGTGACACGAGCGAGATTTCGCTTGCTCACGCGCGTGAGCTTCTGGGCGAGTCGGGTGTCGCGTAGGGGTGCTTAGCCTTGCGGCGAGCCTTTGGCCACCGTTCCCCGCCCCTTGGCCTAAGGTCGTGCGGGTTCGTTTGAGCATGCGATCCTTACGTGAGCCTTACCTTGTTTAGCTGGAGTTTTGCGGTGCTGGGCAGATGCCTTTGATACTCATACCTTAATGTCCGCTTCTCGCGGTAGGATGTTTTGACTAGTAGTTTGCGAGGACGGAGAGCCATGCCGCTTCACCTCATAACAACGTCAGACGAGCGCCTGGTAGGCGACTGCGTTGCCAGCTCGGTTCGCCGAGCTTCGGCGTGCACGGGCCGTGCGCTTGTGCTGGCGCCGAGCCTTACGTTGAGCCTAGAGGCGCAGCGTGGCCTTGCTGCTCAGGGTCTCTCCATGGGCGTCGATTGCGCCACACCTGCCACGTGGACCGAGCTTCGTTGGGCGCTCTATGGTGACGGCCGCTCGCCTGTGAGCGACGCGCTTCGTACGGTGCTTATGGCTCGCCTGCTCGTGGCGGGGGACAACCGTCCCATGAGCACGGGCGACGGTACGGTGGATTTGCTGTGTCAGGTGGCCAAGCGTGCCTTGCCCTGGCTTCCGCAAAACGGCGAGGGGCTTTCTTTGGGCGAGCAGACAGCACTCGACCTCGTGCATGCCTACCAGCGCCTTATTGCCGATAAGGGCCTTGTTGAGCCATGCGAGGCACAGGCCTTGTTGCCCTTGCTCATGACGGTGCAGGGTTCGACGCTGCCTTCGTGCGTGATGGTTGGCTTTGGTGGCATGGGTCGCTCCGAGCTTGAGTTTGCCGTGGCGCTTGCGAAGGCCTGCGAGCTTTATGTGGTCGTGCGCTCTGATGGCGGTCCGGCTTCGCAGCTGGCCGATGGGCTTGTGGAGAAGCTCGGCTCCATGGCGGCGGCCGCTGGCGTCGAGGTCACGGCTGAAACGGACTCGGGCCAGGCGATGGGCCGCGCTGCTGAGCTGTCTGAACTCGTGGAATCACTCTATAGGCCGAGCGCCCAGAATCTCATCGAGCCTACGGGGGCGGTCGCCCTTCTTGAGCCCGCGGGTCCGCTTGCCGTGAGCGAGGCCGCCTGCCAGCACATTCTGAGCCTGCGTGACTCTGGCGCCTCTCGCATCGTGTTGGTGTGCCCCGACGTTGAGGCGAGCTGGCGTGAGCTGGCTCCCAAGCTGCACGCCCATGGGGTTGATGTTCGCGCACAGGTCGCGCACCAGGCGAGCGATTCGCGTATGGGCGCGGGCTTTGTGCGCTTTGCCACCTCAGTTGCGCGCCTGTCCGAGCTTGCGCAGAGTTGGCCTGATGACCCACAGGCTACTCCGCCCGATATGAGTTGGTGGCCGCCTCGCGAGCTTGTTGACTTCATGCTGCTCGACATCTGCGGTGTCGGCACCGAGCGCACCTGGCGCAGGGACAGCGCCTGGCGTGGCAACCGCATCCTCACGCCGCAGGGTGTGCTCAAGACACTGCAGAACTCTGGAGCCACCTCTCCTCGCGTCGCCGCTGCCACGAAGGAGATCCTGCAGGGTCACCTTGCGGCCGCCGCTGGCAAGTTGATGGGCTTGGGCGAGGACAAGGCACAAGACAAGGCCCAGGGCAAGGCGGGGGAGAAGGCGCAGGGGGATTCCGGCGCCGCTTGTGCTGCCTCGGCACCCACCTCTGGCCAGGCTGCTTCCGCTGCTGCTCCGGACGAGGCGCCGGCTCCCGAGCCGAGTGCCGAGGAGCTTCTCGCGCGCAATACGGACGAGGCGACACTCATGGCCGTAGCCGAGGCAGGCCGTGCCGTCCGTGACGCTGGCATCTCGCTTGAGGCTGACGGCATCGGGCTCGAGGGCCTCGTGACGCTTGCGAACACCGTGCTTAAGCACATCAAGGTGTTCGTTCGTGCGCGCTATGCCGCCCCTGGTGCCACCTGCTCGGTGGAGTTCGTGAGCCCGGCTGCCGCGGCCAAGCTCGCCCCGTGCTCGGCGGACGCCCTGCTCTACCTCAACATGGACGCCGGCTCCTGCCCCATTCCGCAAGCTGACGGCGCGCTCGAGCGCGCGCTCGAGCACTTTGGTGTCGAGGAGCCCACCGAGGGCCTGGCCCAGGCCCGTGCCGACTTTGCGGCCACCGTCCGAGTGCCTACGCACAAGCTCAGCTTGCTTAGATGCGCGCACGACGCCTCCGCCGAGGAGACCTTCCCGGCGGTTATGCTCTCCGAGGTCCTTTCCTGCTACGCATCCGAGGTCGTAGACGACAGGAAGAAGTGCAAGCTCAGCCCCATCGTGGCCTCCAAGCTCGACGAGGGTGCGGTTGAGGTGAACCTCTCCAGTGCGGGCGCCAGCCCTGCGGGGCGTGCCGTATCTGCTCGCGCCGAGGCCGGCCAGCTCGATCCGCGTCTTAGGCGTCTCGTCATGGTGCCTCGCGATGGCCAGGCCGAGCTGCCGCAGGGCCGCCCCATGCTTTCTGCCTCCCAGGTCGAGACCTACCTCGAGTGCCCCTATAAGTGGTTCACCCTGCGCCGTCTTGGCCTTGATACCTGCGATGCGGGCTTCTCGAACATGGAGATGGGTACCTTCGCCCACCGCGTGCTCGAGGTCTCGCGCCGCCGTCTGTTTATGGAGGCTTCCGTCGCGGCTGGCCTTATCGCGGAAGGTTCGGAGGATAACCCCCAGGGCTCCCTCTTCTGGTTTGACCCGGCCCGCCGCGTGGAGGGTTCGCGCGTAACCGAGCAGAACCTCGAACACGCGCTGGAGCTGCTTCATGCGGAGTTTGCCGAGCATCTCGAACATCAGCTGCTCGAGGGGAGCACTCGCAACAAGCAGGCGCTTATCCCGCACGTTCCCTCGCAACGCCGCCGCTTGGACGAGCTTGAGCAAGACCTTGCCAGCACGTTTGAGTACGAGGCCACGCACTTGGAGGGCTTTGAGCCGCGCTTGTTCGAGGGACGTTTTGGCGGCAGCTCGGGCCTTCCGGCCTCTTACGCCGGGGCCGACTTTGTGGGCACCATCGACCGCATTGACGTTGACGCCGAGGGTCGTGCCCTCGTCATCGACTACAAGCACAAGAGCAACCTGTTCGATGAGTACTCGCTCACCGGCAAGGACGAGCCCGACTGGACCGGTGGCTTCGTGCTTCCCGGCCGCGTGCAGACGCTTGTCTACGCCGGCATTGCCCGAGAGCTCTTGCGCGACACGGACGTGCAGGTCGTGGGTGCCATCTACCTGGGAACCAAGGGCAAGCATGCCATATCCGGTGCCCTTAGCCCGCATGATGCCCTGTCCGTCTTGGGTCCCGAGTCGGTCAAGCTCGCCGACCGACTGTGCGTGCCCGTGCCGGGCGCACGCACCTTCGACGAACTGCTCGACCGTACCGAGGAAGCCCTTGCCGGCGTAATCGAGAGCATGCGTGCCGGCGAGGTGGAGGCCCGCCCGGCCACCCCGCACGCGTGCGACTGGTGTCCGGTAACTGGCTGCGAAAGGAGGCAGAAGTGAGCGAGCAAGACCTCATGAGCTCGTTGCCGCCCGAGGTGGCAAGCCTGTTCGACGGCCTCAAGCCCGAACAGCGCCGCATCGTGACTACGCTCGACAGGCCTGTCTTCGTGGCAGCTGGCGCAGGCTCTGGTAAGACCTTCACCCTCACGCGCCGCATCGTGTGGGCGCTGTGTCCTGGCTCCGGGCAGGACGGCAAGCCCTTCCTCGACAGCCTCGACCAGGCCCTTATCATCACCTTCACTGAGAAGGCGGCCGGAGAGATCAAGGAGCGCATTCGTGGCTCCTTGCGTGATGCCGGCCTTGCCGAGGAGGCGCTCAAGGTCGATTCCGCCTGGGTGAGCACCATCCACCACATGTGCGGCCGCATCCTGCGCGCCCATGCGCTCGACCTTGGCCTCGACCCGGATTTCAAGATGATTGGCGACCAAAACGCCAACCTGCTGCGCAGCTGGGCTGCGGAGAAGGCCCTTGCCGACTTTGAAGGCGACCCGGGCCTCGACGCCCTCTATGCCGAGTACCGCTCTGGTAACGGTAGCGCCAGGGAAGGCGTGCTCGGGCTTGTCTCGCAGGTTTCCTACAAGGCGGCGAGCGCCCTCATGGGTCTCGAGTCGCTGGAGTTCGTGGCGGCCAAGGAGGACGTGGACGGTTCCATGTCTGCCCTCAAGCTTGCCTACGAGGCACTGTGTGCCTGCGACTCCAAGTACGAGGACGAGATCGAGCGTCTTCGCGGCGAGCTTGCGATTGTGGAGAGCTATTTTGAGCTTGCCCCCGGCAAGAGAGGTGCCAGGGCAGCCTGCGACATCCTGGATGCCCTCAAAGGACCCAACGGCACTAAGTGGCGCGCCAAGGCCGTGAAGGAGTTCTCGGACGAGGCCAAGCGGGCTTTGGCGGAGGCAAAGGCGAGCTGCGCCATGGCAAGCGTCCAGAGCCTGCAGGAGCCCCTCATGCGCCTGGCCTCCCACGTGGAGGAGCTCTATAGCGAGGCAAAGGCCAAGCGTAGCGTGCTCGACAATGATGACCTACTGCAGCTTCTGGCCCGTGCCTTCCGCGAGCACCCCGCGATTGCGGCCGAGTACGCGAACAAGTTCCGCCTGGTGATGGTCGACGAGTTCCAAGACACCAATGCCCAGCAGGTGAGCATGGTCAAGGGCCTCTCGGGCGAGGGTGCTTGCCACCTCACCACGGTGGGAGACGCCCAACAGGCCATCTACGGCTTCCGTGGCGCGGACGTGAGCGTGTTCGAGGAACATGGTCAGTCGGTGGGCGAGGACAACACCGTGCGGCTCGACTTCAACTTCAGAAGCGACGACGCCATCCTGCGCTTTGTGGCGCGTACCTGTGGTGACACGGGCATTGTGCCGAACTTCATGGACCTGCACCCAAAACCTGGCCGCAAGAGCGATTTTCCGCAAGATGCGTGCCCGCGCGTGGTGGTTGAGCTCACTCGCGCCCACAAGCTCAAGAGCAAGACCGTGGCTAAGGAGCTTCGCGTTTCCGTGGCCGCCTCTCAGCTTGCAGACCGCCTGGCTGCCATTCGCGAGAGCGGCGTGGCCCCTCGTCGCATGGCCGTGCTCATGCGCAGCCTCAACCAGGCCGACACCTATATCGCCGCCCTTCGCGAACGTGGCCTTGAGAGCGTGGTTGTGGGCGGCTCTACCTTCTCCTCGGCGCCCGAGGTGCGCGTGGTGGAGGCGTTGCTCCATGCCCTGGCTGCCCCACAAGACACCAAGACGGGCCTGTACCCCGTGCTCGAGGGCGGCATGTTCGAGCTTGGCGCGGATGACTTGCTGCTGCTCGCCACCAAGCCACAAGACGTGCTCGATGCCCCGGCCAAGCGTCGCATCTACCCGGGCATTCGTCCGGATTCGCCAGACTTTGGCGAGGTTGGTGCCTCCGAGCGCCTCGTGGCTGCTCGCCGTGTGATGGGCAGGGCTTGGGAACGCGTGGGCAAGCTGCCCATTGCTGACGTCTGCCTTATGGCCATCCGTGAGTCTGGTTGGCTGGCGAGGCTCGAGCGCCAGGGCGTGCAGGGCCGCGCCGTCGCGGCCAACGTGCTTGCCGCCGTGCGCCACATCCGCGAGCTTTCCGACGAGTTTGGCCTGGATGCGGCCCTTGTGGCAGACGAGTTCTCGCGCTGGCTCGATGCGGTGAAGGAGGGCCCGGCCTCCCTTTCGGGCGAGGGCCTGGATGCCGTGAGCCTTATGACGGCGCACGCTTCCAAGGGTCTTGAGTTTGACGTCGTGGCTGTTGTTGGATGCTGCGGGTCCGAGCGCGAGCCGTCTGCGCCTCGTCTGCTTTCCATGCGCGATGGTGACCGTGAGCTGCTCTCCCTTGCGCCTGCGAGCCTTAAGCTTCCCGATCTTGGCGAAGACACGCCGACCTGCCCCGAGGAGTGCAAGACGGCGCTTGAGTGGCGCGTGCTCATGGAGCAGAAGCGCGTTGAGGACGAGGCGCGTGAGAGCGGACGTTTGCTCTACGTGGCCCTCACGCGCGCCAAGGAGTGCGTGATCTTGTGCCTCTCTGCCACCGAGAAGGCTGATGGTGAGCTGAGCCCCAAGATGACCAACACCATTGCCAGCGAGCTCTTTGGCGAGAAGCCGATACCCGGCAATGGCCGCTTTGCCTACGGCGGTGTGGCCGACGGCCTCGTCCGCTGCGTCGATCTTTCGCTTTGCGAGGACGGTGGCGTTGCGGTCAATTCGGGTGATACTCTTGTCGCTTGCGAGGCCACCCGCGCCTGCGCGAGGGCCGGCATGGATGTTGACGATGCCAACGGAGCCTTTGGCGAGCCTGGCACTGACGGTGAAGCTGCTGCTAAAAATGCTGATAATCCGGGTTCTTTTGAGCTCTTCGATATCAATGCCCAGACGGACGCCGAGCTCTCGTTCTGGCGCCCGCGCGAAGGTGTGTTCAGTTACTCGTCTGCCCATAAGGCGCTTAGGAATCAGCGCCTTC
>CAVHWW010000056.1:0-4770 GCA_963639715.1 Acutalibacteraceae bacterium
TCGGGCAAGACGCGCGTGCTCACCTACCGTATCGCCCACATGATCGCTGACGAGGGCGTGCGCCCCTGGCAGGTTTTGGCCATCACCTTTACCAATAAGGCCGCGGCCGAGATGCGCGAGCGCTTGAACGCCCTGCTTCCTGGCAGCACGCGCGGCATGTGGGTGTGCACCTTCCACGCCATGTGCGTGCGTATCCTGCGCGAGGACGCCGACAAGCTGGGCTTTCGTCCCAACTTCACCATCTATGACGATGATGACTCCAAGCGCCTCGTGAAGCAGATCATGAGCGATCTCGAGATTGAACCCAAGCAGTTCCCGCTCAACGGCATTCGCTCCAAGATTTCGAGCGCCAAGAACGCCCTCGTTTTGCCCGACGAGTTTGAGGGGCTGGCCAATACGCCGCCGCTCACGGCCGCCGCTCGTGTCTACCGTGAGCTACAGACCCGTCTTGAGCGCGCCAACGCCATGGACTTCGATGACCTGCTCATCAACGCGCATCGCCTGCTGAGGGATCACCCCGAGGTGCTCAAGAAGTACCAGGACCGCTTTGTGCAGATCAGCGTGGACGAGTACCAAGACACCAACCACGTCCAGTACGAGATTACGAACATGCTCGCCGCTGCCCGTCGCAACCTTATGGTCGTGGGCGACGATGACCAGTCCATTTACTCCTGGCGTGGCGCCGACATCCAGAACATCCTCGACTTTGAGAAGGACTATCCCGACGCCAAGGTGGTGAAGCTCGAGGAGAACTACCGCTCCTTCGGCCACATCCTCAACGCCGCCAACGCCGTGGTGGCCAACAACAGCCGCCGCAAGGAGAAGCGTCTCTTCACCTCGCGCGGAGACGGCGAGCTGGTCGACGCCTACCAGGCCAGCGACGAGCGCGATGAGGGCCGCTGGATTGGCGCGCAGATCGAGAAGGTGCACGCCAAGGGCACGAGCTACGACGACATGGCGGTCGACGCCTACCAGGCCAGCGACGAGCGCGACGAGGGCCGCTGGATCGGTGCCCAGATCGAGAAGGTCCATGCCAAGGGCACGAGCTACGACGACATGGCCGTCTTCTACCGCACCAACGCGCAGAGCCGAATTCTCGAAGATATGCTGCTACGCGCTGGCGTCCCGTACAAGATCGTGGGCGGCACGCGCTTCTTTGACCGTGCCGAGATTCGCGACGTCACGGCCTACCTCAAGCTTGTGGTGAACCCGGCCGATGACGTGAGCGCCCTGCGCGTGGTCAACACGCCCAGGCGTGGCATTGGTTCCACGAGCGTGGCCAAGATTCAGAGCTACGCGCTTATGAACGGCATGCCCTTCCTGGCGGCTTGCCAGGCCTGTGTGGCCGAGACGAGCCTGCTTTCGGCCAAGGTACGCAGCGCCCTTGGCCAGTTCACGAGCGTGATTGAGCGTGCCCGTTCCAAGAGCGGCGAGCTCGCGCGCGTCATTGAGTCTATCGTGGACGACGCGGGCCTTATCGCCGCGCTCGAGGCCGAACACACCATGGAGGCCGACGGCCGCGTGGAGAACATCCGAGAGTTCCTTGGCGTTGCCCAGGAGTTTGACGAGACCCACAACGACGTGGCCGAGACGCTCGAGAGCTTGGCCCAGCTTCGAGAGGCTGGCATGCTCGACGCCGCACCCGGCGAGGATGCGCCTGCCCCCGCTCCCGCCCAGCCGGTCGACCCGAACGTAGTTGTGGCGGCCGAGAAGCTCCCTGCCTTTATGGAGTGGCTGGCCCTGCGCAGCGACCTCGACGCGCTGGCTGGCTCCAGCAGCGCCGTGACGATGATGACGGTTCACTCGGCCAAGGGCCTGGAGTTCCCCGTCGTGTTCGTGGCGGGCATGGAGGAGGGCATCTTCCCGCACGCCGGTCACGAGGACGATCCGGCGGGCGTTGAGGAGGAGCGTCGCCTGGCCTACGTTGCCATCACGCGAGCCCAGACCAAGCTCTACCTCACCTACGCGGCTACCCGTCGCACCTTCGGTACCACCTCGGCCAACCCTCCGAGCCGTTTCTTGCGCGAGATTCCTTCGGAAGACATCCAGCTCGTGGGCGTCGGCTCCGAGGGCTTCTCCGGCGTGGGCTGGGAGAAGAGGGGAGACCGCCGTGGCACTTACGGCAGTGGCACTGAGGCCTACGGTGGCGCGGTGTTTGGCTCGGCCACGCGCTCTGCCGGCGGCAACGCCCAGGGCCGCTCGGGTGGCGTGGGCTTTAGGTCGGCGGGCGAGGGCTATGGCTCCCGTGGCGCTGGCCGTTCCGGTTCCGGCATCCCTGCGGGTAGCGGCCTTCCGCTTTCGGCCCTTGGGGGCATGGGGCGCGGCAAGGCGACGTTTGGTTCGGTTCCCTTTGAGGGGGATGGCCGCGTGATCGGTGGGGCTCGCGGTGGTGACTATGGGCGCGGCCGCGACGTGTCGGCCGACCCCTACGCCGAGAACCCCAAGGGTGGTATCAAGCGCGATGCGGCCAAGGCCTCCGAGGGCTTTGCCGCCGGCGACCAGGTCTCTCACAAGACCTTCGGCCCCGGCGTGGTGCTTTCTGCGAAGGGCGACGTCGTGGAGGTCCGCTTTACGCGCACGGGCAAGGTGAAGAAGCTGATGAAGGGGTTCGCCCCCATCGTGAAGGTGCAGGGTTAGCGTATGGAGTTCACGTTCATGGGACTTACCGCCGGCGCACTGTTGCATCGCGCCATCGTGCTTGGCGTCACGGTGGTCGTCACGGCCGTGGTCGTCCATGTTGCCACGCGGGCCCTACGCCACCTGCTCGACAACAGCAACGTCCCCAGCGCGAGCATCTTCGTGAACATCGTGCGCGCCTTCATCTGGGCGCTTGCCCTGCTTATCGTGCTCGAGCCGGTCTTTGGCATCAACCCCACAGCCTTCGTCGCCGCCTTGGGCGTTACCTCGCTTGTCATCTCGCTGGGCATGCAAGATACGGTCTCCAACCTCATCGGCGGCATCGGCCTTATGGCCGGCAAGGTGATTCAGCCTGGCGATTACGTTGAGGTCTCGGGGTTTTCCGGCAAGGTGATAGACATCAACTGGAGAAACACCACCCTGCGAGATCGCGCTGGCAACAAGCAGGTCATCCCCAATTCAGTGTTGAATAAGACGGCGCTTACCTGTTGCAGCGATGCCTATGCCTCCCGCTGCGACGTGCACCTGCTCGTGCGCCACGGCTCCGATTTCAACCAGGTGGCTAAAGACATCCGCGAGGCCACCAAGCACTCGCTGTCCTCGCTGCTCGTCGAGGGCTTGGCGCCCGACATCATGTTTGTCGGCAGCGACAACTACGGCATCCAGTGCACCGTCTACCTCTACATCAAGGACGAGGTCACCATGGATAGCGCCCGCAACGCCCTTGTCCGCGAGGTCGGCAACAGCCCCTGGTTGGCCGAGTAGGTTATTTGGTTTTGGCCTTGTGCCGCGTCTAAAGCTCGTTGATGCGGCCGCTGGGTCGCTCGCCGGAGATGCTGGCGAGGGCGTCTTGCAACGCATGGCGGCGCGTGGAGCGCAGGGGTTCCTGGCGCGAGACAAACGGCAGCCTAGAGATGATGGCGTGGTTTGCTGCGCGGGTGACCCAAATCTCTGCCTTGGTGGCAGCCTCGACGTCCACCTCGACATTGTCGTCGTCCAAGATTACGACGGCGCTGAGGTAGGGGTGCGACAGGAGCTTCTCGGCATCCATGGAACCGGCCTCGAGCACCACAACTGAGACGCCAAGAAGCGGGTCGGGAGCCTCGGCAACGGCGCCATCGGTGCCGGTCGCGGCCAGGCTGTTCTCGAGCGAGGCGCAAGACGCGATGGTGACGTTGCGCTTGCCCCACTCCTCAATCAGCTCTCGCTCGTAGTTGAGGTCGGTCGTGGGACCAACGTAGAGAATGGTATGCATGGCTTCTCCGCCCTGTCGTCGCATCATGTGGTTAAAGCCTAGAAACCTAACGTTGCCCTGCGGTTACGTCTGGTGCAAGCCGGGGTTACGATAGCTATGCGATTCGAAATTTGTGGTTCGATGCGCCGACGTTGAGGGGATGAGATGGCGAAGGTCACGCTGCGAGACATTGCCGCCGAGGTCGGACTTTCTGTCACCTCGGTTTCCCTCGTGCTCAACAACCGGCCCTGCAAAATCAGCGAGGCGAGCCGCAAGCGCATCGTGGAGACGGCACGGCGCAAGGGCTACGTTCCCAACCAGATCGCCCGCAGCCTGGTGATGCAGCACACCAACACCATCGGCCTCATCATCCCCAACATCGAGAGCCGCTTCTTTGCCTCGCTCGCCAAGAACATCGAGCTAAGGTGCCGCGAACGCGGCTACGCCCTCATCATCACCAACTCCGATGACAACCCCGAGAACGACGCCAAGCTCGTGCGCCTGCTCATCAACCGCGGGGTGGACGGCCTGCTGATCGTCGTCTCGGACGAGTTCGCCACCGACAAGCAGCTGCTCGCCGACCTCAGCCACCTGCCCACGCCATTCGTCATGGTCGACCGCTTCATCGAGGGCCTGTTCTGCGACAAGGTGCGCTTCAACAACGAGATGGGCGGCTACCTGGCCACGCGCTACCTCATCGAGCAGGGTCACGAGCGCATCGGCTGCATCGTGAACCCCAGGTCAAACACCGGCCACGAGCGTCTGGACGGCTATGCGCGTGCGGTGGGAGAGGCCGGTTTCAGGCTGAACCCCGACTACGTGGTGAGCAGCGAGTACTACATCGCGAGCGCCTACGAGGCAGCGGCGAAAATTGTCGAGACGGACGTGACGGCGGTGTT
>CAVHWW010000057.1:0-2882 GCA_963639715.1 Acutalibacteraceae bacterium
CCCTGTTCGCTTGTGCTGGCGACGCCCACGGCGGTCGTCGCTGCCATCGGCAACGCGACCAAGCGGGGCTTTCTGGTCAAGGAGGGCGATGCCCTCGAGCGCTTGGCCGAGGTGAGCCGCGTCGTGTTTGACAAGACGGGAACCATCACCGTCGGCGCGCCCCAGGTGGTCTCGGTGACCTGCGCGCCGGGCTCGGACGTACATAAGGACGAGCTTTACGCCTTGGTCGCTTCGGCAGAGCTCCGTAGCGAACATCCGCTGGGGAAGGCAATCGTGAGAAGCGCGCGCGACCGAGGCATCGCGCTGATGGAGCCCGAGTCGTTCGAGATGGAGCCCGGCCGTGGCGTTACGGCGCAGGTTGACGGCCGCAAGGTAAGCGCCGGCAGCGAGCAGATGATGCTCGAGCTGGGCATTGGGCCGGACGCCTGGGGCGACGAGCTGCTTGCCAGTTTGCGCAATGAGGGCGATACGCCGGCCTTCGTCGCGGTCGACGGAAAGGCCGCCGGCGTCGTGGCTCTCTCGGACGTGCTGCGCTCCGAGTCGCAACGCTGCGTCGCCGCGCTCTCGGCTATTGGCGTAGAGCCCGTGCTGCTCACGGGCGATAACGAGGCGGCGGCGCGCGCGGTTTGCGATCGCGTGGGCATCCGGAGCCATCAGGCGAGCTGCCGCCCCGAGGACAAGATGGCCTACATCGAGCAGAGCGAGGCGGAGGGCGTGCGCTGCGCCATGGTGGGCGACGGCGTGAACGACGCTCCTGCTCTAAAGCGCTCCTTTGTGGGCATCGCCGTCGGGGGAGTAGGAAGCGACGTGGCCGTCGAGGCAGCCGACATCGCCATCGTCAACAACGACATCTCGAACCTGACGCACCTCGTGGAGCTCTCGCGTCACACCATGCGCGTCATCCGCGCAAACCTCACCTTCTCGATGGGTCTCAACTTCTTGGCCATAATCCTGGCGTTTGCGGCCGTACTCGACCCGGTGAGCGGCGCGCTTGTTCACAACTGCGGCAGCGTGTTCGTGATCATCAGCTCATCGCTGTTGCTGAGATGGGAGAAGAAGGCTGAGTAGCCGGGGGTGTCAGAAGGGGCTGAGCGGGCGGAGAGTGCCCGCGTTGGTCAAGCAATCCGGGAAAGCGATGACATTTTTGATAATTCTTCGCGGCGTTGCCCGAGGTAAACGGCACAATTCCAAATTAATTTTGCCTTGGAGCTAAATTTTTTGAAATTTGTACTAGACAGAGCTTCTGACTTTCCGCTACTATAGCTCTCGCACCGCACGGGGTATTAGCTCAGCTGGTTAGAGCGCCGGCCTGTCACGTCGGAGGTCGCGGGTTCGAGCCCCGCATATCCCGCCATTGGATGTACAAAGGGTCCCGGTTTTCCGGGGCCCTTTTTGTTTTGCTTGGCGCCGTGGCCACGCCGCCCTGCGTGTCACGGGAGCGCGCCGCAGGTCTGCCCTATCTCTAGGGCCGCGCTCCGTCTTTCGGGCGGTCGGGGCCGGCGCCCCGCTCCGCCCGGAGTCGGCCCCCTGCTTCGGCAGCCCGTCAACGCTCCCTTAGCCGCCGCAGACATCTCGTCCCGGTCCTTACCATTTGCTTGCATCGCGTGCGGGGAGGCCCGCTTCCTGTTTGCTAGAATTTGCGAGTCGTAAGTAGCATTTCCGGGGCGAGACTCCTCGCTCCCAGATTTTCGGAGAGACTCGTGAGCGATTCCTTAACCACAGGTACGTCACAGGTGCAGCTTGCCGTCTTTGACTACGACGGCACCATCATCGACGGCCAGTCCGGCTCGCTGTTCTCCACCTATCTGCTCCGACACGGGCTGCTCTCTAAGCGCACGGCCGCCAGGCTCGTGTGGTGGGGCGCCCGCTACAAGCTTCATCTGCCGTTTCGCCAGGACGAGTCCCGCGAGCTGATCTTCCGCGACCTTGGCTCGCACGGCTACGAGCGCACCATCGAGATCATGCGTGACTTCGTGCGAGAAGACCTCGTGCCGCTCGAGCGTGCCGACGCCGTGGCCGAAGTCGCCCGTCGTGCCGGGCAGGGCATGAAGACGGTGCTTGTCTCCGCTACCTTCCACGAGGTCGCCCGCATCGCCGCCGAGCGCCTGGGGATGGACGGCGTGGCCGCCACCCGCATGGAGAGGGACGCCTCTGGCGCCTTCACTGGCCGCGTGCAGGGCGAGGTCGTCGCAGGCCCCGGAAAGGTTCGCGCCGTGACCGCGTGGGCCAACGACCAGTTTGGCGAGGGCGGCTGGCAGATTGCCTGCGCCTATGGCGACCACTTCACCGATGAGCCGCTGCTCGAGCTTGCCCGCGAGCCCTTCGCTGTCTGCCCGGGCACCACGCTCAAGCGCGATGCGCGCCGCCTTGGCTGGCAAGTCCTGATCTGGAGGTAGGCCGCCTTGGACATCTCGAGAAAGACCGACTACGCGCTGCGTATGCTCACAGCGCTCGTGCGCGAGCCCAGCGGCGTCATCTCCGTACGCACGGCGGCCGACGCCAACGGCGTCCCGTACTCCTTTGCTCGCTCCATCCAGCGCGACCTTGCTGAGTCCGGCATCGTCGAGAGCCTGCGTGGCGCTCACGGCGGGATGCGCCTTGTCATGGCGCCCTCTCGCGTGACGCTGCTTGCCATCGTTGAGGCCATGCAGGGCCCCCTCGTGCTCTCTGCCTGCGAATCGTGCGGCCCCGAGTGCTCGGCCTGCCCACGTATGGACCTGTGCCGCCTCAACCCCATCTGGAAGGGCGCCCAGGAGCTTCTCGAGAGCTACCTTGGCTCCGTCACGCTTGAAGACATCGTCTTGGGGCGTGCGAAGCCCGTGGCAGACGAGCGCTTTTGCCGTCCGGGCGGCAGCGGGGTGCCCTCGCTGTGAGTGAAAAGC
>CAVHWW010000057.1:3106-6428 GCA_963639715.1 Acutalibacteraceae bacterium
CTGTCCCAATGGCAGGGGCTTGGCTACAACCGTCGAGCCCTGGCCCTGTGGAAGGCCGCGCAGCAGGTGAGCGAGCTCCACGGCGGCGTGATGCCCGCAGACGAGGCCGAGCTGCGTGCCCTGCCGGGCGTCGGCCCGGCCACGGCGGCTGGCATCCGGGCCTTCGCCTATGACCTGCCCGGCGTTTACCTCGAGACAAACGTGCGGACGGTCTTTCTCCACGAGTTGTTCCCCGAGGCGCAAGACGTGCCCGACAAGGCGCTCGTGCCGCTTGTGCGCGAGGCCTGCCCGGGTGTGACGGCGGCCGGCGCGACGGCGTCCGGGGCGAGCGATGGCGGGGAGGACGCGGGGTCGGCTGCCGAGACGCGCGGTAGTGTGGCTGGCGTCGTGGCGATTCCCGGCGCCGATGCACCTTGCACGCCGCGTAGCTGGTACTATGCGCTGCTCGACTATGGGGCCCACCTCAAGCGGACGGTGCCCAACCCGTCGAGGCGTTCGCGCTCCAACGCGCGTCAGTCGAAGTTCGAGGGGTCGCATCGTCAGAAGCGCGCCTCGGTTGTCCGCATGCTGCTGGCGGCGGGCGAATCTGGCCTTGTGGCCGCCGATGCGGCGGCTGCGCTGAGCGCCGAGGAGCTTGCGGCCGGTCGCGAGGCCGTCTCTGCCGTGTCGGCCGCCTCCATCCTTGCCGAACTTGCCGCTGAGGGCTTCTGCCACGAGGCCGCTCCGGGCGTCTACCTGGCCTAACGCCGCCCATCTGCGCGGCTGTGTGGCTGCGTCGGTCCGCACGGCCCGCCGGCTCCGCCTAGCCATGCCCGGCCCGCCTGACCGCCCTGTCGTCGCGATGGCGCGCCGTTTGCTCGGCGCTCCAAGCCCGCTTCTTCTCACAAATTTGCCCGAGCCCGGCGTCGCCCGTGTAGCCCACGTCTTGGGTGGGTAGATACCCCACGAGTGCGCTTGCGCACCTTGGGCAATCCACAAGCTGCGCCGCCGGGGAGCGGCGCCGAGGGAGAGGAACCGTATGTCTGTCGATTTCAACGAGTCCCAGACCAAGAAGAACCTGGCTGCCGCCTTTGCTGGTGAGTCCCAGGCGTCCATGAAGTACGGCTATTACGCCAAGGCCGCCAAGAAGGAGGGCTACGTCCAGATCGGCTCCATCTTCTCCGAGACGGCCGGCAATGAGGCCGAGCACGCCAAGATGTGGTTCAAGCTGCTGCATGACGGCGCCGTGCCCGACACCCTCACCAACCTCCGTGACGCCGCGAGCGGCGAGAACGACGAGTGGACGAGCATGTATCCCGAGTTCGCCAAGACCGCCCGCGAGGAGGGCTTTGACGAGATCGCTGACGCCTTCGAGGGCGTGGGCGCCATCGAGAAGGCCCACGAGGAGCGCTACAAGAAGCTCGCCGAGCGCGTGGAGAAGGGCGAGGTCTTTGAGCGCGAGGGCGTGAAGGTCTGGAAGTGCTCCAACTGCGGTCACCTGCACGTTGGCGAGGCGGCTCCCAAGATCTGCCCGGTCTGCAAGCACCCGCAGGCCTACTTCGAGGAGCAGGTCGTCAACTACTAGGCTGCTTTATTCGCTGCATCGCCTAATCATCGCGAGCTCAGGGGCGCATCCATTCGGGTGCGCCCTTTTTTGTGGGTTGTTACCTGCGATTTTATAGAAAGTGCATCAGGTTGTATTTGCGGGTGGACGGCCATCCGCGGTTCGTGGCGGAGCAGCCCGGCGGCCGCGTCGGGGCCACCTCATGTTCGTAGCCGGCCGCCGTCTGTGCCTTGAGCGCGCCGGTTTTTCGCGAGCGCCTGGGCGGGCATGCTTTGCGCGTTTCCAGGAACTGTCAATAGGTTAAATTTTCCAATTCATATAACTGCAGGTAGACGCCTTATTTGTCTCAATGGGCCCTCATTTGGTCTCTCATTTTTTGCCGCACAAGCAAAAAAAGACCCGTTTACCGAACCATAACGGACATTCAATGCGCAGCTAGCACGCCTAGGGGTAAGGTAGAAAGTGCTTCGATGGTGCGTGGGCTCTTCATATAACCGCAGCTCACGCCCGTTATAGCACTCGTAGGAGGGGATTTATATGAAGGCAACCAAGGCCGCCGCAAAGCCGGCGGATGGCGCTAGCCTCGAAATAACGTCTGATGACCTCTACCTCATGGCCGCTGGTACGTGGTACCGCAGCTATGACAAGATGGGCGCCCACCCTGCCTGCGAGCGCGGGCCTAGGGGCAAGAAGGTCAACGGCTATCGCTTCGCCGTTTGGGCGCCCGATGTCCGCAGCGTCCACGTTGTGGGCGACTTCAATGGCTGGGACATCCACGCCAACCCGCTTTCGTGCAGTCCCACCGGTGGCATCTGGACGGGCTTCGTGCCTGGTCTTGCAGCCGGTGAGCTCTACAAGTTCGTGATTGAGACGAACGCCGGCGAGATTCTCTACAAGGCTGACCCTTACGCCTTCGCTACCGAGCTTACGCCGGGCACCGCGTCACTTACCGCGGCCGAGCCCACCTACGCCTGGCATGACGCCGAGTGGCTCGAGCACCGCCGCACCACCGACCACATGCATCAGCCGCTCAACATCTACGAGGTCCACCTCGGCAGCTGGAAGCGCCATGGCGACGAGCCGCAGGGCGAGCCCCGCGAGGACGGCACCTGGCCTGGCCCCATGGACGAGTTCCCAGCCCAGCGCGGCGAGTACTACTCCTATGACGACCTTGCCGCCGAGCTGGTGCCCTATGCCAAGGAGATGGGCTACTCCCACATCGAGATGCTTCCCGTGATGGAGCACCCCTTCGATGGCTCCTGGGGCTACCAGGTCACCGGCTACTACGCCCCCACGGCTCGCTTCGGCGACCCGGAGGGCCTCATGCGCCTTATCGACGCCTGCCACCAGGCCGGCATTGGCGTCATCTTGGACTGGGTGCCCGGCGGCTTTTGCGCCGATGCCCACGGCCTGGCAAAGTTCAACGGCTCCATGCTCTACGAGCGCGAGATTCACCCCAACTGGGGCACCCACAAGTTTGACTTTGCGCGCGGTGAGGTCCGCAGTTTCCTGGTCTCCAACGCGCTGTACTGGTTCGACCGCTTCCACGCCGACGGCATCCGCATGGACGGCGTCTCGAGCATGCTCTATCTCAACTTCGGCATCGACAACCCGGCCGACAAGCGCCTGAACGCCAACGGCACCGAGGAAGACCTCGACGCCTCGGCCTTCATCCGCCAGGTCAACGCTGCGGTGGGGGAGTACTTCCCCGGCACGATGATGATGGCCGAGGAGTCCACCGCCTGGCCGCTCGTGACCTACCCGCCCGAGGACGGCGGC
>CAVHWW010000058.1:0-11322 GCA_963639715.1 Acutalibacteraceae bacterium
GACAATGACTTCTCGCATATGCCTGACGTCGTTTCCGAGGGGCGTCGCTCCATCAACAACCTGCAGCGTTCGGCCTCACTCTTCCTTGTGAAGACTGTCTTTTCTGCTGTTCTTGCCATATTCTGCGCGCTGTTCCCGCCCTATCCGTTCCAGCCGGTGCAGATGTCGCTTATCTCCACCGTCATCATCGGACTTCCCTCATTTGTGCTTGCCCTCGAGCCCAACCACGAACGTGTGAGGGGCAACTTCCTCGGCAACGTGCTCGCGCGCTCTATGCCCGCATCGATTGCGATTATTTTGGCCGTTGGCCTTGCAAGCGGACTTCTCGAGAGGTTCGGCCTCTCGCGCGACCAAATCTCGACGGTTTGCGTGTTGCTTACGCTGCTCGTGGGCGGCTGTTTGGTCATTCGTATTTCGCTTCCGCTAAACTTCCTGCGCTCCGTCCTCATCGCTGTTATCGTGCTACTCGCAGTATTTGGATTTACGGTGGCCGCGAGCTTCTTCGACATCTGTTTCATAACGGGAGAGATGGCGATTTCAACGGGTGTTATCGCGGTGGTGGCCCTCGTGCTTTTCAATCTGCTCTTTGACCGCGGCGTTGCACTTGCCGCGGGCGACGAGGGTTATGCGGAGTTCATGGGCCACATCGAACGAATCAACAGGAGGCGTGACGCACATGAGCGAGACGGAGTTCGCTAAAGCGGTAGTCGAGGCTCGCAAGGCAAAGTCGCTTGAAGCCGGCGGCATCTCAAGGGGCATGATCGATGTCTCCAGCATCCCCGGGTCCGATATTCTGCCCGCCTGCCTCGTCACCCTGCTTGAGAACGTGGTGCGCAGGGCCGCAACCGACGAGGAAGCCGTCGAATCTGCCTCTCGCGTCATTGCGGCCGCCAAGTCGGGTGCCGCCGGTGACGAGGTTATGTTCATGCCCGCTCGTGTCTTGTTCCAGGACTTTACGGGCGTCCCTGTCTTCGTTGATTTCGCCGCCATGCGCGATGCCATGGTCGAGCGTGGGGGAGACCCGTCTCGCGTGAACCCGCGCATTCCCTGCACCCTTGTGATTGACCACAGCGTCACGGCCGATGTCACGGGTTGCGCCTCGGCTGCCTCGGAGAATCTCGAGATCGAGGCCAAGCGCAATCGCGAGCGCTTTGCCTTCCTCAAGTGGGCGAGCAAGTCGTTCGACAACGTGCAGATCGTCCCGCCGGGCGGCGGCATCTGCCACCAGCTCAACATCGAGCGTTTCTGCCAGGTTGTCTCAACTGACGCCTTGTATGAGGGCGAAGGCGAGCTTGCCTGCTTTGACACGCTTGTTGGCACCGACTCCCACACGCCCACGGCCAACGGCATCGGCGTGCTTGGTTGGGGCGTTGGCGGCATTGAGGCCGAGGCAGCGGCTCTTGGCCAGGCCATTACCATGCGAGTGCCCGAGGTTGTGGGCCTGCACCTTACCGGCAAGCTCGGCCGTGGCGTCTCGGCCATGGACCTCGCCCTTACCGTGGCGCAGCGCCTGCGCGCCGAAGGCGTCGTGGGCTGTTTGGTCGAGGCCTATGGCGACGGCGTCTCCACGCTTTCTGTCACGCAGCGTGCCTGCGTGTCCAACATGACACCTGAGTACGGCGCCACCTCCACGCTCTTCCCGATTGACGACAACGTCCTTGACTACCTGCGCCTTACCGGTCGCGAGGAGTCCGAGATTGCGTTTGTCGGGGCCTATGCAAAGGCCCAGGGCGTCTTTGGCGGCGTGAGCGGCCGCAGCTATGCGCGCGTCATCGAGCTTGATCTCTCTGAGGTTGAGCTGAGCCTTGCCGGCCCCTCGCGCCCGCACAACCGCGTGACGCCCACTGGCCTCAAGGAGCGCTTCGAGGGCGTCTCTGCCGAGCATGGCCACGCCGACATGGAGCAGGCCTGGGACGTTGCCTGTGCCGATGGCAACACCTATAAGCTTGGCCATGGCGCTCTTGCCATCGCGGCCATTACGAGCTGCACCACCGCGACCGACCCGGCAATGATGGTGGCGGCTGGCTTGGCCGCCAAGAAGGCTCACGAGGCCGGGCTTTCCACCAAGCCTTGGGTGAAGCGCATCCTGGCGCCTGGCAGCCATGCTGCCGCCAGCATCCTCAAGCGCGCTGGCCTTCTCAAGGAACTTGCTGCGCTTGGTTTCTATACCTGCGGCTTTGGTTGCATGAGCTGCATCGGCAACTCGGGCGAGATTCTCGAATGCCTGAAGCCCCTCGCGTCTGAGATGGAGCTCTCGAGCGTCCTTTCCGGCAACCGAAACTTTGACGGGCGCATCTCTCCCGACGTGGCGCAGAACTTCCTTGCGCAGCCTGCCCTTGTCGTGGCCTACGCCATCGCCGGCACCGTCGACGTTGACCTTTCGGTGACGCCGCTCGGCACCGCCACCGACGGCTCTGCAGTCATGCTCGCCGACATCATGCCGACCACCGACGAGATTAACGAGGTCCTCGCTGAGGTGCTCACGCCCGAGGTCTATGCAGATGGCGCGAGCAGCCTGCTCGAGGGTGACGAAACCTGGCTCTCGATTGACGCCGGCTCGAGCGCGACCTTTGCCTGGGACGAGACCTCGACCTACGTGCGTCGTCCGCCTTACTTCGAGATTGCGAAGAAGCAGCAGCTTATCGGCCTTGACGGTGCGCGCGCCCTGGCGCTATTCGGCGACTTTGTTACCACCGACCACATCTCTCCGGCCGGCTCCATCGCCGCTGACTCCCCGTGTGCCCGTTATCTCAACGAGCGAGGCGTGGAGGCGCAGGACTTCAACACCTACGGCGCGAGGCGTGGCAACCACGAGTGCATGGCTCGCGGAACCTTCGCCAACGTCAAGCTCGAGAACAAGCTTGCCGGCCGCCGCGGGCCCGTCACGCTCGACCAGCTCACGGGCGAAGTCGTGAGCGTATTTGACGCGGCCGAGGATTATGAGCGCGCGGGCGTGCCGCTCATCGTGGTCGCCGGAAAGATGTATGGCTCCGGCTCCAGCCGCGACTGGGCCGCGAAGGGCCCGCTGCTCCAGGGGGTCCGGGCTGTCATCGCGGAAAGCTTCGAGCGCATCCACCGCTCCAACCTCGTTCAGATGGGCATCTTGCCGCTTGAGTTTGCCAAGGGTGAGGGCGCGGATAGCCTCGGTCTTGATGGCACCGAGCTCTACTCGATTGCGCCGGTTGATCTTTCTTGTGGCCTTCCCGCGAGCCCCACGACCACCGTTACCGCCACGAGGGCGGATGGCTCTGAGGTAAGCTTTGCGTGCGTGGTCCGTGTGGACACGGCGCTCGAGGGTGCCTTCCTTGCCTCGGGCGGCATTCTTCCTTACGTTTTGGAGGAGCTTGCGTGAGATGCCCTTCCTGCGGCTCTGAGGTCGCCGACAACCTAGAGGTATGCCCTGCATGCCATGCGAATCTTTCCATGACCCGCGTGATGCCCAAGCTCACCGGGACCTGGTGCAGTTCGTGCGGCGCCTTGGTTCCCGCAGGCAGCGACACGTGCCCCAAGTGCGGTCTTCCGGCAGATACGAGTGCTGCCACCGCTGCAGAGAATAGGATGCGACAGCGTCGTAGTGAGGAGCGCCGCCTTGAGGCCGAGCAGACCTCGGCGCTGCCGCGTATCGAGAGCGCCATTCCCTCGGAGCCCGAATCTGGCGCCGAGGCCGGCTACGGGCGCGAGCACCTGCCGCATACGAGGGTCTTTGCCCTCGCGGCCATCGCAAGCCTGCTCATTGTCGGCGGCGCGACGCTCGCCATCACGCACCCTTGGGATCCGACCCTCAACGACACCAAGGCGACCATGCCTGCAGATACCTCACAGGCGGGTTTCCCGGGTACGGTGAGCAAACTTAGCGGCCAGGACAAGGCTTCCTCGGAGGCCATTTCGGTCGAGAGCGCCGACGAGATGACCTACAACTCGCTCCTGAGCGCCTATGAGCAGCTTTCTGAGATTAGCTCCACCGCAGACGAGCTCGAAGAGCTGCTCGACACCACGGGCGTCTCCGGCACTTCTGACGAGCGTTCCGAGGCTGAGGCGAGGGCCGAACAGCTGTCCCTCGACGCCAGCAACATCGTGACGACCATTCAGAACATTGACGTTGACACCACGGGAACCTACTCCGACCAGAAGACGAACGTCTCTACGCTCGCGAGCTGGCTGCGCAACCGTGTCGAGGCTATTGCCAAGGCATGGAAGCTCTCTGCAGCAAGCGACGACCCCGCCGCGGACTCCTCGAAGATCCTCGCTCCCATGGCGGGAAACCGCGAAAGCGATGGCTCGGAGGCATACGTCAATCTGTTCAAGAAGAACTACGAGGCGTGGAAGCCCGAGGAACGCTAGGTTCTAACTGCGACAACATGCCGAATGTGTGAAAGGTGCGACGTGCTGCTAGAATTGACCAGATAGTTGATTCTCACCGTCGCCGTTTCCGGCGTTCGGATTAAGGCCTGGAGGCAACATGTTTGGTATGCCCGACCCGCTCTACACTCCCGAGTACACCTGCGCCGGCGATGAGGTCGCCACGATCGAGACGTCCAAGGGCACCGTTCGTGTCCGCCTTGATGCTGCGGGCGCTCCCATTCACGTCGCCAACTTCTGCGAGCTTGCCTCGAGCGGCTACTACGATGGCCTCAAGTTCCACCGTTACGTTCCCGGCTTCGTCATCCAGGGCGGCTGCCCCAACACTCGCGATATGAGCTGCGAAGAGGTCGCTCGCGGCCTTCGTGGTCCCGATGGCCAGCCTGGCACCGGCGGCCCGGGCTATCGCATCAAGCACGAGTACGACACCAACCCCAACAACAGCCACGTTGATGGTGCGCTTGCCATGGCTCGCTCTCAGCACCCTGACTCCGCTGGTTCTCAGTTCTATCTCTGCCTTGGCCCGCAGCACGCGCTCGATCGCGACTACACGGTCTTCGGCACCACCATCGAGGGCCTCGACGTCATCGGCAACCTTCGTGCCGGCGACGAGATCGTCTCCATTCGCATCTCTCACGAGGCATAAGGGGAGAGGGGATTCTCTTGGATACACAAGCGTTTAACATCGCAAAGGCGGCCTATCAGGCCGGCGACTGGAACACCGCTGCTATCGGCCTGGCTGCCGCCAAGGGCCCCGGCGAGATTTGCGGCGAGGTCGATCACCTGCGTGGCAACGCCCTCATGAAGCTCGGCAACTTCTCCGAGGCCGCCGAAGCCTATGGCTCGGCGCTCGCTGACGCTTCATACGGTCACGTCGGCGCGCTCAACTGCAACCGTGGACGTGCTTTTATGGCAGCCGGCCAGAATGACGCGGCCATCTCGTGCTTTCAGGCCGCTGTCTCTGACCCCAGCTATCCCACACCGTACAAGGCATATGTGGCCCTTGGTAACGTCTTCACCAAGAAGGGAATGATTGCCGAGGCTGCAAGCGCTTGGCGTGCCGCAGCCATCGACGAGTCGAACCCCGAGCCCTCCGCATCCCTCGTGAAACTTGGTAATT
This sequence comes from Acutalibacteraceae bacterium, assembly GCA_963639715.1. Taxonomy (GTDB): domain Bacteria; phylum Actinomycetota; class Coriobacteriia; order Coriobacteriales; family Atopobiaceae; genus Parolsenella. The sequence goes on from CAVHWW010000058.1 coordinate 5,480, forward strand.
CCTTCATGCAGCTCGCACGGCCCAACGATGCGGTTGATGCATACCGCACCGCACTTGATTTTTCCACGGGCAATGGCGTGGGCGCAATCAACGCGCTGCTTGGACAGGCTTATATGGCTCAAAACAGGCTTGCCGAGGCTGCTGACGCCTTTGGGCATGCCGTGTCCGATCCGACCTGCCAGCTCACTGCTGAACAGCAGTCTGCCTATACTGCGGCGCAGCGTGCGCTGAACGCCTCGCTGGGCTCTACTCCTTCAGAGACTGATCAGATGCTTAATGCCGCCGGCTACGGTGACGCCGCCCATGGCGCATCCGATTCTCAGATTACGGCTGTTTCCAACGCTCAGCCTCAGACTGCTCAGGCTTCGGCCTATGATCCGCTCGATCCGATGGGTCGCTCAGGCGAGTTCATTCCCAGCCCCGAGGACACCGGTTTCTTCTCCGTAACGGAGGAAGACCTCATGAAAGCCGACCGCAACGAGCGCAAGGCTCGACGCAAGCACAACCATCGTGGCCTTAAGGTCTTTTTGGTTATTGTCATCCTTGTGCTTATGGTTGCCGGCGGCGGAGTCTTCGCCTACTTCCATGGCTATGGCTGGCCGACACAGGAGGCCGTCGCTTCTGATTTGTTCAGCACCGCCTCGAGCGGCAACGATATTTCCAGCTTCCTCTCATCTTCGGTATCCGAGGATTCCAAGAGTGATATCGAGGCGATTATGCCTCGAGGAGCCACGACAACAATTTCTGGTGTTGACCGTTCTGTGGGCACCTCTGAGGTTCTTGTCACTGCCAGTCTTGCTGCGGGCGGTGTTCAGGACTACACCGTTAGTCTTGTGCGCGATGGTCTCGGTTGGAAAGTCACTAGCGTGACGCCCACTTACACCTCTGCCGCCACTTCGAATTCTTCGTCCAATTCGACCTCCACTTCCGCCGCTGACGATTCCTCCGCAAGCTCATCTGATGCTTCATCGTCTTCGGCTGAGCAGTCGACTCAGGAGTCTGAAGCTGTTTCGGCCAATTCTGCTGAAGACACCGCTGCTGAGGCGAACTAGCGCTACGCTGTTTTTGCATTGCACCGGCGAGTTAGCTCGCCTGCTTAGAAGGATTGGACGCCATGTCGTTCTTTGACCGCATATTTGGTGAGTACGGGGGAGACCTCGCAATCGATCTGGGCACCGCCAACACGCTCGTCTCGGTTCGCGGCGAGGGCATCGTCATCAACGAGCCCTCCGTTGTCGCCATTGACCAGAGCGAGGAGCGCGTCTTGGCCGTCGGCGCTGACGCCAAGCGCATGGTCGGTCGTACCCCGGGTTCCATCTCGGCCATCCGTCCCCTCAAGGACGGCGTCATCTCCGACTTTGACGTCACCGAGGTCATGCTTCGCTACTTCATCGAGAAGGCCTCCAAGCGCCGTCATCCCTGGAGCCCGCGCCCCCGCGTCGTCGTGTGTGTCCCCTCTGGCGTTACCTCGGTCGAGAAGCGCGCCGTCTTCGAGGCGACCATCCAGGCAGGCGCACGCCAGGCGTTCCTTATTGAGGAGCCCATGGCGGCCGCCATCGGTTCCAACCTCCCCATTGAGGACCCGACCGGCACCATGGTGGTCGACATCGGTGGCGGCACCACTGAGGTCGCAGTCATTGCCATGGGCGGCATCGTCGTCTCCCAGTCCATCCGCACCGCTGGTGACGAGTTTGACCAGGTCATCCTCGAGCACGTCCGCGACGCGTACAACCTCTCCATCGGCGAGCGCACGGCCGAGGACATCAAGATCAAGGTCGGCTCTGCGGCCCCTCTCAAGGAGGAGCTTGACGTTGAGGTCAATGGCCGTGACGTCATGAGCGGCCTTCCCAAGTCCGTGCGCATCGAGTCCGAGGAGATCCGTCGAGCCCTCAACTCGCCGCTCGACCAGGTGACCAAGGCCGTCAAGGACGCCCTTGACGTTACCCCGCCCGACCTCGCCAGCGACCTCATGTACTACGGCATCATGCTCACTGGCGGCGGTGGACTTCTCCGCGGTCTTGACCAGCGTCTTCGCGAGGAGACCGGCGTGCCGGTCAACGTGAGCCCCACCGCGCTCGAGAACGTTGTTCTCGGCTGCGCCAAGGTGCTCGAGGCCAACGCGCTCTCCGGCGGCTTCGTTCAGAGCTCTGGCAAGTAAGGCGAGTCTATGCCGCGCTTTTCCGCACCCAGCTCATCTCTTGGGCGCGGGTCCTCTTCGGGGGTCCCGCGCTCGCTTGTTGTGCTTACCGTCATTTCCCTTGCGATGTTCGTCGTGGGCGTTCGTGAGGGCGACTCTGGCCTGCTCCATGGCGTGAGGGGCGTCTTCCAGACGGTGGCCAGCCCCGTTCGCCTTGTGGGCTCCTTCGTGGCCTCGCCAATCTCTGGCGTCGGCAACGTGGTGGGTAACCTCACGGCTGATTCGGCGACCCTATCCGAGCTCGAGGCTGAAAATGAGCAGCTCAAAGCCCAGGTTGCCGAGCTTTCCGAGTATGAGCAGCAGGCGAATACCCTCACCGAGCTTCTTCAGCTGAGAAACCAATACAGCCTCACCTCCACGGCGGCTCGCGTCACCGGTCAGTCGAGTGACTCCTGGACTTCCACCATCACCATCGACAAGGGTTCGGCTGCGGGGATTGCTGTCGGCATGCCGGTTACGAGCTCAAACGGTGTCATCGGCCAGGTAAGCGAGTGCGGCCCGTCTTCTGCCACCGTAAGACTTATTACCGACGAGAGTTCGGGCGTCTCCGCCATGGTTCAGTCGAGCAGGGCGCAGGGACAAATCGTTGGCTCGCCTGATGGTTCGCTTCGCATGACGCTCGTTCGCAGCGACCAAAAGGTTGCCGTCGGGGACACCATCATCACGAGCGGCCTGGGTGGTGTGTATCCCAAGGGCCTTCCCATCGGCACCGTCACCAACGTCACCAAGACCTCCGGCTCCATGTATTACGAGATTACAGTCGAGCCGCTTACGGTCATCGATAACCTCGAGGAAGTCCTGGTAATCACCTCTATCTCTGATGACCAGAAGGCCAGTGCTGAGGATGCCGCGGCTGCCAACGAGCAGGACAGGAGCACGGCTGCCTCCACAACCTCGGCGTCTACCGACGATGCCGCCTCAACTGAATCTGACAATACGGGCGAGGAGTAGGGGGCGCGATGATAGTCAACGACACAAGCAAGAACAAGCGCTCACTCGTGGGCCTCGGCATCGTGCTCGCAATCCTTCAACTCGCCATCGTTCCCAACGTCGCGCTCGTTGGCGGGCGTTGCAACCTGGCGCTAGTGTTTGTCGCTTTGGCTTGCCTTGGCGGCCCCGTCGCTTCGGCGCCCGCCATTGGCTTTGGGGCAGGCCTTTTCTATGACCTCGCGGGCTCTGGCCCTATCGGCCTCATGGCCTTGCTCCTTACGCTTGTGGGTTTTGCCCTTGCGAGCTCGGGACGCAGTCGCGTTGCCGACGATCCCGGCGCTTCCATAACCATCTTTGTGGCGGTATCTGTCGTCGTGGGCCTTGTCTATGCCATCGTGCTGCTCGTTTTTGGCCAGGCGTCCTCGTTTGTGGACGTCGTCTTTCTACGAGCGCTTCCCGGCTGCATTCTTGATGTTGTTGCGTTCGCTATTTGCTCGTTTTTGCTTGCTCGCTTTGGGTCCACCCCGTCAGGCTTTGGAGCGGGTAAGGGTTCACGGGGCGGTTCTCGCTTCTCGACGAAGGGCCTGTAGCCCATGAGTTCGAGCACCTTCGTCCTCATACTGGTCGTTATCGTCTGCGCGGCCATTGCCGTTGCTCTCGTCCTGTTCTTCCACACTGGTTCCACCTCCATGAAGATGGATATCGGTGGACAGGCGCCGAGGGCCGACGGCGGTAGCGACGCCAGCCCTGAAAAGATGTTCAAGGGCAGGTTCATTGGCCTGGGGATCTTTTCCGGCGGCGTGATCGGTGCGCTCCTTGCCCGACTTTGGTCGATGCAGCTCGTAAATACCGATTCATACACTCAACAGGCGGAGAGCAACCGCACCAGAACCGTCTCCTCGTTTGCCTCGAGGGGGCGTATTCTCGACCGTAACGGAGTCGAGCTCGTCACGAACCGTCCGAGCCTCACCGTTTGCGCCTATTCCGAGGTGGCAGACGACGATATCGAGATAACGCTTCTTGCCAATGTCTTGGGAATTCCGGTAGTGGCCGCCAAGCGCAGGGCAACCGACTCGTCCCAGAGCGCCCAAAGCGCGCGCACCGTCTGCATCGACGTCCCGCGCTCTACGGTTGCCTATATCCAGGAGCACGCCGACGTTTTCCCCAAGGTCACGGTGGAGCAGCGAACGCAGCGCTCCTATCCGCAGGGAGAGGTCGCCTGTCACCTACTCGGGTATACCGGTACCGTCACGCAAGACCAGATTGATGCTAGCGCCGAGACCTCAACTGGCATCTCCTATGAGAACGGCGATGTCTGCGGCCAGGCCGGCGTGGAGTACCAGTACGAGGAAGTGCTCCAAGGCGTTCGTGGCGAACAGACCGTCTACGTCGACGTTTACGGCAATGTGACCGACTACTCGACCACCATCCCGGCCGAAGCCGGCTCTGACATCATGCTCACGATTGACCTCGACGTTCAAAAGACTGCTGAGGAGTCGCTTGCCGCCATCATCAAGAAGCGCCAGGATGCGGGCGTCACGAGCTGCAAGTCCGGCGCTGCGGTGGCTATCGATGTCACAAACGGCGAGATAATTGCCATGGCGAGCGCGCCCAGTTTTAGGCCCGAGATTTTCGTTGGAGGAATTTCGCAGGACGACTGGGATGCTCTGTCGAGCGATGACGCCGCCAATCCCCTCATGAACAGAGCCGTCGCCGGCCAGTTTGTGGCTGCCTCCACCATCAAGCCCCTTACGAGCTTTGCGGCGCTTAACTATGGCATTGCCACAAGCGACTCTTCCTATGTCTGCAACGGCTGGTGGACCGGCTTTGGCGAGGCGAGCGGCAAGTGGTGCTGGCAGCACACCGGACATGGCGATATCAACCTCAGGAATGGCATCACCTTTTCCTGCGACGTCGTCTTCTACGAGATCGCCAAGTCCTTCTACAACTCCGACACGCAGGACGGCATGCAGGAGACCTTCCGTAGGTGGGGCCTCGGCCAGACGACGGGCATCGACTTGCCCGGCGAGGCTGCCGGCCGCGTGCCCGACGCCGAGTGGAAGTGGAACTACTTCTCCAGCTGGCCAGATTCCGAGCGCCAGTGGAACGGCGGCGACTACACCAACATCTCCATTGGCCAGGGCGACATCCTCGTCACGCCTTTGCAGGTTTGCTGCACGTATATGGGCATTGCCAACCGTGGTGCCATGTGGCGCCCCCATGTGCTTAAGTCTGTGCTTGGCAGGGGAGACAACGGCTCGACCAAGGATTACACGCCCGAGACCTACCTTACGCCCGAGGAGAGCTCGTCTAACTACGACCTCGTCCAGGATGGTCTTGTGGGCGTCATCTACGAGGAGAGCGCGTCGCAGGCGTCGCACTTCACCAATATGTCCATCAAGGTCGCCGGAAAGACCGGTACCGGCGAGCATGGCAACGCCGAGCCCACCGGCTGGTTTGTTTGCTACGCGCCGGCAGACGATCCCAAATATGCCATTGCTGCCGTGGTTGACAACGGCGGCTACGGCTCGGTTAGTGCCATGTACGTGGCGCGCGACATCCTTGGCACCTTGTATGGCGAGCCCGACACGTCTTCGACTGCCGTGACAGACGGCGCAAGATAGGGGAGGGGAATGGCTCAACAAATTCCGACAAACGCAGGCTTTGGCAAGGTCGTCTCCTCCATCTTTGGCGGAGATGCAGGCAAGAAGCCCGG
>CAVHWW010000059.1:0-17312 GCA_963639715.1 Acutalibacteraceae bacterium
CGCCTCGCGCAACGGCCGGCGGGCGTCTCCACAAGGTGCACACAAGTGGGGGCGGAGGGGCCCGCCCCCACACACACAAAGAGCGGCCGCCGGGGATCCGACGGCCGCTGAGGGTCCTTCTATATGTTGTTGCGAACCGATCGCGCACCGCAGGCCTCTGCTCTACGCCACGGAGAGCGGGGAGGTCGCCAAGGCGGCGCCAGCCTCGAGCAGGGCGTCTCGCTCGGCCTTGGTGGGAGCCTCGGCGTAAACGCGCGCGACGGGATTGCTGCGCGAGGGGCGCACAAGCACCCAGGAGTCGCCCTCGAACTCGGCACGAAGGCTGTCGCGGGAGTGAGACACACTAATGGTCTCGAGCCCCGCCATGCTCGGAGGATTAAGGCCGGGCAGCAGGTTCCTAAGCATCTGGATGTCGCCCGAGCCCATGCGCACGTCCCTGCGGCCGTACTCCATGTGCCCCAGCTCGGCCTCGAGCTCGTCAGAGATCTGCGACAGCGGGCGGCCGTCGCGAGCGATGTAGTCCGCGAGCACGGCTGCGGCGCCAAGAGCGTTGCGCTCAAGGCTCATCGCGGGAATTCCCACGCCGCCCAAGGCGTCGCCGGCGCACACCACGTCACCGGCAAGCATCTCCTCGCGCATCCACGCGTAGCCCGCGGGCGTCATGGTGAGCTGCATGCCAAGGCCCGCGGCCTGCCTGCGAACGACGGAGGACATAAAGACCGGGGCAACCATCCGCCCGCTCATGCCACGCTCCTGCACCAGGTAGCGCATGACAAGCGCAAGCATCTTATGGGGAGAGACGAGCCTGCCGAGGTCATCCACGAGCGCCAGGCGCTCGCCCGCGCCGTCAAGGGCGACACCAAACGCGGCCCCCTCGTCGACTACTGCCTGCTCGCAATCGTCGATCCAGGGCTCGGCCACCTCGGGGTGCAGGCCGCCAAAGTCCTTCTCGTCATCATTGTGAATCTCGACCACGCGGGCACCCAGTGAACCGAGCAGACGGGCAGCATGACCGGTGAGGGCGCCGTACATGGGGTCGCAGACAATGAGCGGGCTGGCCTGCTTGATGGCTTCACCACCCACAAAAGACGAGGTCTCTTCCAGGCAGCGGGTCATAAGGTCGACCATCTCGACCTCTCCGCGCACCGAGGGAAGCTCGGGAACGATGTACTCCTCGAGCTCGTCGGTGTCTGCGGAGGTCGCCGCAGAGCCGTCGGCCATGCGAATGCGGATACCAAAGTAGTCGGCAGGACGGTTGCCCGCCGTCAGCATGATGCCGGCCGCGGCCTCGGGGTCACGGCGGACCGACGCGGCGAGGACGGTGGAAGGGCAATGCGTGTCGGACACGCGGCACACCAGGCCCTGCCCGGCGATTACCTCGCCCATCTCGCGCGCAAGGGCAGCCGACAGCGGGCGCGTGTCATAGCCGATGGTGACGGTGCCCTCGGGGTTCACTTCTCGGACAAGCCTTCCCAAGGCCGACGCAATGCGGAGCGCGTCCTCGTGCGGGTCGCCGTCCTCGAGACGGACCTCCCATGCGTCGCCTACGAAGTTGATTACGTCCATCCGTAAAAGCCTCCATGGGGCTCGTCACTAATCGACCCCGCAAGAACTCGTCTTTGCGGGGTCGCGATTGAATTCCTCTGGGCTTGTACCCAAAACTAGTGGAGAAGCTCCACCGCCGGGCCAAGAGCTTCGATGAAGGCCTCGCGCGTGGAGGGGTCCTCGAGCGCGGCACGGGCAACGACGCCCGCCCAGGCACCGGGGGTGCCAGTGTCGCGACCCTCGTCGATATCGACCACGAGGGCGTACATCTCCTCTTCATCGAGCAGACGAAGCATGGAGTCAGTGAGCTGTATCTCGTTGCCGGCACCGGGCTCCTGGCTGGCCAGAAGGTCCATGATGCGCGGAGAGAGCAGGTAGCGGCCCACGATGAACAGGCGGCTCGGGGCGTCCTCGGGAGCGGGCTTCTCGACAAGGCCGGTCACGTGCCAGACGGCACCGGGCTGCTCGGCCTCACCCTCGGAGATGCACTCGCCGGCGATGATGCCGTAGCGAGAGACCTGGTCCTCGGGGACAGCGGCGACGGCGATGACGGAAGCGCCATCGTGCTCGTCGGAGATGGCCTTCATGCGGCGGCACATGTCGTGGCCGGGCACGAAGTAATCACCGAGCAGGACGAGGAAGGGGTCGCCGTCCATCTCGGGGGCAGCCTGGAGCACCGCGTGGCCGAGGCCCAGCGGGTCGTCCTGGTAAACGAAGGAGACGGGAAGGTCACTCGCGTGGCGTACAGACTCGGCCAAGGGAGCCTTACCACGCTCCGCGAGGATAGACTCAAGCGCCTCGTCCTTGCCAAAGTGAGCCTCAACAGAAGGCTTATCGTGCGAGTTGACGATAACAACGCCGTCGACGCCTTCGACAGCGAGCGCCTCTTCGACGACCTGCTGAATCACGGGCAGGCCCTGAACGGGCAGAAGCTCCTTAGGAACCGCCTTGGTGGCGGGCAGAAAGCGGGTACCGAGACCGGCGGCGGGGATGATTGCCTTCACGATGCTCCATTCGACGTATGTGCGTACGTGCACGAGTGCCTCAGGCGAAACACCCAGTTGGTAGTGCAGCGCTTGGATGCTACTGCCTTGACCGCGCCCTTTGTCGCTCCTGCACAGAAATAACAAGTTGACGATTTGGAGTATTGGGGAGCTGAGCTGGGCCGTTACCTCTCGATAACAATGCCCTGACGTTCGAGATACGCCATGAGACGCTGGGTGGTGTCCTCGGACAGGGCGTGCTCCATGAGACAAGCCTCCTCGTTGGCGACCTCCTCGGCCACGCCCAGCTCCACGGTAAGGAAGGTGCGCAGCATACGGTGGCGGCGCCAGACCTGGGCAGCGTACTCGCGGCCGGTCTCGGTGAGCTCAACTCGGCCGTAGCGAGTCTGGTCGACGAAGCCGCCCTCCTTGAGAGCCGTGAGCGCCTTGTTGACGCTTGCCTTCGAAACGTCGAGGCGCTCGGAGACGTCGACCGAGCGCACGGAGCCGTCGCCGGGGTGCTCGAGCAAGATGCAGTAGATCGCCTCGAGGTAATCCTCGCCGGCGCTCGTAAGGGCGTGCCCCTCGTTCTTCACCTTCATGCAATGACCTCCATATGCGTCACCATCGCCCTAAGGCAGATGGAGAAAGTTAGCCTTAGCTTACCTTACCATTTATCTCGAGGTTGCCACGAGGGCGCACACAACCGCAAGCGCCACGGCCAAGACGACCGCCACCACGATGATGAGGCGGCGGCGCGCCCGGCGCTCGACCATGCGCTCGTGGTAGCTAGAGCCCGAGCTCGTGCGATCGTAGTCGAAGAACCCGGTGGTACCCGGGTCCCATTCGGGATGCGTGGCCATAGGCTAGGCCTCGCCCTCGATGTCGACGTCGGGCACGGTGTCGCGCCAGACCTTTGCACCAAGCGAGCAGAGCTTGTCGACGAAGCGCTCGTAGCCGCGCTCGATGTGGTGGATGTTGGAGACAACCGTCTCGCCCTCAGCGACGAGGCCGGCGATCACCAGGGCGGCACCGCCGCGCAGGTCGGGTGACTCCACCTGAGCTCCGGAAAGGTCGCTCACGCCGTGGACGATGGCGTGGTGCCCCTCGATGCGAATCTCGGCGCCCATACGGGCAATCTCGCCGGCGAACATGAAGCGGTTCTCGAAGATGTTCTCGGTCACCACGCACTGACCCTCGGAGATGGCGAGCATCGCCATGGTCTGGGCCTGCATGTCGGTGGGGAATCCCGGGAACGGAAGGGTCTGGATGTCCACAGCCTTGAGGCGGCCGGACGAGGAAGCCACGACGCCGTCTTCCTCACGCTCGATGGTAACGCCCATGTCCTCGTACTTCTTGAGGACGAGGCCGAGGTGCTCGGGCTTGAAGCCGGTGACGTGGATGGGGCCACCCGTCATGGCAGCGGCCGCGATGAAGGTGCCCGCCTCGATGCGGTCTCCCACGACGGCGTGCGTGACGGGGTGAAGCTCCTCGACGCCCTCGATCTCGATGACGGGGGTGCCAGCGCCGCGCACCTTGGCGCCCATCTCGTTGAGCATGTTGGCGAGGTCGACAATCTCGGGCTCGCGGGCCGCGTTATCGATAACGGTGGTGCCCTTTGCATGCACCGAGGCCATCATGAGGTTCTCGGTGGCGCCGACGCTCGCGAACTCGAGCGTCACGTTGGCGCCATGGATGCCGTCGGGGGAAACGGCGTGGATGTCGCCGTGGGCGGTCTCGAACTTCACGCCCAGGGCCTCGAGGCCGAGGATGTGCATGTCGATCTTGCGGGCGCCGATGTTGCAGCCGCCCGGCATGGCGATGATGGCCTTGCCAAAGCGAGCCAGCAGTGGTCCAAGCACGGCGGTGGAGGCGCGCATCTTCACGACGAGGTCGTAGGGGGCCTCCCACTTGCTGACGTTGGTGGTGTCGATGACGAGGGTGTGCTCGTCGACAACCTCAATCGTGGCGCCGAGACGCTTGAGCACCTTGCCCATAACATGTACGTCAGAGATGTTGGGGACGTTGGTGAGCGTGTTGACGCCCGGCGCCATGATGGTGGCGGCCATGAGCTTGAGGGCGGAGTTCTTTGCGCCCTCGACGCGAACCTCGCCCTGAATGGGGTGGCCTCCCTCGACCTTGATAACGTCCATGGTCCTCCCCTAGTCAATAGCGCCGAGGCGCCTGATGCCTTTTATGAGACGATGGGCGCCCGAACTCGGACGCCCATCGGTTCCATCCAACTCTCAATTGTAGACGAAGGAGCAGCTAACGCGTCAACACGCAGCTATTCGGCCTTCGTTTGCACATCGCCAGCTTGGGCGAGGAGCAGGTTGCACCAGGCAATCTTGTTCTCGTAGTAGGCGCGCTGGTGGTCGTCCTCAGGCAGCTCGTCGCGGGCGGCCTCGGCCTTCTCACGGGTGCTGATGACCGTCTCGGGCTCGATGTCGTCGCAGCGACGGGCGTGGTCGGCGATGATGACGACCGTGTCGTTGTGAACCTCGGCATAACCGCCCGAAACCACGACGCCGTACTCGTCGCCGCCATCCTCTGCCGTGAGCTTGAGACGCACGACACCGTCACCAAGAGCGCAGATCTCTGAAGAGTGGCCCGGGTAGATTCCCAGCTCGCCCGAGTAGGTGACGAGCGTCATCGAGGCCACCTTGCCCTCGAAGATCTGCTTGTCGGGCCTCACGAACTTGCAGGTTAGATACTCCATCCGTGCCTTCCCTACTCAGCCTTGTGCTCTTCGGCGGCAATCTTGGCGGCGCGCTCGCGCACGTCGTCGATGGTGCCGGCGTAGCGGAACGCCTGCTCGGGGATGTCGTCGCACTCGCCGTCGACGATGGCGGCGAAGGAGCGGACGGTGTCCTCGATGCGGCAGTAGCAGCCGGGGTTGCCGGTGAACTTCTCCGCGACGTGGAACGACTGGGAGAGGAACTGCTGCACCTTACGGGCACGGTTCACGACCAGGCGCTGCTCCTCGGAGAGCTCGTCCATACCAAGAATCGCGATGATGTCCTGGAGGTCGGTGTACTCCTGCAGAAGCTCCTGCACGGCGGTAGCCACGCGGTAGTGCTCCTCGCCGACGACCGACGGGTCGAGGGCGTCAGAGGAGCTGGCCAGCGGGTCAACGGCCGGGTAGATGCCCAGCGACGCGATGTTACGGGACAGAACCGTCGTGGCGTCGAGGTGGGTGAAGGTCGTGGCAGGAGCCGGGTCGGTAAGGTCGTCGGCAGGAACGTAGACGGCCTGGACCGAGGTAATCGAGCCCTCCTTGGTGGAGGTGATGCGCTCCTGCAGGTCGCCCATCTCGGTGGCCAGCGTGGGCTGGTAACCAACGGCGGAGGGCATACGGCCGAGAAGTGCGGAGACCTCGGAGCCGGCCTGGGAGAAGCGGAAGATGTTGTCGATGAACAGCAGGACGTCCTGGCCCTGGTCACGGAAGTACTCAGCCGTGGTGAGGCCAGCCAGGCCCACGCGCAGACGCGCTCCGGGCGGCTCGTTCATCTGGCCGTAGACCAGGCAGGTCTTCTCGATAACGCCGGACTCGGTCATCTCGAGGTAGAGGTCGGTACCCTCTCGGGTACGCTCGCCGACGCCGGTGAACACCGAGGTGCCGCCGTGCTCCTGGGCGAGGTTGTTGATGAGCTCCTGGATCAGAACCGTCTTGCCAACGCCGGCGCCGCCGAACAGGCCGGTCTTGCCGCCGCGGACGTAGGGCTCGAGAAGGTCGATGGCCTTGATGCCGGTCTCGAAGATCTCGGTCTGGGTGGTGATGTCCTGGAACTGCGGGGCAGGACGGTGGATCGGGTAGTACTGCACGCTCTCGGGAATCGGCTTGCCGTCGACCGGCTTGCCGGCGACGTTCCAGACGCGACCGAGGGTGGCCTCGCCCACGGGCATCATCATCGGGGCGCCGGTGTCGTGGACACGCAGGCCGCGCTGAAGGCCGTCGGTGGAGGCCATGGCGACGCAGCGGACAACGTTGCCCGGAAGCTCGCTCTCGACCTCAAGCGTGACGTTAATCGCGCCGATGGGCGACTCGCCGGTAACGACGAGCGCGTTGTAGATCGCGGGCACGCGGTCGTCAAACTTGACGTCGACGATGGAGCCCACGATGCGGATGACGGTGCCGTCGCCGGCGCCTCGACGCATGTAGCCGAGTGCCGCCTCCTCAAGCACCGTTCGCTTGTCAGTGGTTTCTGTCATCAGTTGTCCTCCAATGCGGACGCGCCGCCGATGATGTCGATGAGCTCGGTGGTAATGGAGCCCTGCCTCACGCGGTTGTAGGTACGGCTTAGGTCGGTGATGACCTCTTCTGCGTTCTCGGTGGCCGAGTGCATGGCGCGACGACGCGCACCATGCTCTGCAGCGGCCGAGTCGAGCATGGCGTGGAAGATCACCGTGCGCACGTAAGCCGGAATGAGGTAGCCAAGCACCTCAGAGGCCGACGGATCAAACTCGAACGGGCTGTTGAGGTCGTGCTCGAGCGTGGTGAGGGCCTCGGGGTTGCGCGGCTCGTTGGGCATCTTGAACGCGTCGGGGTCAATCGGCAGCAGCTGCTCGCAAACGAGCTGCTGCTCAACGCGGTTCTTGGCGTGCCAGTAGGTGAGCTCAACGCGGTCGACGGCGCCCTTGGCGTAGGCATCCATCACGTACGTAGCAATCTGGTCGGCCTGGTCCATCGTGGGCTCCGACGAGGTGCCAACGAAGGAAATGACCGGCTCGACGCCACGATAGGTGAAGTAGTCGGTGGGCTTGCGGCCAGTCGTGATGATCTCGCTGGCAACGCCCTTGGCCGCGAGCGCGTCCATCTTGCGCTGGACATCGCGCTCGGGCTGGGAGTTGAAGCCGCCCGCGAGGCCTCGGTCGGAGGCCATGAGAATGAAGAGGACCTTCTTCTCTTGCGGGTGCTTCGCCAGCAGGGGCTGGCGCTCATCGAGAGACGCACCTACGACGGCTCCCATCATGCGGCTGATGGCGTCCTTGTAGGGCTCTGCCTCCTCGGCACGCTCAAGCGCCTTGCGGATCTTGGCCGTGGAGACCATCTCCATGGTGCGCGTGATCTGCATGGTCGCCTTGACCGAGGAGATTCGCCTTTGTATTTCGCGGAGATTCGACATGAGCCGGTGCCCTACGCCTTCTCCTGGTCGGTGCTCTCGGCCGCAACGGCAGCCTCGGCCTCAGCCTGGGCAGCCTTGGTGGGGTGCTCGAGCAAGAAGTGCTTCTTGTAGCTGGCGATGTGGGCCTTGAGGCGCTCACCGGCGCTGTCAGAAATCTTGCCCTCGCGAACCTCACGACGCAGGCCGTTGTGACGCTCCTGCATGTAGGTGGCAAGGCCATCGCGGAACGGGCAGACCTGCTCGACGTCGAGGTCGTCCAGGAAGCCCTCCTTGCCGGCGAACAGCACGATGATCTGGTCGGCGACGTCGAGAGCCGCGTAACGGTGCTGCTTGAGCAGCTCGGTCATGCGGGCGCCGTGGCTCAGCTGGTACTGAGTCGAGGCATCGAGGTCGGAGCCAAACTGGGCGAAGGCCTGCTTCTCGGCGTAGCTCGCCAGGTCGAGGCGCAGCGTGCCGGCAACCTGCTTCATGGCAGGCAGCTGGGCGGCGCCACCGACGCGCGACACCGAAATGCCCACGTCAACGGCCGGGCGCTGACCCTGGAAGAAGAGGTTGGACTGCAGGTAGATCTGACCGTCGGTGATCGAAATCACGTTGGTGGGAATGTAGGCGGAGACGTCGCCTTCCTGCGTCTCGATGATCGGCAGGGCCGTGAGCGAACCGCCGCCGTTGGCGTCGGAAAGCTTGCAGGCGCGCTCGAGCAGGCGAGAGTGCAGGTAGAAGATGTCGCCAGGGTAAGCCTCGCGTCCGGGCGGACGGTGCAGCGTCAGCGACATCTGACGATAGGCGACGGCCTGCTTGGAGAGGTCGTCGTAGATGACCAGGGCGTGGCCGCCGGGGTGCTCGGCATCAGCCGGGTTGCCGTTGGCGTCGTTGTACATGAAGTACTCGCCGATGGCGGCACCGGCCATGGGCGCGATGTACTGCATCGGCGCGGAGTCGGCGGCGGTAGCGGCGACGATGATCGTCTTGTCGAGAACGCCGTGCTCCTTGAGGGTGCCCTGGATGGCGGCCACCGTCGAAGCCTTCTGACCAATGGCGACATAGATGCAGATCATGTCGGTGTTGGCCTGGTTGACGATGGTGTCGATGGCGATGGCGGTCTTACCCGTCTTACGGTCGCCAATGATGAGCTCACGCTGGCCACGGCCAACGGGCACCATGGCGTCCACGGCGAGAAGGCCAGTCTGAACCGGCTCGCACACGGGCTGGCGCTCCATGATGCCGGGAGCCTTGAATTCGATGGGGCGAGTGTCGGTGGTGTTGATGGGGCCCTTGCCGTCGATGGGCTGGCCAAGGGGGTTCACCACGCGGCCGAGCATGGCACGACCCACGGGGATGTCCATGACGCGGCCCGTGGTGCGGACCTCGTCGCCCTCCTTGATGGCGTCGACGTCGCCGAACAGAACGGCGCCGACCTCGTTCTCCTCAAGGTTCTGAGCAAGGCCGTAGACGCTCTTGCCAGAAGCGGAGCTGGTGAACTGCAGAAGCTCGCCAGCCATGGCCGACTTCAGGCCGGAGACGTGGGCAATGCCGTCGCCCACCTCGGTGACGACAGACGCCTCCTGCTCATCGACCGTTGCGTTGATCTGCGCGAGCTGCTCACGCAGCGTGCGCATGATCACCTCGGAGCTGATCTTGTCTGCCATTAATCATCACTTCCCATAAAGCTCGAGGAGAGCGTCTTGCGGATGTTGGAGAGCTGGGCGCGCACCGATGCGTCGTGGCGGGCGCCACGAGCCTCGAGCACGATGCCGCCGATGATGGACGGATCGACGCGCTCCACCAGATACACCGGAGCGTTCAGGTCCTTCTCGGCCTTGGCACGCACCTTGGCACGCAGCTCGTCATCGAGCGGAACGGCGGTGGTCACGGTGACCGAAACCGTCTTGTCCTCGCTGTCGAGAATCTCCTTGTAGGTACGAGCGACGTCGTCGACGAGGTCGAGGTCGTCCTCGCTGCGCATGGCAGCAAGGGTCTCGAGAACCTCAGGCGAGAACTTGAGGGCGTGATTCCACTGGACGAGGTCCTTGTTGGCCCTGCCCTCCTGTCGCGCCGCGTCGATGAGCGCGCGAGCGTACTTCTCGGACTTCTCCTGGTCGCTACGCTTCGTCGTCATGCGGGGCACCCACTTCCGCGAGATACTTCTCGGCCAGCTTGCGCTGGGCCTCCTCGCTGAGGTCGTTGCCGATGATCTTGCTGGCGATCTCCACAGAGAGGTCGACGACCGAACCGGAGAGCTCGATCATGGCCTTGCGGCGCTCGGAGCTCACAGCGTCGTGAGCCTTGGCGACCGTGTTAGCCGCGTCCTCCTGGGCCTTGGCGAGGATGCGAGAGCGCTCGGCCTCTGCCTCGCGCTTGGCCTTGGCCACAATCTCGTCGGCCTCGTGACGGGCCGCGGCGATCTGGGCCTGGTACTCGCGGTGGTCCTTCTCAGCGGCGGCCTTCTCGTTGGCCGCGGCGTCGAGGTCCTCCTGGATCTTCTGCTGGCGCTGCTCCATCATGCCCAGGATCGAAGGCCAAGCGAGCTTGGCGAGAACGACCCAGATCACGAGGAAGGCGATGAGGGCGGGGATGAACTCCGCCATCTTCGGCAGCAGCAGGTCGGCGCCGGAAGGCGACTCCGCGAGGGCGGGCGTCGGAAGAGCCGCCGCGAGTGCGGCGATGCTGCCGGCGCAGCCGAGCCTCTTAATGTTGCTGTTCATTGTTGCCTCCACTCAGCGTTTTCGACGTGTACTGACCTAAGCGATCAGGGTAACGACGAAGCCGATGAGGGCGAGGGCCTCTACGAATGCAGAGCCCAGGATGAAGACCGTGAACAGACGGCTCTGCATCTCAGGCTGGCGCGCGATAGCCGACGTTGCACCATAGGCCGCGAGACCAATGCCGATGCCGGCGCCGATAACACCAAGACCATAACCGATAGCTCCCACGATTCCTCCTTTGTCTGTCGCCCGCGATTTCTGTTGCCGGGCGAGTCGTGAGCGTTTTTATGCACAGCGGGCACGGGCCCGCGAGATGCCTTGCTTAGTCGCCGTTCTCGGCGAGCTGGATGTAGACGGCCGAGAGCAGCGTGAAGACGTAGGCCTGAATGATGCCGACCATGATCTCGACCAGGTAGATGATGATGAGGATGGCGACCCAGAAGACCGAGGCGGCGGCGTTGCCGAGGGCAATCACCGAGAAGCCCTGCAGGATCGGCTCAAAAAAGAGCGAAGCCAGGATGGCGAAGGCGCCCATGACGACGTGGCCGGCGAACATGTTGCAGAACAGACGGACGGCCAGGGTGATGAGGCGCAGGAACGTCGAGAAGAGCTCGATGACCCACACGAGCAGGTTGATCGGAAAGGCGACTCCCTCGGGAGCCAGGCTCTTGATGTAGCCGATGGGGCCAAGGCGCTTGCAGCCGACCACGATGAAGTAGACGAACGAGCACAGGGCCAGGGCGGCGGTGACACCGATGGTGCCGGTACCGGGGTGGCAGCCGGGGATCACGCCGACGATGGAGTTGGCGACGATGAAGAAGAACAGCGCCGCAAGGAACGGGAAGTGCTTCTTCCAGGTCTCCTCACCGACGATGGACTTGACCATGTCGTCACGAACGAACTCAACCACGTACTCGACGCCGTTGACGAACAGACCCTGGGGCACCAGGCTCGCAGCCTGCTTCTTCTTGAAGACGAAGAGCACAACGAGCATGAGCACGAGGGCAACGGCAAGCCAGAACGTATAGGTGGTGAGGCCGAAGTTCGTGTCGCCAACGAGGGCGTGGGACATGAAGCCATCGAGAAGGGAGTCGATCTCCTCGGGAAGCTTATCTAGTGGAGACATGCAGCGTCCTTTCGCTTGTCCCATGGCAGCCGGCTTCGCGGCTACCTCAGATCCGCGTCAGGGGTCATCCCGCGCGGCGTGTGGGATTCTACCCCTCGCCGATGAAAACTACACTCGAATTCAAACACGCCGAAATTTGTAGGCTACAAAACTCGAAAGGTGCCCGTAGGCACCTTGGTGTCGAGCGGCGTTTTCAATCAGCGAGAGGGAATAGTAGCACTTTCAAAATCGAAATGTCAGCATTTTTTTAAGCCATTGAGCACGGGATTCTCAATAATGTGTAAAGTTGCAGGTAGGCGTTCTGACCCAATGGGAAACGTTTTGCCAAATCCTGTGGCGACTTTCATCGACGTTCGCGATTGTGGCAAAACTGAAAGAAGTTGTGGCAGAACTGAAATTAGGGGTCTCGGCGCTAATTAAGGGCCGCCTCTACTTCATGTTCTTCCATGCGGAGATGGCTGCGCCGGTAACGGCGAACAGGAAGGTGAGCGCCGCGCTCACGGCCACCGCAAGCATGGAACCGGGCCACGCGCGGTTGGCAAGGGCCGCCCCGATGAGCACGATGGCCGCCGAGATAACGATGCAGACAAAGCCTGCGCGAACACCTGGCGCCTTGGGCCCGCCCGCAGCGGCGCGCGCCAGCACGATGGCGAACGGCGCCGCCCCCGCAAAGCCGAGGACGGCGCCGACGATGAGAATACCTGCAGACAAAGCCGCTAGTCCTGAGCCATGATCTTGGCGACGCGCTCAGTGTGGCGGCCACCGCCGAACTCGGTGGTGAGGAAGGTCTCGATGAACTTGCAGTTGTCCATCGGGGCGGTGAAGCGGCCGGAGAGGCACAGGACGTTGCAGTCGTTGTGCTCGCGGCAGAGGCGAGCGAAGTTGTCGGACTCAACAACGGTAGCGCGCACGCCGGGGACCTTGTCGGCGGTCATGGCCATGCCGATGCCGGTGCCGCAGATGAGGATGCCGCGGTCAGCGGTGCCCTCGGAAACGCATTTGGCGACCTTGACGGCGTAATCGGGGTAGTCGACGCGGCCGGCGTCCTCGGGGCCGAGGTCGGTAACCTCGTGGCCAAGGCCGCGAACGAACTCGCAGATAACGTCCTTCTGGCAGAAGCCGGCGTGGTCGGAAGCGACGACGATGCGCATGTGTTCTCCTTTGAGTTAGATGACGCTTTGCGCCCAAACAAGCTAAAGCGTACCACGCGCGACAACTGGCGGCCATCGATGTGGTCGGCAGACCCATGCAGCCCCATGCGCGGCGCGCAAGCAGGCAAAAGCCCCTGACGCCCGCAGGGGGCGCTGGCTGTCGAAAACCTTATATCCGAAAGAGTGGGGTTCACGAAGAAAGAGCGGGATTCGCGAAATAAAAAGCCCGACGCCGCCCCAGGGGATGAGGGCGACGCCGGGCAAAACACACTAGGAAACAGTACGGCGCACGGCGTCGTGCCAGCCTTCGATGAGCTGCTGCGCACGCCCGGCATCCATGGCGGGCGAATAGCGCTTCTCGCCCTCCATAAGCGAGGCGACCTCGTCGCGATCGGCCCAAAAGCCCGTGGCAAGACCGGCGAGGTAGGCGGCGCCAAGCGCGGTGGTCTCGGCCGTGGCGGCACGGGCGACATCGATGCCGAGCAGGTCGGCCTGGAACTGCATGATGAAGTCGTTGTTGGCGGCGCCGCCGTCCACGTTGAGCGACGAAAGGGTGTTGCCCGAGTCGGCCTCCATGGCCTTGAGGATGTCGTAAGTCTGATAGGCCATGGACTCGCAGGCCGCGCGAACGAGGCGCGCCTTGTCAGTGCCGCGCGTGAGTCCGCAGATGAGGCCGCGCGCGTCGCTTTGCCACCAGGGCGCGCCAAGGCCGGTGAAGGCCGGCACGAGGTAGCAACCGCCCGTATCGGGAACAGAGGCCGCAAGCTCGCCCGTCTCAGAGGCACTGCCGATGAGGTGGAGCTCGTCACGCAGCCACTGGATGACCGAACCCGCCTGGAAGACGGAGCCCTCGAGGGCGTAGTCGATGTGGCCGCCCTCAGCAATGCCGATGGTGGTCACGAGGCCGTTTTGCGAGGTCACGGCCTTCTCGCCGAGGTTCATGAGCATGAAGCAGCCGGTACCGTAGGTGTTCTTGACGCTGCCCGGCTCAAAGCAGCAGTGGCCGAACAGGGAGGCCTGCTGGTCTCCCGCCACGCCGGCGATGGGTGGATGGTGCGTCATGACGTCGGCACTGACCTCACCAAAGCTGCCGGACGAGGGACGCACCTCGGGCAGCATGGACATCGGGACGTTGAATATCTCGCAAAGCTCCTCGTCCCAGCGCAGCTTGTGAATGTCGAAGAGCATGGTGCGGCTGGCGTTGGTGTAGTCGGTGGCGTGAACCTTGCCGCGCGTGAGGTTGTAGATGAGCCAGGTGTCCACGGTGCCGCACATGAGCTCGCCGGCCTCGGCCATCTCGCGCGCACCCTCGACGTTGTCGAGAATCCAGGCGATCTTGGTTGCCGAGAAGTACGGGTCGGGGATGAGGCCGGTGCGCTCGCGGATGAGGTCCGAATGGCCCTCGGCCACGACCTTGTCCACTATGGGCGCGGTGCGGCGGCACTGCCACACGACCGCGTCGTAGATGGGCTGGCCGGTGAGGCGATCCCAAACGACGACGGTCTCGCGCTGGTTGGTGATGCCGATGGCGCTGATGCGGTCAGAGTGGATGCCGCTCCTGAACTGCACCTCGACCATGCAGGCCACCTGGGCCGATAGAATCTCGACCGGGTCTTGCTCGACCCAGCCGGGGTGCGGGTACTTCATGGTGAGCGGGCGCTGGGCCACGCCGACCTTGTGGCCAAACTCATCAAAGAGAATGGCGCGCACGCTGGTGGTGCCGGCGTCGAGCGCCATCACGCAGCCGAGCGACGAGGTGCCCGGAGAGCCCGCGGGGCTTGTTGCTGAGCTCATTATGCTGTCCATGATCGTGGCCATGCGAATCCTCCTTGCCTCGAACGCCGTAGGCTCCGGCGATTTTTTGGCACAGTGTAGGAGCGCGGCAGCGCGAGCGAGCCATGCCCATCGGCGGGCGGAAACGGATCGCGCCGGGCGGACGAAATGGGCGGGCGAGCGGCAAAGCCGCGCGGCGGCCGAGGGACAGCTGCGGGCAGCGACGCGCAAGCTCCAGATCAGGCTTGCGCGCGGGCCCTCGCCCGCGCGGGTCGCGAGGCCAAACCCGTCGCGGCGGCCCTGTCGCGGAGGCGTCGCCTAAACCCCGCTACAGAACGAGCGCGCCTTGGCGGATGACCTTGGGCTCGACGCCCGTGGCGTCCACGATGGTCGATGCCTCACCCGCGGGCGTAGGGCCGGCCGCAAGCGTGAGGTCGGCGGCGTCAGCAATGCGCCTCTCAATATCATCCGAGGTAGCGGGGGCCGGCATGCCATGGGTGTTGGCACTTGTGACGGCAAGCGGACCCACGCGGCGCGCCAACTCGCGTACGAGGTTTGAGTCCGGAACGCGCAGGGCCACCGTCCCATTCGGGCGGCAGAACTCAGCCGGCACGGCGTCACTCGCCTGCACCACGAGGGTGAGCGCTCCGGGCCAGGCCTTCTCGGCCAGCTCGGCCGCCCACTGCGGAACGTCGGCGGCAAGACGAGCGAGCTCGCTTGCGTCTGACACGAGCAAGGGCAGGGTCTGAGCGAGGTCACGGCGCTTAATCTCGAAGATGCGAGCATGACCGGGATTATCGGGCCTAGCTGCAGCACCGATGCCGTAGACCGAATCGGTAGGCATTACCACCACGCCGCCGCGCTCCAGCACGGACGTGGCGTCTGCGAGAACCTCCTCAGAAGGCTCGTCCTGCGAGCAGGAAACAATCCTGCCCTCGGGCTTTGTTGCGGGCTCGGCCGCGGGCAGCTCGCCCTCGCGAACAGCAACCATAAAGCGCGTGCGGCCCGTGAGGTCGCGGCGCACTTCCACGCGCGACCAGCCTCCCTGGGCGCGGGCAAGGTCCGCGGCGGCTTCAAGGCAACCTTCGTGCAGCTCAACGGCCAGCATTCCACCCGGCATAAGGACAGCAGGAGCCGCCTCGAGCAGTCGGCGGTAGACATCGAGACCGTCCTCCCCTCCCGCGAGGGCAAGTTCAGGCTCAAAGTCGGCCACCTCAGCAGGAAGCTGGCGCATGACATCAGACGGGATATAGGGCGGATTGGAGACGAGCACCGCAAAGGTTCCCATGAGCTCGGCCGGCACGCCGGAAACGAGGTCGCACTCGATAACGTCCACGGCGTCGGCCAGGCCCAGGGCATCGCGGTTCTCGCGCGCAAGGGCAGCAGCAACGGGAGAGATGTCGGTCGCCGTCACGAGCGTTCCGGGGCGCTCGCTTGCGATGGCGCAGCTTACGCAACCCGTTCCGCAGCCCACCTCAAGCACGCGAACAAGGCTGGCGGCACTCGCGGCGTCAACGCCCTCGAGCGCGGCATCTACCAAAAGCTCGGTCTCGGGGCGCGGAATGAGAACACCCTCGCGGCAAGCGACGTCGATGAAGCGGAAGCTCGTCTTGCCGGAGATGTACTGCAGCGGCTCGCCCTTGGCGCGACGAGCCACGAAGTCATGCATGCGGGCAAGCTCATCAGAGGAAAGCGGTTCGTCAAAGGCCATATAGAGGCCCGTGCGGTCCTTGCCGGTAGCGGTACTCAGCAGCCACTCGGCCGAAAGGCGCGCGTGCTCGTCGCCCTTGCGGCCAAGATAGTCGCGCGTCCACTCGAGGCAGCGCTTTATGGTCCAAGTCTCTTCTGCGGCCATCATTCCTCCGTGCCATGCCGTTTTTACGCTCCCCATACTAGCGGCCAAGCAGGGCTCAAAAGCAGCTGGCGAGCAAACCTGACAACGAGTTTCATGGCCGTCCAAAACGGCCCGCCAAAGGCAGCCGCACGCCCGCGAGCGGCAAGCCATCTAACAACAAGGCACCTTGGCTTCCCGCGAAGCTGAAAGCCTACTCGTGCGCGCGATGATCTTGGTAGCTTGTGACGGAGCACTCCTCCCGCTCACAACGCACGTCGGCGCCGGAAGGCAGGAGCGCATACGTCATCAGGCTCCTCCTGTAGATACAAATTTAGGCCCGGTGACTTGAATCAGCGGTCATCCCGGGCCCATCAGGAACCCACTCTACCTTCCGTTGCCGTTATTGCCAAACGCTCCCGCAATCAATTGTGACCGCGCGCCGCCGAAGCGGCATATCCGCACACAAACGTCCTCGCGGGCGAGGTCTTGCCACTAAACGAGGCGACGGACGCTGCGGAATGTTTGCTTAGCGGATATGCCGCTTCGGCGGCTGACGGAGTAGTAGGCACACCACCTCTGAGGCTTACGAGGAGGCGGGGCGTGTTTCGGCGGCCTGCGAAGAAGGGCGCGAGGTGCCGAGCTCGGCTGTCATTGGCGAAACGAACCGAACGGCCCGCCGCATGGGTACAGTAAGGAAAACGAGTGGCGGGAGGAAGCATGGGAAACATACTTGATTACCTCGATTGGCGAGGTGACCTTAGCCTTGAGCAGGACCCGTTCAACGAGGTAGATAGCCTCGTGCTCTGCCAGCTCTCGTACCTGCACCTCGACGGCATTGTGCCTGAGGAGGGAGCCGGCGCGACCGTGCGGGCAGCCGCCAAGCGCTTTGCCGAGAAGCATAAGGACTCGCAAGACGGCGGTGCTCCCGGCGGGCTCGTCTCTCCCCTCACCCCGCAGATTCTCGAAAAGATGGCCACCTCGCAGCGCTTCGCTGAAGCCAAGCTCTTCCACTATGTGGAGCACCTGGATGACGAGGCCGGCGAGCAGTTCAGCGCGCTCAGCATCAAGC
>CAVHWW010000060.1:0-8040 GCA_963639715.1 Acutalibacteraceae bacterium
TACGCCCTCGATGACCTCGCTCGCCTTGTTGATCACACCAACCTGCACCCGGATGCGACCGAGGCAGACATGGCCAAGCTCTGCGACGAGGCCAAGACCTACCACTTCAAGATGGTCGCCATCAACTCGGGCCAGTCCGCGCGCTGCGCCAGGCTCCTTGCCGGCACCGACATCCACGTAGGCGCCGCCATCGGCTTCCCGCTCGGCCAGACCTCCATCGCCTCCAAGGTCTTTGAGACCAAGGACGCCATCGCCAACGGCGCCACCGAGATTGACTACGTCGTGAACCTCACCGAGGTCAAGGCTGCCAACTGGGACTACATCACCGACGAGATGACCCAGATCGTCGAGGTCTGCCGCGAGGCCAGCAAGGGTCGCGAGGAAGAGATTCCTTCCAAGGTCATCTTCGAGAACTGCCTGCTCACCGATGACGAGAAGATCAAGCTCGCCCAAATTGCCCGTGAGGTCGGCCCCACCTTCATCAAGACCAGCACCGGCTTCTCCACCGGCGGCGCCACCGTTGAGGACGTCGCCCTCATGAAGGCCAACTGCGGCGACACGGTGCAGGTCAAGGCCGCCGGCGGCATTCGCGACGCCGACACCTTCCTCGACATGGTTCGCGCCGGCGCTACGCGAATCGGCTGCTCTGCCGGCATTCCGATCATCGATGAGCTCCGCCGTCGCTTCGAGGAGCAGGGTATCGAATCCATCGAGCTGTAGGCTGCTGCGGCCGTCGCCCACGAGCGGCGGCCGTTTTTTCTCTTGAGGGGTGCACGCCCCGCATGCCGAGGGACGTCACGCCCCCAAGGGGCATGCCAACGTGCCTCCGTCGATAAGCGCATTTCGCCGCAAGCACATCCGCCGCTATAAGGGAGAAACCATGGGACCAATTCTTCTTGAGCCAACCTATATCTCGCCCATCTGGGGCGGCACCCGCATCTCGCAGGCGCGTAACCTGCCCTTTGGCGGCGACATCAACAATGGCGAGGCCTTTGACGTCACGGCTCACGAAGGCATCTGCACCACCGTCGCCAATGGCCCCTACGCAGGCATGAAGTTCGACCAGCTTATTGCCGAACACCACGATGAGGTCATCGGAGACCTCGAAGACGACGCCACGATCCAGGTTGTCTCCATGGACCCCAAGGAGTTTCTCTCTGTCCAGGTTCACCCCGATGAGGCCTACGCGCAGAAGGCCGAGGGCGACCATGAGAAAGCCGAGAGCTGGTACATCCTCCACGCAGAGCCTGGCGCCGAGCTTATCGCCGGGTGCTCAACCAACGATATGGACGCCCTTCGCGCCGCCGCAGCCGACGACACCATCGGAAACCGCTTTGGCAAGCGCGTTGAGATGCACGAGGGCGATTTCATCCTTATCCCCGCTGGCACCATGCACGCATTGGGACCTGGTATTTTCGCCGTGGAGATCGGTTCGTTCGGCAACACGACCTACCGCCTGTGCGACTGGGGCCGCGGCCGCGAGCTGCACGTCGAGAAGGGCTTTGACGTCCTCAAGACCGAAAACGAGCCGAGCGTCCGCCACCTCGGAACCTACGACGGTTCCGCCGAAACGCAGGTGAGGACGGGCGTTGAGCACCGCCTATTCACTTCGAACGTCGTCGACGTCGTTGGCCAGTGGCATGTCGAGAAGGGCAACCGCTATCAGGTGCTTACCTGCGTCCACGGCGAAGCAACGATAAAGACCCGCGAGGGAGACGTCGAGCTCCCCTACACGATGTCGGCCGTCATTCCCGCATGCATTGGCGAGTACACCGTTTGCGGCAATTGCCGCGTGCTACAGAGCTACAGGCCCTAGCTCCGCTGCCGGGCAGTAACCCTCATTTCTCAAGCACAAACACCGCGGACGCAGTGTAGGCAGGCGTAAGTCCGCAGAAGGGAAATTACACATGAAGAAGCGCATGGCTATCACGGGAGCGAACGGATACCTCGCAAGCCTCGTCCAGCACTACAACGCAGACAAGTTCGAGTTCGTTCGCGTGAGCCGCAGCGACGTCGACTACAGCGACCCCGCCAGCGTCCGGGCCTTCTTCGACGAGCTCGACTTCGACCTCGTCTTCCACACCGCCGCCAACGCCACAACAGCCGACTGCGAGAATGACCCAGCCGGCACGCATCTCGTGAACTGTGACTCGGCCATCGAGATTGCAAAGGCATGCAAGGCCCGCGGCAAGCGCATGCTGTTCATCTCCACCGAGCAGCTTTTCAACGGCAAGGAGCCCAACGCCGGCGCGCCCTTCTCAGAAGACGAGGAACCCTGCTGCGTCACGGCCTACGGCCAGCAGAAGGCCGAAGTCGATTCCTGGATGCAGCAGAACATGAAAGACTACGTCATTCTGCGTCTCTCCTGGATGTTCGGCCTGGGCCTTCCGGGCGTAAAGCCCTCCCCCGGCATCCTCGGCAATGTCATTCGCGCCCTCACCACCAACACGCCCACACTCTTCACGGCAAACGAGAAGCGCTGCATGACCTACGCGCAGCGCCTTGCGGGCCAGTTCGACAAGGTCTGCGAGCTACCGAGCGGCGTCTACAACTTCGCCAGCGCAAACGATCTGACCACCTACGAGGCCGCCGTGCTCGCAGCCAACAAGCTCGTTGCCTGCGGCCTCACCACGCCCGAGTCCGTCGAGCGCTGCATCCTGCCCAACAAGGAGCGCTACGCCGACCGCTTCCGCGACTTCCGTCTCAACAACGAGAAGATTGTCGCCGCCGGCATCGAGCTCGGCACCTTCGAGGAGGACGTCGACCTCTGCCTCGCCGACTTCGGCTGGAAGTAGCATCGGCCACTCGGAAGCAGCGCCAGCCGCCCAAAGCCGGCCTCAAGCCAATCCCGTAGCACAAAAGGGCGCCTCGTTCGACGTGAACGAGGCGCCCTTCGTTAGCTATGCAGCCTGCGAGAACTTAGGCGAGCAGGGTCTTGCGGCCGTAGGCCTTGTCCCAGTTGGCGGTGAACTCGCTGACGGCAATCTCGATGCCGGGGTGGTCGAGCATCTGCTTGACGACCTCGGGCGGAACGGTGACGGCCTGGATGCCAGCAGCGATGAGCTCGTGGACCTGCTCAACGTTCTTGAAGGAGGCGGCCATGACCTTGGTGTCGAGGCCCTGGGCGGCGAGCATCTGAATCAGGTCGATGGTCTGGCCGATGCCGTCACCGTAGTTGCACATACGGTTGACGTAGGGAGCCAGGTAGTCGGCGCCGTTCAGGGCCGCGAGGAAGGCGACGTCGGCGGAGTAGATGGCCGTGGCAAGCACGCCGAGCCCCTCGGCCTTGGCGGCCTTGATGGCCTTGAGGCCGTTGCGGGTGACGGGGATCTTGACGTAGGTGTTCTTGGCGCGCAGGCCGCAGATGTGACGGGCCTCGGCGAGGATGCCCTCAACGTCGGTGGAGACGGCCTGGACGAAGAACTTCTGCTCGGGCTTGAGGTAGTCAACGATCTCGGCGATGACCTGCTCAGGCTGCTTGCCCGACTTCGTGATAATCGTGGGGTTGGTGGTGACGCCGGTCACGTTGAGAAGCGAGTCGTACTCCTTGATGGCGTCAAGATCGGCGGTGTCGAGGATGAATTCCATTCTTCTTTCCTTTCGAACGTTTTCTTTCCAGTGGACGGTGCGGACAAGCTGCTTACTCCCCGCGCACCACCACCTTAAGTCCGGCATTGGTACATATGTCTACAGCCCTCTGAACGTCCTGTTCGCCGAGCTGAGGGACATCTTTCATCTCGTATGGCATGCCGAGCGAGGCATATTTGCTCTCTCCCAGCTGATGGAACGGCAAAATGTCAGCCCTAAGGATGCCAAGCTCAACGGCGCGCGCAGCATTTGCCTGAATGCACGCGTCGGAGCTGGTGAACCCCGGGATAATCGGCAGACGCGCGATGACGTTGGCCCCTTCGCTAAGAATAGCAGCCAGGTTGGCATCCCTCGCCGCGGTATCGAGGTTCAGGACCTCCTTGCTAAGCGCCACATCAGCGATCTTGAAGTCCACCAGAAACAGGTCGCAAGCGGCCACAAGCTCCGCCGGCTCCACAAACAACTTCGTAGCCAGCGTCGTCTCGAGCGCCGTGTGGACGCCCTTCTCATGGACGAGGCCAAGCAGTTCGAGAACAGCTCGCTGTCTACCCTTGCCAGCCATGCACTCGCCGCCAGAGACGGTGACACCGCCGCCGCTCTCCTCGAAGAAGACTAGGTCACGCAGCAGCTCGTCCGCCAGGCTCGCCGGCGTACGAACCTCGCCCAGGCGCTCCTTGGCTTTTGTCGGACACAGCTCGGGAGCAACGCTGCAAGGGGCGCCATTGGCCTCCCGAACGCCGTCTTCTCGAACGGAGCAGCCGATGCAAAGGCTCCGCTTCCAGGAAACCTCGGGAGAAAAGCTCAGGTTCTCGGGGTTGCAGCACCAGGGGCACGTGAAGGGACAGCCCTTGGTGAAGACGACCGAACGAATGCCGCCGCCGTCATGCAGGGAGTAACGCTGCACGTTGGTGATGCACAGCGTCGGCACCTCCAGCTCGGTGTGGGCGTCCGCGTCGGCCACAGCCTCAGCGCCCGACTCGCTCACAGCAGGGCTTGGCGCAGCAGCGCCCGCCTCGCACGCGACGGCGTCCAGAGCATCAGTTGTGCATTCGCCCAAATCTGCGCCCGCGCTCCCCTTGCGCTTCTGTATGTCAGAAGCGCTAGAGAACATGCTCGCTCCTGTTGATGATGTCATCTTGCAGCGTCTTCGAAAGCTCAACGAACATCGCGGAATAGCCAGCCACGCGAACAACGAGGTCGCGGTGCTCCTCGGGGTGCTCCTGGGCCTCGATGAGCGTGGCCTTGTCCACAACGTTGAACTGAATGTGCTGAAGACCCAGGCGCGAGAAGGCACGGATATAAGCTGCTAGCTTCTGGATACCTAGTTCACCCGCAAGCGAGGAGGGCGAGAACTTCACGTTGAGCAGGCTGCCGTTGGAATCGAGCTCGTTCTTGAGCTTGCTCACGCTCTTAAGGCTTGCGGTCGGACCGTGCTGATCGCGACCGACCATGGGCGAAAGGCCGCCATCGGCAAGCTGCTCGTGGGCTCGACGGCCATCGGGCGTGGCACCGCAGGCCGCTCCCAGCGGCACGTGCGCCGAGACGGTATAGCTGCCAGGCTGGAACTTGCCGCCGCGCACGTTGTCGTACTTCTCGACTTCCTTGCAGTAGAACTCGAGGAAGTGAGAGCCGAGGTAGTCAACCTCATCAACATCGTTGCCGTACTTGTCGTAGCGGTTGATAAACGTCTGGCGAAGCTTCTCGTCGCCCTCGCCCTGCCAGTCACGCTCCAGCACAGCAAGCAGTTCCTTGTAGGAGATGACAGGCTCGACCTTGGAGCCGTCCGCAAGCTCACCAAAAACAGCCTGCTTCATCACAAGCAGGGAATCCGCAAGGTTGGCGGTGCCGACGCCCTGCACGCCGGAGGGATTGTAGCGCGCGCCGCCCTCAGTGATGTCCTTGCCGTTTTTGAGGCTGTCGGCCACAAGGCTCGAGAGCAGCGGCGTGGGCGAAGTGACGCGGTGGGCCATGTCACACACGTTGCAACCACGTGCCATAAGCTCGACGTACTTAGCAATCGTCTGCTCAAGCGCGCGCTCAAGCTCGTCGAAGGAGCCAAAGCCCTCCGGATTAGCCTCGAGCGTAAGCTCCAGGCAGCGGACCATATTGAACATCGAGATGTCATGCAGGCCATACATGCGACCAGGGATGGAGAGCTCAACGCAGCCAACCACGGCGTAGTCGCGAGCGTCCTCCAAGGAGATGCCTCGATTCACGAAGGCGTCGATATTGGTCTCGTCATTGAAGCACTGAGGCAGGCCGTCGCCCAGGCGGATAATTTCGCACGCCTTGTTCAGGAGGTCTTCTGGCAGGTTCTTGTGCACGCGCACCGACAGGTTGGGCTGTGGCAGACGCGTGTCCTTCTGAATGTCGAGCAACAGGTAAGAGAGCTCGTTCGAGCAATCATTGCCCTGCTCGTCCACGCCGCCAACCACAAGGTTGAAGCCTGACGGGAATCCCGCAAAGAACGCGGCGCTCGCAGTAGAGCGAATGAAAACGATGGTGTTCGTCTTCAGGTAGAAGCACTGGATAAGCTCGCGGATAAACTCGGCAGACTCGCCCGCGGCAAGAGAAGCCTCGTAGTAGGGCAGCAGGTATTGGTCCATACGACCAAGCGAAAGCGAGCTGGCGTTGCTCTCATGCTCGAGGACAACCTCAGTCATCCACACAAGCTGAAGCGCATCATAGAGGTCGCGCGCAGGCTCGGTCGCAATGTGGGCAAGCACCTCGGCAATACGCTCGAGCTCAGCGGCGCGCTTCGGCTCGGCCGTTGCCGCAAGCTCGCGGACGATCCCCTCATACCTGTGAATGTAAGCAACGACAGCCTCAAGGCAGATAACCGCAGCCTTGAGGAAGTCATTCTCAGGCTCCTCAGAAAGACGAACCCGTGCCTCGGCCAGCACGCCGCCGAAGCCACTCTCAAGAACGAGCGGGAAATCGCAGATGATATGGCCCTGCCCCTTGTCCGTCTGAGCAACCGCGAAGATCTTGGTCTTCTGGGCCTCGAGGACTTCTTCATCTGCATGAGCCGTATACCAGTCATTCAAAGACTTGCCCGACCAGAAGGGATAAAGCACCTCGCGGTAATAGGTCTTATCCTCCTCAGACATCTCGAACTTGTCCTGAGGACGCGTCGGGAAATTATCAAGTTCGTCGAGGATCCAGTAGGGAGACATCTCGGGCGAAACAACACCGGCGCGAGGCGTGGGAGTGCGGTTGCCAACGAGCAGATCATACTCGTCGACGACAATCTCGTGGTTGGCCAAAAGGTGGGCAAAGGCCTTGGCCCTGCGGATAATAGCCGGCTCGCCCTCAGTTTGCTTATAGCTCTCCATATAGAGCGTCGCGCGCTCAAGAGACACCTGGCGGGGGTTCTCGAAAAGAGAGTCCTTGATGGCCTTCGTGCGAGCAGTAAGCATTTGTCCTCCCATAGACAACCAAGCCACAAGGCTTGTTTTGTATCAGCATAGAGAGGTTTGTATTGTTTTGCAATTAGTAATTCTTACTTTGTCTCAACAACACGTAATTTCATCCAAATTCGTATAATGAAACAAGACAGAGCAAGAAACCGGAGCTAAGAGGTCATCATGTTCCCAGGAGAACGACAGAGTCAGATTTGTTCACTGCTCGAACTTAATGGTCGAGTTACCGTCTCTGATCTCGCGCAAAGGTTTGAAGTCACTGAAGACTGCATCCGCAAAGACCTCAAATCGCTCTCCGCAGAAGGCAAATGTCGCCGCGTCTACGGCGGAGCCACCCGTATTGAGAACCTCTATGAGCGCAACATCAATAACAGGCTCGACCTCAATCAACCCGAAAAGCAGGCCATAGCCCAAAAGGCCCTGCAGTTCGTTGAGCCCAAGCAAACGATTTTCCTAGATATCTCAAGCACGAACGTGCAGCTTGCAAAGCTAATAGCCAATGCAGGTATCGAGTGCACCATCGTCTCGCCCATGGTTGAGATTCTTGGCGCACTCGCAAAGTCACCTAAGGTCACCGCTATTTGCCCAGGCGGCACTATGCACCCTGAGCTCAACAGCTTCCTTGGAGCCTTGAGCCTCGAAGGAATCAGTAGGTTTAGGTTTGAGTCTGCCTTCATGGGCACCTACGGCGTCGACATCGATGCTCAGGAATTCACGACTTACGACACCGACGACGGCCTCATGAAAATCGCTGCCGTCGAGAGGGCTGGAAAATCTTACATACTTTGCGAATCGCGCAAGTTCAGCGCCATTGGCAGCTATCACTTCGCCAACTTTAGTCAGTTCGATGCGCTTATCTGCGACAACCCATCAACTGATGCAGCCCTCCAGGTCCAAAACGCTGGCCTAGACGTGATCTAGGAGAAGACCTAGGAAGACCGTCACGCCACTAGCTCATATCCGCAGCGCAGGCACAAAAAAGGAGGCCCCCGCAAGGGGACCTCCTCGGCACATGAAAATGCCCGTCGTC
>CAVHWW010000061.1:0-12749 GCA_963639715.1 Acutalibacteraceae bacterium
ACCAGGTCAACCCCGTCGACACCATCTGCATCATGGCTGCCAGCGCTGCCTTCACTGTCGGCGGCGTGCCCTTCGAGGGCCCGCTGGCCTGCGTGCGCATCGGCCGCGACCCCGAGACCGGCGAGTTCATCGTCAACCCCACCTACGAGGAGCGCGACGCCTCCGACCTCGACCTCGAGCTCGCTGGCTCTGATTCCTTCATCTCCATGCTCGAGGCTTCCGCTGACGAGATCAGCGAGGAGGACATGCTTGCCGCCATGGCCTTTGGCCAGGAGGCCATCGCCGCCTTCTGCGCCGAGCAGAAGACCTTCTTCGCCAAGTACGAGGAGGCCAACGGCGCCATCGTCAAGCGCGAGTACGTCTACGACGAGCCCAACGAGTACGTCCACGAGAAGGTCTTCGCTCACATGGCTGAGATGGAGGCCGCTCTCAAGGACAGCGACAAGCTCTCCCGCATCGGCAAGGCCGAGGCCCTGAAGGTCGCCATCAAGGCCGAGTTCACCGCCGAGGAGCAGGCCCAGTACAGCCGCGAGATTCCGGTTGAGCTCAAGAGCCTCGAGAAGCACGCCATGCGCACCATGGTCGTCGAGACTGGCGAGCGCGTCGACGGCCGTGCCGCCGACGAGATTCGTCCGCTCATGGTCAAGCCCGACTACCTGCCGCTCGTTCACGGCTCCGGCCTGTTCCAGCGCGGCCAGACCCAGGTCCTGTCCGTCTGCACCCTCGGCATGCTCAACGAGTGGCAGCGCCTCGACACCATCGAGCCGGTTGATGGCAAGCGCTATATCCACCACTACAACTTCCCGCCGTACTGCACCGGCGAGACCGGCCGCATGGGCAGCCCGAAGCGTCGCGAGATCGGCCACGGCAACCTCGCCGAGCGCGCCCTTCTCCCGGTTCTTCCCTCCGAGGAGGACTTCCCCTACACCATCCGCGTGGTCTCCGAGGTCATGGAGTCCAACGGCTCCTCTTCCATGGCTTCCACCTGCGGCTCCACGCTTTCCCTCATGGACGCCGGCGTGCCGCTGAAGCGCCCCGTTTCCGGCATCGCCATGGGCCTCATCCAGGAGAACGGCAAGACCGTCGTCCTCTCCGACATCCAGGGTCTCGAGGACTTCCTCGGCGACATGGACTTCAAGGTCACCGGTACCGAGCGCGGCATCACCGCCATGCAGATGGACAACAAGGCTACCGGCCTCACGCCTGAGATTCTCTCCCAGGCCCTGCACCAGGCTCACGAGGGCCGCGCGTTCATCCTGAACACGATGCTCGAGGCCATCCCGGCCCCGCGTGAGACCCCCAAGGACACCGCTCCGCAGATCATCACCATCCAGATCCCGACCGATAAGATTCGCGACGTCATCGGCTCCGGCGGCAAGGTCATCCGCGGCATCCAGGACGACACGGGCGCCACGATCGACATCCAGGAGGACGGCAACGTCTTCATCGCCGGCACCGACGGTGCTGCTCAGGATGCCGCCGCCCGCATCAAGGCCATCGTCAAGGTGCCCGAGGTGGGCGAGGAGTACAACGGTCGCGTCGTGGGCATCCAGCCCTTCGGCGCCTTCGTCGAGCTGCTCCCCGGCAAGGACGGCCTGCTGCACATCTCCCGTGTGGCCCAGGGCCGCGTCGACAAGGTCGAGGACGTCCTCTCCGTCGGCGACGAGGTCAAGGTCCGCGTCCTCGAGGTCGACGAGAAGGGTAAGATCAGCCTCGACCGTATCGACAAGCCCGAGGTTCCGGGCGGCTCTAAGGGCGGCAACGGCCACGGTCACGACGGCGAGCGTCGTGGCGAGCGCAAGCCGCGTCGTCACCCCGGTGACAACGGCAACGCTGGCCGTGCCCCGCGTCGTCACCACGAGGGCTAAGGGCTAGTTCCAGAGCCTTTGCACGAACCTAGTGTTGTGTGGGGAGGGTTCCTTTGGGGACTCTCCCCACGCTGCTATACTTGTTTGGCTCGAAAGAAGCCCGTCTTTCGCTGGGCGGGGCGTTTTGGTCTGCGTGCGGCCTGTGCCGTTTCGAGGACTGCGCTTCGCTTCGTATCGTTGGCTTTGGTTTGTGACATACCGGCCAAAGACGGTCTTCTTACCTGCAACTTCGCGACGTCTTCCTTCGAGCCTTATGGCTTGTCTGTTTCGGGAGGGCTCGCTGACTTACCTCATACAGTTGCGGCTTGTAGCCGCTTTGTTTTGCACATCGACAGAAAGGAAACCTTCCACATATGGCAAAGAACCCGACCCTGAAGATCATGCCCCTGGGCGGTCTTGACGGCATCGGTAAGAACATGACGGCCTTCGAGTGCGGCGACGACATGGTGCTCGTCGACGCCGGCCTCATGTTCCCCGACGACAACCAGCCTGGCATCGACCTCGTCCTGCCTGACTACACCTACGTGCTCGAGAACGAGCATAAGCTCCGCGGCATCGTGATCACCCACGGCCACGAGGACCACACCGGCGCCCTGCCGTACCTTCTCATGGACCTCACGCGCAAGGTGCCGATCTTCTCGAGCAAGCTCACCTTGGGCATGGTCGAGGGCAAGCTCGCCGAGCACAACATCAAGAGCCCCAAGTTCCGTGAGGTCACCGATGGTTCCAGCGTGAGCCTTGGCTGTTTCACCCTGCACTTCTTTGCGATGACCCATTCCATCCCCGGTGCTCTTGGCATCTACATCAAGACGCCGGCCGGCACGGTCATGCACACGGGCGACTTCAAGCTCGACCAGACGCCCATCGACGGCGTCACGCCCAACTACAACGCCATCAACAAGTACGCCAAGCAGGGCGTTGACCTGCTGCTTTCTGACTCCACCAACGCTAACATCCCCGGGTTTACGCCGAGTGAGGCAACCGTGGGAGCTGCCCTTCGCCACATCATCAAGAACGCTCCCGGGCGTGTCTTCGTGGCGAGCTTCTCCTCGCACATCCACCGTCTGCAGCAGGTCTGCGACGCCGCCACGGCGGTTGGACGCAAGGTCGTCGTGACCGGCCGCTCCATGGTTACCAACACCAAGATTGCCCGTCAGCTCGGCTACCTCAAGATTGCCGAGGAGGACATCCTCGACGCCTTTGAGCTGCGCGACATTCCCGAGGACAAGATCGTGGTCCTGTGCACCGGTAGCCAGGGCGAGCCGCTCTCTGCCCTGGCCCGCATGGCCAACGGCGAGCACAAGAGCCTCTCCATCTGCGAGGGCGATACGGTGATCATCTCCGCCACGCCCGTTCCCGGCAACGAGAAGAGCGTCCAGGGAATCATCAACTCGCTGTCCAAGATCGGCTGCGAGATCTTTGACAAGTCCAACGCCGTCGTGCACGTCTCGGGCCACGGTCGCCAGGAGGAGCTCAAGCTGATGCTCGCCATGGTGCACCCGAGGAACTTCATGCCGGTTCACGGCGAGGCCGTTCACCTTCGCGCCCACGCCAAGCTCGCCGAGAGCGTTGGCGTGCCGCACAAGAACATCTTCCTCCTCGATAACGGCGACTCGCTGCAGATGACCGACGGCAAGGTCTCGCTCGGTCCCTCTATTGAGTCGGGCATCATCTACGTCGACGGCCTGCGCATCGGCGACACCGACCCGGTGGTTCTGCGCGATCGCCAGAAGCTTGCCCAGGACGGCATCGTTACCTGCGTCGTGACCCTTAAGAGCCGCTCTCTCAAGGTGGCCGACGTTGACGTCTCGAGCCGCGGTGTCTCCTTCGCCAGCGATGATGAGCTGCTGGCCGGCATCGAGGACCTTGTCCGCAGCACCATTGCCAAGAACAACACCGGTAGTCCCTCTACCGACGTTCTGCGCAAGTCCGTTCGCAACGCCCTCACCAACTACCTCTGGGCAAAGACCCACACCCGTCCGATGGTCATCCCCGTCGTCATGGAGGTCTAGCAGGCAATGCCCGCAAAACGCAGCTCAAACGCACAAAAGAAGAACTCGCAGCGCCGCGCTCCCCAGCCTACCCAGCTCTCTCCGGTCGCCAATGACCTCATTGGCGTCGCCATCATCGTTGTGGCCGTCGCTATGGTGGTCTCGCTAGTCTCTACGAGCGATGCCGTGCTCACGCATGCCATGGCTGAAGGACTGAGGCTCGGGTTTGGCGAGGGTGCGCTGCTCGTTCCCGTGGCGCTTATCCTCTTTGCAGTGACGATGTTTCTGCCTACCGACGCCTCCATTGTGGCTCGCGTTGCCCTTGGCCTTGCCCTGGTGGTGCTCTCGGCGCTGTCGATGCTTTCGATTCTGACGCCGGGCGCCGCCCAGAGCGCTGACTACGTGCTTGGCGCCGACGTCGCCATTGCGAGCGGCGGCTATGTGGGCGCTGGCGTCGCCTGGGTGCTGCTTACGTTCGTGGGCCAGGTCGTCGGTATGGTCTTGCTCGTGGGTCTGGCCGTCGCGGGCATCGTCGTCTGTGGCTTCTCCATCTCCAACCTCGCG
The DNA here is from genome assembly GCA_963639715.1 of Acutalibacteraceae bacterium. GTDB lineage: Bacteria > Actinomycetota > Coriobacteriia > Coriobacteriales > Atopobiaceae > Parolsenella. Next base: position 4,424 of record CAVHWW010000061.1, read on the forward strand.
CTTCGCATCCAGCGCTCCATGGGCGTAGCGGCAGACCACTTCGCTGCTGCTCGCGAGCGCGGTGCCACGCGTCGCCGTACCGAGCGAACCGACCAGCTCGCTTGGCAAGATGACGACATGTTTGATGACATCATGGAGCCCGATACGTCCGTTATGGACGAGCCTGCCACGAGCTTCATCGGGGCTCGCAAGACGAGTGTCTTGCGCCGCGGCGAGATGCAGACCACGCGCATGAACCACGCCACTGCAACGCCGGCGCTCGACCTTGAGGACGAGCCGGCCGCCGAACCTAAGACCTCCGTGCTGCGACGCAAGCGTCATCCCAAGCTCGATGCCAACACGAATTCCGCTCCTCAGTTCAAGGCCGAGGTCGAGCCCATCGCCGAGGTTCCTTCTCCGCTTGATGCTGTTTCTGCGGGTAAGGAAAGCGGCCAAGAACCCGAGGTGCAGGCCCAGCTTCCGTGGGACCCTGTGGAAGAGGAACCTATTGTTGAGCCCGCTGTTTCTCGCCCGGCCGCTGCTAAGGAGCCTGCCGTTCCCGATTTCCTCCGTGCTGCTGCGGTGAGGGCTGGCGGCGATGAGGGTGCTTCGCTGGCCGCTGACACCACCGACGTTGCCACGGGCGCTGCTGGTGCCGCGAGCGCTGCCGCTGCGACGGCCTCGGTCACCGGCGCCTCGGTCGCCGCTGCCGAGAAGCCCCGTCCTGGCCGCGGCACGCGCAAGCGTCAGGAGGCCGCGCCTACGAACCCCGCGCGTCCGGGTGACGAGTCCAACGACTTCGTCTTGCCGCCGCTGTCGCTTCTCGACTCCAACCCCAACTCGGCAAGCTCCGCCTCGACCGACAGCGAGCTTGAGCGCACTGCCAGGCGTCTGCAGGCTACGCTCGAGGAATTTGGCCTTAAGAGCCGCGTTTCTGGGTGGACGGCCGGTCCTCTCGTCACCACCTTCAAGATCGAGATGGGCGAGGGCGAGCGCGTTAACAAGATCACGAACCTGCAGGACGACATCCAGCTCTCGCTGGCCTCTGAGTCCGTGCGTATCTTCGCGCCGATCCCTGGCACCTCGCTCGTGGGCATCGAGATTCCCAACAAGAAGCGCCAGAACGTCTTCTTGGGTGACGTCTTGCCCTATGCCCAGGGAGGACCGCTCGAGTTTGCCATTGGCCGTGACTCCGAGGGCGCCCCTGTGGTCGCCGACCTTGCGCGCATGCCTCACATGCTCGTCGCCGGCACCACTGGTTCGGGTAAGTCGGTGCTCATCAACGCCATCATTATGTCGCTCATTATGCGCACCACGCCCGAGCAGGTGCGCTTGATCCTCGTCGACCCCAAGCGCGTTGAGTTCTCCTGCTATGCGGGCCTGCCGCACCTCTATGTGCCGGTGGTGACCGAGCCCAGGCAGGCGGCAAGCGCGCTTCAGTGGGCCGTGACCGAGATGGACCGTCGCCTCAAGGTCTTCGAACGTGCTGGCGCGCGTGACGTGAAGGTCTACAACAAGATGGTCGCCGACGGAAAGTTCGACGACAGGGAAAACCCGCCTTCCGCCATGCCTTACCTCGTCATCGTCATCGACGAGCTCAGCGACCTCATGATGGTCGCCGGTAAGGACGTCGAGTCCTCCATCGTGCGCATCGCTCAGCTCGCGCGCGCAGCCGGCATTCACCTCGTGCTTGCGACCCAGCGTCCTTCCGCAGACGTCGTCACGGGCCTCATCAAGTCGAATGTCGACACTCGCGTGGCCCTCAAGGTTTCCTCGAGCATCGACTCGCGCGTCATTCTCGACCAGACGGGTGCCGAGCGCCTCATGGGCAGGGGAGACATGCTCTTCCGCAAGGCCGGCGGCGTTCTTCGTCGTGTTCTTGGCGCCTACGCAAGCGACGACGAGATTGAAAGCGTGGTTACCTTTATCCGTGACCAGCGTGAACCCGACTACCATGACGAGATTCTCTCGGCTGTGGCGCCTTCCACCCCCGGCTCCGCTGCCACCGCAGACGGCATGGAGGAGGACGACCCGCTCGTTTGGGAGGCCGCCCAGGTGGTTGTGGACTCTCAGCTAGGTTCTACCTCGGGGCTGCAGCGCAGGCTCAAGGTGGGGTACGCTAGGGCAGGTAGAATCATGGACAACCTCGAGCAGAAGGGAGTCGTCGGCCCGCCCGACGGTTCCAAGCCGCGTGAGGTCTTGCTTGATGCTGAGGGTCTCGAGGCGCTCCGCGCGGCCGAGGCCAAATTCAAGGAGGTGTAACGGGCAGCCGTGGCACAGACGCAGTTTGCAGACATTCTTTACCAGCGCCGCAGGCAGCTCGGGCTTTCCATCTCCCAAGCGGCCAAGGTGCTTCGCATGCGTGAGAGCGTGCTCGAGGCTTTTGAGGCCGGCGACTTCGATCACCTTCCTGCCCTTGGCTACGCCCAGGGTATGGTGGCGAGCTATGCCCGCTATCTCGGCCTTGATTCCAGGCAGATCACCGAGCTCTACGAGCGTGAGCACGCCGAGTACGTGGCCGGCGTTACGGGCAGGGCCCCCAGCGGCCTTGCGAGCCTTCGCGATGAGCCGCGCTACCACGATCCGGCGTCGGCAACGAGCCCGGTGCGCACAAGCTCGATGTCTCCCACGTCCCTGCCTTCTGGCAGGTCTGACGTTGGCCGTGACGGCTACGGCGCGCGCCAAGAACGTCCCCAGCGCGCTCCCTATGACTACCGTGACGAAGTGCGCGAGCGCCACTCGAGCGAAGAGCGTGCACGCCAGTATGGGTCTCGTGAGTCCGAGCGCTCCTATCGCAGCTATCGCGATGAAGGCGCGTCCGACAGGCGCTATACCACGCGTAACCCCAATGGCTCGTACGATCGATCCCGCAGGGCCAACCAGGCGGACCGCGCCCGTAGGGCCCGCGTCGGCGAGGATTCCTACGGCTCGTATGGCGACAGCTCCTATAGGCGCGAGCGTACTCGTGCCCTGCCGAGTGCTGACGATACGGTGACCACCCGTCGCGTGGATTCCGACCGTTACCGCGATGACCTGCGCTTTGACGGGCAGGCTCGCTCGTACCGTCCTTCCTCCACGCGCGCCGGCAGGCAGAGCTCGAGGAACTTCTCTGCTCCCGAGCGCCCTAACGTGCGCCGTCGACAGCCTTCGAACTCCCAGCGTGACCCCCGTGCGAGGTCGCGTAGGCAGCAGCCCCAGCCCAAGGGCTTTGCCGGTTTTCTCCAGGCCTTCTTCTCTGATCAGCGTCGCGTGGCCGCTCTGATTGGCCTTGCGCTCGTTGTGGTGCTCGTCGTCATCATCTCGACGTCGGTGCGTTCGTGCGCCTCTTCCAAGACCGGCTCGGAGAAGGTCAGTGTCGTCACGTCCGTTACGGCCGACACGGCCACGGCGGTCACCACTGCATCCACGCTCGAGCAGCAGGTTCTGTCTGACGCGGCCGAGAAGCAGGCTGCCTCAAGCGCCGCCGCTGCCACGCAAGAGACCAAGGTGAGCGTTTCGGTTGACGACGGAGCCACCACTTGGGTCGAGATTACGTGCGACGGCGAGCAAAAGGTCGCCGAGTCCATCACGGGTTCCTGGTCCGAGGAATACACGGTCACCAAGAACATCGAGATTCGCGTCGGTGACCCGAGCGTCGTCACGGTCCAGAAGAACGGCGAGCGTCAGGTCTTCGGTTCAAAGAGCGGTGGAGTTTCTACGCTCAGCATCCAGGGCACCGATCCGAACGCCTCAACCGACGAGGCAACCACTGATTCGTCTGACGACTCTAGCTCTGAAGAGTAACCCCAGGCTGCGCGCTGATGCGCTCAGCCAGCTATCCAGATAGGAGATGACATGGCCAAGGACTCCAGCTTCGACGTGGTCTCCACCGTCGACATGCAAGAGGTTGACAACGCCTACCAGCAGACCGCCCGTGAGCTTACCCAGCGCTACGACCTCAAGGGCTCCGGTGCCACCATCGAGCTTTCTAAGGCCGACGGCACCATCACGGTCAATGCGCCTGCCGACTTCGTCTCCAAGCAGGTCATTGACGTTCTGAACGGCCGCTTGGTGAAGCGCCAGGTTGACCTCAAGAGCGTCTCGTGGGACAAGCCCCAGGCCGCGAGCGGCGGCTCGGTTCGCGTTGTCGGCCACATCGTCCAGGGCATCGACAAGGAGTGCGCCAAGCGCATCTCCAAGGACATCCGCGACCTCAAGCTCAAGGTCAAGGCGACGGTCGAGGACGACAAGCTGCGCGTCACGAGTGCTTCCAAGGACGCTCTGCAGCAGGTGATTAGCTTCCTTCGCGACCAGGACTACGGCATTCCGCTGCAGTTCACCAACTACCGCTAGAGCTTTGGCGGCGCAGGGTCCTTGTCCTGGCCGCTTTCGACTATGAGATCCGGCGTCATCGTGTAACGGTGGCGTCGGAATTCGCTACTAATGCATTGCGTATCGAAAGGCCCGCATGAGCGCAGATCTTGACACCACCACACCCAATGTCCTCTACGTCACCCTTGGCTGCGCCAAGAACGAGGTCGACACCGACCGCATGAGGAGCCTGCTTACGAGGGCCGGCTACGGCGAGGCCATCCAGGTCGAGGATGCCGATGCCGTCATCGTGAACACCTGCTCCTTCTTGGCGAGCGCCACCTCCGAGAGCATCGAGCGAACGCTCGAGCTTGCTGAGGCCCGCTCTGAGGGCGTTCGTGAGCTGCCGATTGTGATGTGTGGCTGCGTGCCGTCTCGCTACGGGGACGACCTTCCCGAGGAGCTGCCCGAGGTTGCCGCCTTCGTTCGCACCGACGAGGAAGACGGCATCGTCAGCGTCATGGACGGTGTGCTTGGCCGCACCTCTGTGGTTCCGAGCGCCACGGGCTCTGCGGCCGGTCCCTTGGCCGAGCCGCTGCGCACCGTGCAGGGTTCGAGCGCTTACATCAAGATCTCTGACGGCTGCGACCGCTTCTGCTCCTTCTGCGCCATTCCCTACATCAGGGGCCGCTACGCTTCGCGTCCCTACGCCGAGATTGAACTCGAGGTCAAGGCCTTGGCTGAGCAGGGTGTGCGCGAGTTCGTGCTGATTGGCCAGGACACCGGCATTTGGGGTCAGGACTTGGGGCAGAGCGATAGCTTGGCTTCGCTGCTCACGCGTCTGGCCGAGGTCGTGCGCCCCTACGGTGCCTGGCTGCGCGTTCTCTACCTGCAGCCCGAGGGCATGACCGACGAGCTCATCGCTGCCATTCGTGACACGCCCGAGGTTCTCCCTTACATCGATATTCCCATCCAGCACTGCAACGGCCGCGTTCTCAAGAGCATGAACCGCTCTGGCGACGCCGAGGAGTTTGCGGAGCTCTTTGCTCGCCTTCGTTCCGAGATTCCTGGTATGGTTCTTCGCACTACCGGCATGGCAGGTTTTCCCGGCGAGACCGACGAGGAGTTCGAGGAGCTGCTCCAGTTCATCAGCGACGAGGAATTCGATTACACGAGCGTCTTTGCCTACTCTCCGGAAGAGGGCACCCGCGGCGCCGAGATGGATAACCAGGTGGACGAGGACACCAAGCTCGAGCGCACCCAGCGTCTTGTTGATGTTGCCGAGGAGCTTGGCTTTTCCGCCACGGCGGCTCACGTGGGCGAGGTCGTGGACGTCATCATCGATGGCGTCGACACTGACGGTGATGAGCCTGAGCTCATCGGTCACGCCTGGTTCCAAGCGCCCGACTGCGATGGTGCCGTGCACATCCGCGAGGGAGAGGCTGCCGTAGGCGACATGGTTCGCGTGCTGCTAACCGAGGCCTTCTGCTATGAGCTCGAGGGCGAGATTGTGAAGGCGGAGGAGTAGGAATGGCTGCTAAGAAGTCGAGTATTTGGACGCCTGCAAACATCGTGACCTGCGTTCGCGTGGTCTTTGTTCCCGTATGGCTTCTCATGGCCGAGACCCTTGGCTACATGAGCGCCGAGAGCGGTTTTTCCGCTGGCATGTTTGCCACCTTCGTGGCCTTCTGCCTGCTGTCCCTTACCGACAAGCTCGATGGCTATCTCGCTCGCAGCCGCAACGAGGTTACGACCTTCGGCAAGTTTCTCGACCCGATTGCCGATAAGCTCGTGGTCATCGTGGCGCTGTGCTACCTGCTTGAGCGCGGCGAGCCGGTTACCTGGGCGCTGCTCGTCATTATCTCGCGCGAGTTCCTTGTGAGCGGCCTTCGCATGGTCGTTGCCTCCAAGGGCGTCGTGATCGCGGCCGGCAACCTTGGCAAGTGGAAGACTGCCACCACGATGGGTGCTATCTGCGTGAACCTGCTCGCCTTGGCGTTCCCGCAGGGTTCTGGCGCCTTCGATGCGCTTTGCATTCTTGCGTATGCTCTGCTTGCGGCTGCCGTGGTGCTCACCATTTGGAGCGGTCTCGACTACTTTAAGGGCGCTTGGGGCTCTTTGGCTGATGACGAGCCCGCAGACGAGGATGCTGATGGCGAGCAGGACGCTAGTGACGATTCTGTTCCTGAAGAGCGTGCTTGTGGTGCCACTACGGCTCCGAGCTGGGACGATGCAACTTCGTTGGCCGCAGAGGTTCTCGACCTTGCTCGTGCCAAGGGCCTTACCGTCGGTACTGCCGAGAGTTGCACGGGTGGCCTTGTTGAGGCGGCTCTTACGGCCATTCCGGGTTCTTCTGATGTCGTCATGGGCGCCGTGGGTAGCTATGCCTGTTCGGTTAAGAGCGCCCTGCTTGGCGTGAGCGAGCAGACCTTGGCCGAGCACGGGGCCGTATCGAGTGAGTGTGCCTCTGAGATGGCCTGCGGGGCTCGTTCGGCCTTGGGCTGCGACGTCTCCGTAAGCGTGACGGGCATTGCCGGCCCCGGCGGCGCCGTTCCCGGAAAGCCGGTGGGCACTGTCTGGTTTGGCGTGAGTTCGGGTGACTCTGTGCGTACGGAATGCGAGCACTTTACTGGTGACCGTAACCAGGTTCGCCTGCAATCGGTTATGAAGGCCCTCGAGATGCTTAAGGGCGCCTGCTAGTTTTGATGGGGGGTGCGCAATGCGATTGCGCACCCCTTTTTGTTTGTTAGGTAGCCCTGTTGCGTCCAAAACCTGACAAAACTCGTCGTGCTTTGTCTGAAACGCATCTTTACTTGGCTCTTCTTCTTTGTGGTGCGCGCCGTTTGCGCCCTATCTTCGCACGCTCGCGGATTGCCCACGTGCTAACGAAGCCTCATACGTAGGTCCCTAGCTCGCTTGTTAGTTCTCGGTTAGAACGACAACAGGTTTTGTCAGGCCTTCCTCGATATACGCTACAGCCGTCTTGTTGACCTCGAACGGACGTTCGCGTACTATTGGGAGGACGCCAATGGAAGGGAAAGAAATGGCAAAGTCTAGCGGCACCCCTCGTGAGATTCACGCTCCTACCACGGGTAAAGAGCGCGAGGACATGATTAAGTCCACCACCTCCGAGATTGAGAAGAAGTTTGGCAAGGGCGCAATCATGAAGTTCGGCGACGGCGGTCCCGATCTTCAGGTAGAGGCCATTCCTACCGGATCCATTGCCCTGGATGTCGCTCTTGGCATCGGTGGCGTACCTCGTGGCCGCATCGTTGAGATTTATGGTCCCGAGTCTTCCGGTAAGACCACTCTTTCCCTTGAGATTCTTGCTGAGGCCCAGGCCATGGGCGGCGTCGTTGCCTTCATTGACGCCGAGCACGCTCTTGACCCGGGTTATGCCGCTCGTATCGGTGTCGATATCGACGAGGTCCTTATTTCTCAGCCCGATACGGGCGAGCAGGCGCTCGAGATTTGCGACATGCTCGTGCGCTCCGGCGCCATCGACGTGGTGGTTGTGGACTCGGTGGCCGCCCTTGTCCCTCGCGCCGAGATTGAGGGAGAGATTGGTGACACTACGGTCGGCCTGCAGGCTCGTCTTATGAGCCAGGCCCTTCGCAAGCTCGCCGGTTCTCTTTCCAAGTCAAACACCACCTGCATCTTCATCAACCAGCTGCGTGAGAAGATCGGCGTTATGTTCGGTAACCCCGAGACCACGCCCGGTGGCCGCGCCCTTAAGTTCTTCTCTTCCGTGCGTATGGACATCCGCAGGGTTGATTCCATCAAGCAGGGCGGTGACATCATTGGCAACCGTGTCCGCGTCAAGGTCGTCAAGAACAAGGTCGCGCCTCCCTTCAAGATCTGCGAGTTCGACATCATGTATGGCACCGGCATTTCCAAGGAAGGCTCCATCCTCGACCTTGGTGTTGATGAGAAGGTCATCGACAAGGCGGGTGCCTGGTACACCTACCAGGGGGAGCGTCTTGGTCAGGGCCGCGAGGCTGCCAAGGAGATGCTGCGCACCAACCCCGAGCTTCGTGACGAGATTGAGTCCCAGGTG
>CAVHWW010000062.1:0-3210 GCA_963639715.1 Acutalibacteraceae bacterium
GGGGTGTGTAGGCGATGTACTTGAAGCTGGGCATGAGGTGGGCCAGCTCGGCCTCGTCGAGGTTTGCGAGGATGGCGCGACCCATGGCGGTGCTGTGGACGCGCGCGCTCATGCCGACGCGGCCAGTGACCTGCAGGTCGCGGGGCGGCGTCTCGACCTCGGTTGTGACCACGCGCGTGCCCGAGAGGCGGGCCAGGTGCACCGAGATGCCCTTCTCGCGGCAAAACGCCAGCATGCGCGGCCGGGCCACCTCGGTGAGGTCTTGGTGGGCCAACACCGAGCCACCGAGGTAGAGCAGCTTGAGACCGAGCGAGTAGCGGGCCTCAGCGTCTTTGGCCACAAAGCCGTTGACCTCGAGGGTGTGCATCATGCGAAAGAGGCTCGCCTTGTCATGGCCTGTCTCGCGGGCGAGCTCTGCCAGCGACATCGAGCCATGCTTGGCGAGCACGTCGAGAAGTCCGAGTGTGTTGTTGACCGAGCTGAGCAGGTACTTGTCCTTGGCGGGGACGGGCTTGTCTGCCGCCGCGTTCTTCTCGGCCATGAAGCCCCTTTCGGTTGATGAATCAAACGTTTCTCTATGCGCAACGAGTATAACTCAGCGCCGCATCGAGCGCCTAGCGGGAAAACCAGCACGTTCTCGGGATTTCTCGTCACTTGTTTAGAAAACCTGTGGTATAAGGGTTTCGTAATAAGAAATAGCGTTTCGCACAGAGAAACAAACTGCGAAACATATCCGGCCGGATCTATTTCACAATGGGAAACGGCGCCACCAGATTGGCGCCAGTCCGTGCGCAAAGGCGCACAAAGGAATGAAAGGTGGGCATGATGGCCGATACAGCCCTTGCCAAGCCCAAGAAGCAGCGCAACTACGCCGTCGACTTCTGGCGCTTCTTCGCTACGCTGGCCGTGTTTTGGGGACACTACCAGCTCAACTACCGCTTTACCTTCATGGAGGCCCACTCCTGGAACGCTGATGGCATCCTCTTCACCGAGGGCAACATCCTTGGCGTGTTCCTTATCTTCACGGGCTTCTTCATGATGCAGTCCTATCAGAGCAAGAAGCGTCGCGGCCTCACGAACAAGCCTGCGCGCACCCAGGCTGTCGATTACCTCAAGACGCGTTACCTCGGCCTTTGGCCGGCGCTGTTCCTGGGCGTCCTCTTTGGCTTCATCGTGAACGTCTACTGCGAGTTCGATGGCCACAGCATGGGCAACCTCATCTACCAGAACGGCGAGAGCTTCGGTGGCATCGGGGACGTCGTCTACAACTTCCTCTCCTCGATTCTGCAGTTCGCCGGCCTCGACGCCACGGGCATCCTGGGCCAGCTCGGCATTAGCTTCATGTGGAACGTTCCGCTGTGGTACATCTCCGCGATCTTCGTGGGCGGCTACTTCCTCTACTACCTGCTCGCCAAGAACGAGGACGTCTTCACCGGCTTTATCGCGCCGTTTATCGTCGTCTCCTTCGCTGCCGTGTGGTGTCTGTCCGAGACCCTCGAGATGAACGACCGTCGCGTGCTGTTCTGCGGCATCATCGAGAATGCCCTCGCCTTCGGCGTCTGGGGCATGTGCATCGGCGTCGTTTGCTACAAGCCCTACGAGCGCCTGCGCACCATGGTCCTCACCGGCAAGACCAAGACGATCCTCACCATCGTCCACCTGTTCTTCTTCTGCTGCCTCGTCTACTGGCAGGTCTTCGGCAATACCTGGCGCGGCACCAACGAGATGTTCATCGACATCTGGGCTGTCATCACCTGCGCCTTTGCTATCAGCAACCAGGACTACCTCACGCAGAAGGTCCTGAACCACAAGGTCTTCTCCACGCTTGGCGAGTACTCCCTCTACTTCTTCATCTGCCACATGCCCATCCTCGAGCTCTTCAATCAGTACTACCCGATGGTCCCCACGGCCTCTGACTACTACGCCTCCCTGGCCATGGCCTTTGGCATCACCGCTGTTGCCGGTGTCGTCGCCATGTTCATCTGCAAGAAGGGCATCCAGCCGCTGCTGTACAAGCTCGATGCCAACATCCAGGCCGCTACCAAGCGCGGCGAGGAGCAGGCCAGCGTCGAGAAGGCCGCCTAGGTGGTGTCCATGGCAGATAAGACCTACCGTGTGCTGGCCATCAACCTTGGCTCTACCAGCACTAAGATTGCCTACTTCGGCAACGACGTCTGCGTGGCGCGCGAGAGCGTGGCCCACGACGCGGCCGAGATTGCGGCCTGCGGGACTGACATCTGGGCGCAGTACGACCTGCGCGAGGCTGCGGTTCTCGGCTTTATGGAGCGCCACGGCATCGCCCTCGACGAGCTTGACGCCATTAGCAGTCGCGGCGGCAACATCGAGCCCACGACCGGCGGCACCTACCGCATCAACCAGGCTATGCGCGCCGAGACTCGCAGCTGCCTGTGGGGCACGCACGTGAGTCACCTGGGAGTCGAGATCGCCTATCGCCTGTGCGAGCGCGCCGACCACGCTGTGGCCGTGACCACCGACCTTCCCACCACCGACGAGTTCGAGCCGCTTGCCCGCTACACGGGCTTGGCCGAGATTTCTCGTGAGAGCAAGTTCCAGGCGCTTAACCACCGTGCCATGGCTCGGGCCTACGCCGAGAGTGTCGGACGCGCCTACGAGGACATGAACCTCGTGGTGGTGATGATGGGCGGCGGCATCACCGTGGCCGCTCACAAGAAGGGCCTCATGGTCGATGCTCAGGACGGTCTGGGCGGCGACGGCACCTTCTCCAACAACCGCTGCTGCGGTGTTCCCGTGGCCGCGCTGGTGGAACTGTGCTTCTCGGGCAAGTTCACCCGCGAGGAGATGCTTGCCCACATCAATGGCGAGGCCGGACTTCTGTCCTACACTGGCACGACCGACATCCGCGAGCTCGTGGCCCGTGCCGACGGTGGCGACGAGCGCGTGGCCGAGGTGCTCGACGCCATGTGCTACCAGACCTCCAAGGACATCGCGGCGCATGCTTCGGTGCTCAAGGGCGATGTGGACGTCATTCTGCTTACGGGCGGCATGGCCAACGCCGAGTACCTTACGAGCCGCATCACCGAGCGAATAGGCTTTATTGCTCCGGTGGTCGTGATGCCCGGCGAGCGCGAGATGGAGTCGCTCGGTATCAATGCGTACAAGGCTGTTTCGGGCCAGATCGAGCTCAAGGAGTTCGAGCCCAAGCAGCAGGTTCCGGAATGGGTGTGGTAA
>CAVHWW010000062.1:3605-4812 GCA_963639715.1 Acutalibacteraceae bacterium
TCTCAGGCGACGGTGCTGGAGTGGCCCGCCGCTGACAAGATGATGGTCATCTCGGACTGCGCAGTGAACATTTCGCCCGACCTTGAGCAGAAGGCCAAGATTACCCGCAATGCCATCGACCTGGCTCACGTGCTTGGCTACGAGCGCCCCAATGTGGGTGTGCTCAGTGCGCTTGAGGTAGTGAAGGAGAAGATTCCCAGCACGGTCGATGCTGCTGCCATTGCGGCGATGGATTGGCCCGATGCCTGCGTGGGTGGTCCTTTCGCGCTCGACAACGCCATCAATCCGGCAGCCGCCGCGCTCAAGGGGGTCGACCACCCGGCTGCCGGCAAATGCGACGTGCTCATCGTGCCCGATCTGCCCTCCGGCAACATCTTCACCAAGAGCTTGACTTTCTTTGCCGAGCTCAAGAGCGCTGGATCGCTCAATGGCACTACGCATCCGGTTGTCATGACCAGCCGCACCGATACCCCTGAGGACAAGTACTACTCGATTCTCGTGGCCATCGCCAAGACGCTTTAGCCCCAAGCGTCTGCGAGACCCTAGGCTGTCACCGGCTCCCGTGCTTCGCTGCGGAGACGAAGCAAGCGGCGGCCTTTGGGCGCTTCGACGGGCATGCGTGCGGTCGCATGCCCGTCGCGAATCGAGCGTGCGCGAAGCGTGCGAGTGGCTGCTGGCGCACTGCGCCTCCTGAAAAGTAGTCTGCAGACGCGAGCGCATGGCTGCGAACACGCCAAACTTGTTCTCCTCTCTCCTTTGCCGCCCGTGGCTTCCCCGGCCACGGGCGGCCTGCATTTGGATTGGAGCGGCCCAGGGCTTCGTCGGTGGCTTTGGTTTCTATGCGAACGGGCACGGAGAGGGGGTGCGAACGGGGGCTTTTCGTCCGCGCGTCTGTTTCTATGCGGGCGAGCGAGAGGAGGGGGATGTGAGCGGTGGGCCCACGTTCGCATGTCCGCTTATATTCGTCGCCGTGCTCATTGCCCTCAACCAGCTTGGGATCTAGGGCAATACAGCAGCCTCCCCATGGGCAGGGAATGTGAACGGGGGTACGGCCTCCGTTCACTCGCTTCGACCCGCGCGCCGCTTTGGGCTGCTGCGTTACTCGTCCTCATCCAGCTTGGGATTTAGGACCGTTTGCGTGTTGGCAGGCTGTGCCCCCCCGATTACCGTAACTTCTTCGGCTATGGCTTCCCTGGCCACGGCCGGC
>CAVHWW010000063.1:0-34604 GCA_963639715.1 Acutalibacteraceae bacterium
GGCCTCTTTGCCCAGGTGGCCAACTCGCCTGAGGAGGCGGCGGCCATGGTGCGAGCGCTGCATGAGCGCAACGTCGACGTCATCAAGCTCTTTGTCACGGGCGGCGTCTTTGACGCCACGAAGGCCGGCGAGCCCGGTGTGGTGAGGATGTCGCTTGAGGTGGCGAGCGCCGCCTGCGCAGAGGCCCATCGCTTGGGCCTTCCCGTCATGGCCCACGTCGAGAGCACCGAGGGCGTGGCCCTGTCGCTCAAGGCCGGCGTTGACACCATCGAGCACGGCGCGCATATGACGCCCGAGATCATCGACCTCTACCATGGCTCGGCGAACAGCCAGCTTGCGGGTCGCGCGCCCTCGGTCACCTGCACCATCTCGCCGGCCCTTCCCTTCGTGAAGCTGCCGCCCGAGAAGACTCACTCCACCGAGATTCAGAAGGTCAACGGCGACATCGTCTGCGAGGGCATCATCGAAAGCGCCCGCCAGGCGCTCGACAACGGCATCCCCGTGGGCCTGGGCACCGATTCGGCGTGTCCCTACGTCACCCAGTACGACATGTGGCGCGAGCTTGCCTACTTCGCCAAGTACGTGGGCGTCTCCAATGCCTTCGCCCTCCACACGGCCACGCAGGTCAACGCGGGCCTGCTTGGGCTGGGGGAGGTTTGCGGCACCGTGGCGGCCGGCTTTGACGCCGACCTCATCTGCTGCAAGGACAACCCGCTGGAAGACCTTTCTGCCCTGCGCCATGTCGAGAAGGTCTTTACGCGCGGCCACCTCGTGCGCTTCTGCCGCGTGAAGCACCTCACCGAGCTCGACGCCGAGCTCGACCAGATCATGGCCGAGCCTGCATCCGACCCTGCGTAGAGGCAGCGCGGCCTGGGGCCACGTTCCACAATCGAGGGGCCGCCCGTTTGCGAATCTCACGCGAACGGGCGGCTTTTTGCTGGAGCTTGCCATCTTGCTTGCCATATAAGGCGAGTTAAAACGCACAGTATGGAGCCCGCGACGCTGGTCGCTGCCCCTACGTGCACCCCTCTGCGCATCCCTCGTCCTTGCAGATTTCGTTACCACCAAAATCTCTTTTATGTTTTTGGACGCCGCGGGCCTATGCGGCGTTAGACTTGAGACCCGTAGAAGAAGCGAAATCACTCACTACGGGAAGGTCCCACACATGACAAAGCATATCTTCGTCACCGGCGGCGTCGTCTCCTCGCTTGGCAAGGGCATCACGGCTGCCTCTCTCGGCCGTCTGCTCAAGTCCCGCGGCTACAAGGTGACCATGCAGAAGGCCGACCCGTACCTCAACGTGGACCCGGGCACCATGAGCCCCTTCCAGCACGGCGAGGTCTTTGTCACCGAGGACGGCTATGAGTCCGACCTCGACCTGGGCCACTACGAGCGTTTCATTGACGAGAACCTCACCCGTGACTCCAACTTCACCACCGGCGCCATCTACAAGAGCCTCATCGCCCGCGAGCGTCGCGGTGACTTCCTCGGCGGCACCGTCCAGGTGATCCCGCACGTCACCGGCGCCATCAAGGACAAGTTCCGCCGCATCGAGGAGCAGACCGGCTCCGACGTGGTCATCACCGAGCTCGGCGGCACCATCGGCGACATCGAGAGCCAGCCCTTCGTCGAGGCCATCCGCCAGTACCGCAAGGACCACGGCCCCGAGAACGTCTGCTACATCCACGTCTCGCTCGTGCCCTACATCGCTGCCGCCCACGAGGTCAAGACCAAGCCCACGCAGCACTCCGTCAAGGAGCTGCGCAGCTTCGGCATCCAGCCCGACATCATCGTGCTGCGTTCCGACCACGAGATCGACGACAGCATCCGTGCCAAGATCGCCAGCTTCTGCGACGTCGACACCGATTGCGTCTTCACCAACGAGGACTGCGCCTCCATCTACGACGTGCCGGGCCTTCTTGCCGAACAGGACTTTGACCTGCGCGTCTGCGAGCGCCTGGGGCTCGAGCCGCGCGAGCGCGACATGAGCGAGTGGAACGCCTTCATCTCCAAGCAGAACCACGCCAACAACCGCACCGACCGCGTGAAGATCGCCGTCGTGGGCAAGTACACCCAGCTTCCCGATGCCTACCTCTCCGTCATCGAGGCGCTGCACCACTCCGGCGTCTACTTCGACCGTCACGTCGACGTCCAGCTTGTCGACGGCGAGAGCCTCGACGCCACCAACGTCGACGAGGTCCTTGGCGACGCCTCCGGCATCCTGGTGCCCGGCGGCTTTGGCAAGCGCGCCTTCGACGGCAAGATCTGCGCGGCCCGCTACGCCCGCGAGCACAAGATTCCCTACCTCGGCATCTGCCTGGGCATGCAGGTGGCCGTGTGCGAGTTCGCTCGCAACGTCGCCAAGATCGCCGACGCCAGCTCCTCCGAGTTTGATCCCGAGGGTCCCAACTCCGTCATCGACCTCATGAGCTCGCAGGAAGACGTCACCGAGAAGGGCGGCACCATGCGTCTGGGTGCCTACCCCTGCAAGCTTTCCGCTGGCTCGCTTGCCCGTGAGGCCTATGACGAGGACCTCGTCTACGAGCGTCACCGTCACCGCTTCGAGTTCAACAACGCCTACCGCGACCAGCTCGAGGCTGCCGGCCTTGTCATCTCCGGCATCTCTCCCGACGAGCGCCTCGTCGAGATGGTCGAGCTGCCCGAGTCCGAGCACCCCTGGTACGTGGCCACGCAGGCCCACCCCGAGTTCAAGAGCCGCCCGACCAAGCCGCAGCCCTTGTTCCGCGAGTTCGCCCGCGCCGCCATCGCCTTCCACGAGGGCGTGAACCGTCACGAGGTCGCTTCTGCCGAGTAGGGGAGGGCTTCGCTAATTTGGCGATTTTGAGCGTCTGAGCGGCCAACGTTACATAACATGGCACGCGCTTGTTACTATGGGGCCGCCTTGGCTAAGCCAGGGCGGCCTCTTCTTTTTCATAGGTCTTCGCATGGCAAGGGTGATGTTCGCATGGAGCTCTCTCGTGCGCTCAAGGAATACCTCAACTACGTCTCGGTGGAGCGCGGCTGCTCGCGCAACACCGTCTTGGCCTATGGAAGGGACCTGCGCAACTATCTCGCCCGCCTCAAGGAAGAGGGCGTGACGCGCCCCGAGCAGATTACGCGCGAGCGCATCGAGTCGCACATTCGCAGCCTGCGCGAGAGCGGCCTTGCCATCTCGAGCGTCGAGCGCGCCGTGTCGGCCATCAAGGGTTTCCACCGCTTTATGGTTTCCGAGCGCATTACGGTTGCGCACCCCGCTGCCGATCTGCCGCTGCCCAAGAAGCCCGACCGCCTGCCCGACGTCATCAGCCGCCAGCAGGCAGCAGCTCTTCTCGACCAGCCCTTCCCCGAGACGGCCGCCGGCCAGCGTGACCATGCCATCGTGGAGGTCCTCTACGGCTGCGGCCTGCGCGTCTCTGAGCTTTGTGGCCTTGACCTGCGCCGCGTTCTGCTCGACGAGCAGGTTCTGCGCGTGGTGGGCAAGGGCAACAAGGAGCGCGTCGTGCCTATCGTGGGCACCGCGGCCAAGGTGCTCGCAGACTATCTCGAGAACTGGCGACCCGAGCTCGTGAGCCCGCGCGTCTCCACATCGGCGGTCTTCCTCAACAACCGCGGCAGGCGCCTCTCGCGCCAGAGCGTGCACTCGCTGGTGGCCAAGTCGGGCGCCGTGGTTGGCATCGAGGGTCTTCACCCGCACACGTTGCGCCACAGCTTCGCCACCCACATGCTCGAGGGCGGCGCCGACCTGAGGATCGTGCAGGAGCTGCTCGGCCACGCCGACATCTCCACCACCCAGCTCTACACCCACCTCGACCGCACCCACATCCGTGAGGTCTACCTCGAGGCCCACCCCCGCGCCGCTCAGGCCTAGGGGATGCGGTCTTTTGGCCGCCGCCTATGGTTGGGGGCGCGCCGCCAAGTTTGGGTCGCGTCGCCTAGTTTGGGGCGTGCCGCCAAGACCTCTGGCTCGCAGCCTTTTGGCCGCCACCATGCGGCTGTGAACAGGCCCTCGTAGGAGCCAAGCTTTAGCCACCCGATCCGCTACTACATGCGCCCGTAGGCCTCTTGCTTGCGGGCGCTTTTCGTCACCCCTCTGCCGTCGCTTTTCCCTGTTGCTTGCGGGCCATTCGTGGTACATGCGGCACAGCCTGCGCTATCATGGACGGTCCATCTCGCCTGCCATGGCCCTCGCCGTTCACCGTCATAAAGACGCCGCTCGCTACCTGCGGTTTCACACCTTCGACAAACGGTTGAGCCAAAGCTCAAGAGCTCCCTAAAATTCGGGCGGCACGTCCCACCCCATCCCCTGTATGCAAACGGCTGTTCGCCACTACTGCTTGTAATCACTAGCCGCATTTAGTCGTTTCCAGGCGGAGCGAGGGAACTTTAGGGGGAAATAGTGGGAAATAGTCTTGCCCAGTCGAGCTAAGGGCTCTAAGATTCTTGTATGCGCAACGAACGCTGACAAGAAAGACCGCCAACGCCGGTCGCGAATGGGGAGGGGAGCTGAATATGTACCTGACTGGGTCGAAGACTGTCTCTGTCGACTCTCAGGGCCGTATTACGCTTCCCGCCGACTTCCGCGACGAGTTCAAGGACGAGGGCAACAAGGTCTGCCTTATCTACGTGAAGGGCGCGCTGTGGGGCTTCACCCCCGAGGGCCACAAGGCGTGGGTCGAGAGCTGCTTTCCCGAGGGCTTCAACCCGCGTTCCAAGAAGGACAAGGCGCTGCGTCTGGGCCTCAACGCCAAGACGGTGAAGGTCGAGCTCGACAAGGCCGGCCGTCTTGCGCTTGGCAAGCTCGCCGAGTCCGACCTGGAGAAGCTGTCCTTGGGCAAGGAGGCCGTCGTGGTTGGCGACGCGGATCACTTCTGCGTCTACAACACGCAGGCCTGGGCTGCCAAGCAGGAAGAGCTCGACGTCGACATCGACGCCCTGCTCGACGACGAGGACTAGCTGGTGGAGCAGTTGACAGAAGAATATCGGCACATTCCCGTGATGCTCGATGAGGTCCTGCGTGAGCTGGACCCAAAGCCGGGCGAGATCGTCTGCGATTGCACGCTCGGGGGAGCCGGCCACACGGTCGAGCTTGCCCGCCGCGTCGCGCCGGACGGCCTGTCCATCGGCATCGACCAGGACGACATGGCGCTTGCCGCCGCCACCGCACGCTATGAGCGCGAGGTGGGCGAGGGCAACCACCTGTTCCTCAAGGGCAACTTCGGCGACCTCGACGAGCTTCTCGTCAAGGCCCAGGTTCCCGGCGTGGATTGCTTCCTGTTCGACATCGGCGTCTCATCCCCGCAACTCGACATCCCCGAGAGGGGCTTCTCGTACAACGAGGACGCGCCCCTCGACATGAGGATGAACCCGGGCACACACACCCAAACCGCAGCAGAGGTCATCAACACCTACAACGAAACCGACCTCGCCCGGGTCATCCGCGTCTACGGTGACGAGAAGTTCGCCAACCGCATTGCCGCCGAGGTCGTAAGGCGCCGCGCAAAGGCTCCCATCGAGACGACCTTCGAGCTGGTCGACGCCATCAAGGCGGCGATTCCGGCAGCGGCCAGGCGCAGCGGCGGACACCCCGCGCGCAAGACCTTCCAGGCTCTGCGCATCGAGGTGAACCACGAGCTCGAGGTGCTCGAGCGTGGTCTTGAGGCGGCGATTCGCTGGGCCAACCCCGGCGGGCGCATCTGCGTCATCAGCTATCACAGCCTCGAGGACCGCATCGTCAAGCACCTGTTTGGCGAACTCTCGAAGGGGTGCACCTGCCCGCCGGACCTTCCGGTGTGCGTATGCGGAAACGTGCCGATCATTCGAGTCAAGACTCGCAAGCCGCTTGTGGCAAGCGAGGAGGAGCTGGAGCGCAACCCGCGCGCCCGCAGCGCCAAGACGCGCGTCGCCGTGAAACTCTAGGCGTCCGCGCCGCAACAGGCAACGCCGGCCGCAAGGCCGTCTTGCATAGTACGGACTACCATCGACGCACTACCACAACAAAAACGCAGCTACACGCACTAAAACGCAGCTTAAACGCAGCATCAACAAAGCACTGGGCAAAAAAGCGCCCCGCCGCCGGCGGGGCGCGCCGGCCCGCAAGCCACACAACGCATGGGACGTGAGATGAACTACACCGCTTCCGAGGCCACGCGCCTCGATGTCTATAGGGGGGAGAGCCTCCAGCAGCAGCGCAGGGCCACCCTCAGGACGGTTGACGGTGAGGGTGCGGACGCCAAGGTTCGTGCCGGCGTCTCTGCCGAGTTCCTCAGCAAGCTCAAGGTCTTCTTCGCCGTCCTGGGCGTTGCGGGCGTCCTGTGTGTCGCCCGCGTGGGCACCTTCGCCGTGGCGGCCTCCATCATGGCCGACAACGCCACCATGCGCACCCAGATCGAGGAGTCGACCACCCTCGCCAACCAGCTCCGCATCCAGCGCTCCGTGCTCTCGAGCACCTCGCGCATCGACCGCATTGCCACCCAGAGCTACGGCATGGTCGCCGCCGAGTCCACCGAGCAGATGACGGCTGGCGCCACGAGCGTCGCTGCCGAAGAGGCGAGCGCCGAGGACGCTGCTGAGCAGGAGACCTCCGAGCAGGCCGCCGAGCAGACCCAGGCCAGCGACGCCAAGAGCTCAGAAGAGGTTGCCGCCGACATCTCCCAGGCCGAAATCACGCAGGGCGACGGCTCGACGGCCGGCGCAAATGCAGCTGACGTGGACTCCATCTCCTAAGGGCCCGTGCGCGCGGCCGCTCGCCTAAACTCATAACCTATGGCATCAAGAGACGAAAGAGACTACCGCAGGCGCCCTCGCTCACAGCGCGAGGGCCGTCCTCGTTCTTCCTATGACCAGGCGAGCCCCACAAAGCGCTTGGGCGACTCCATCAAGAGCAGCCCCCTGCTTATGATCGTGACGGCCTTGTTTGCCATCGTCGTCCTGCGTCTTCTCTACTTGCAGGTGCTCGACGCCCCCAGGCTCACCCAACTCGCCGAGAACAACCAAGTCGACAGCAGCACCATCATGGCCAAGCGCGGCACCATCTATGACCGCAACGGCAACGTGCTTGCCACGAGCGTCGACTGCAGCGACATCTGCGTGAACCCCTCGCAGGTCAGCGACAAGAGCGCTGCGGCTGAGCTGTTTGCCAGCAAGCTGGGCGGGAAGGCAAGCGACTACTTGAGCACCCTGTCGCAGGACACCACCTACGCCGTCATTGCCAAGAATGTCGACCAAGACGTCGCCGACGACCTCAAGAACTCTCTCACCGAGGAGCAGAGCACGGTCATCTGGCTCGACGCCAAGGTGAAGCGCGTCTACCCCTATGGCTCGGTGGCCGGCCAGATCATCGGCATGGTGGGCGAAGACGAAAACGGCGGCACCAAGGGCCTCACGGGCCTCGAGTTGCAGTACAACGACGTCTTGAGCGGAACCGACGGCTCCAAATACGTGGAGCGCGGCAGCAACGGCCAGCCCATTGCCGGCGGCACCTACGTCATCAACGAGGCCACCGACGGCCAGGACATCATCATCTCGCTCGACGTGAACATCCAGCGTGTGGCTGAAGAACAGCTCGAGCAGGCCGTTGAGGACGCTGATGGCAAGTCGGGCAACGTCATTGTCACCGAACCCAAGACCGGCGAGATCCTGGCCGCTTGCTCGCTGCCGCTGGCCAACCTCAGCGACACCTCAAACCTCACCAACGAAGCACTCAACCTCACGGCGGTCTCGAGCTCCTATGAGCCGGGTTCGACCTTCAAGATCCTTACCATGGCTATCGGCTACGAGACGGGCACCATCACCAAGGACTCTAACTTCACGGTGCCGCCTTCGGTAACGGTCGGCGACGATGAGGTCACCGACGCTGATAGCCGTGACTACACCATGAACATGACTCCCACAGAGATCATGCGCCGCTCGTCTAACACGGGAGCTGCGCTTGTGGGCATGGCCATCGGTGACGACAAGTTTTCCGAGGGCATCGCCAAGTTCGGCATTGGCTCTCTCACCGGCATCGACTACCCTGGCGAGGTCGCGGGCCTTGTGCCCACGCGCGACCAGTACACCGGCGCCACCACCGGTGCCGCTGCCTTTGGCCAGGGCATCGCCTTCCCGAGCGTGCAGATCGTGCGCGCGGTTGGTGCCATCGCCAACAAGGGCACCATGGTGACCCCGCACTTCCTCGTCCAGGCGGGCTCCGAGAAGGCCGACTGGGGAGAGGGCACGCAGGTGGTCTCAGAAGATACGGCCGAGAAGGTCATCGGCGACATGCGTGCCGTCGTGCAAGAGGACGGTACGGGCGCTGCGGGCAACATCGCCGGCTACGACGTGGTGGGCAAGACCGGCACGGGCGAGCAGGCCTCGACTGAGGGCGGCTACGTGGAGGACAGCTTCCTGAGCTCCTTCATTGGATTTGCCAACGGCGAGGACGCGAGCGTGCTGTGCTACGTGGGCATCTACGGCACCGCGCAGCACGGAAGCACCGCGGCCGTACCCCCGTTTGCCGCTATCATGAACGAAGCCCTTACGGACCTTAGCGTTCCCAAGTCCTAAGGCCCGAGGGAAACGACTGGAGAGAACATGATCGAGTGCACAGCTACAGACATCTGCGAGGCCACTGGTGCTTCGCTGGTAGCGGGCAAGCCTGACGCCACCTGCAAGGGTGTGGCGATTGACTCTCGCAAGGTTGGCGACTCCACGCTATTCGTGGCCTTTGCGGGCGAGAAGGTAGACGGCAACGACTATGCCGCCGCGGCCATTGCTTCCGGAGCTGGCGTTGTGGCGCTCACACGCGAGCCTTCCGCCGAGCTCGTCAGTGCCGCCAACGAAGCCGGGCGCGCGCTGGTGCGCTGCGAGGGCGATGACGCCACCGAGTTCATGCTGCGCCTCGCCGCCTGGTGGAGGGCTCGCCAGGACTGGTGCGTCGTTGGCGTCACCGGTTCGGTTGGCAAGACCACGACCAAGGAGATGCTTGCGGCCGTGCTTGGCGCCAAGTGGCGTGTGCACGCCACGGCTGGCAACTTCAATAACCTCATTGGCGTGCCCATCACGCTGCTCTCGGCGCCCACCGATGCCGAGGTGCTTGTGGTCGAGATGGGCATGAACCACGCGGGCGAGATTTCGCGTCTGGCCAGCGTGGCGCGCCCGCGCGTGGCCTGCATCACCAACGTGGGCACGAGCCACATCGGCCTGCTCGGCTCGCGTGAGAACATCGCCCGCGCCAAGGGCGAGATTGTGGCCTCCCTCGCAGACGCCCCTGCAAGCACGGTGGCTCCCGAGCCGTGTCTGTTCATGACGACCGACAACGACTACACCGCCTTTATCCAGCGCGAATTTGCCGAGCCGGCGGGCGTCCCTGTGACCCTCGTGGGCCCGGGCACCTCTTCTGCGCTTGTTGCCGGCGAGGTGGAGCTCGACGCCGACGCGCACCCGAGCTTTAGTGTCGCCGCGGGCAAGGGCCTGCCCCAGGAGGGCGAGACCCTGCAGGTCTCTTTGAACCTCACGGGCGCCCAGGTGGTGCCCGACGCGCTTCTCGCGCTGGGTGTTGCCTTCAAGATGGGCGTCTGCGCCGAAGACGCCATCGCTGCCATCTCCAAGCTTGCGCCCACCCACATGCGCCAGGAGGTCGTGCGCGCCACCTGCGGTTGCCGCATCATCGACGACTCCTACAACGCCGCTCCCAACTCCATGGCCGCCTCGCTCAAGGCTCTGTGCCGCATGCGCGTTGAGGAGGGTGGCCGCCGTATCGCCGTCATCGGCGAGATTGGCGAGCTTGGCGAGCAGGAGGAGCGCCTCCACGAGCTCGTGGGCGCCTATGCTGCGGCCCTGCCGCTCGACATGCTCGTCATTGTGGGCACCGAGCGTGCCGACCACATGGAGGAGGCTGCCTGCCTCATGGGCTTTTCCGAGGATAAGATCGTGCGCGTCACCGACGCGCAGGCGCTGATTGAGCTCATGCCGGATGTGCTTGCGCCGGCCGACCTCGTGCTCGTGAAGGCTTCGCGCGCTGCGCATCTCGACAAATTTGTTAAGGCGGTGACGGCCTAAGTGTTCACCTATCTCATTAACGGCACTCAGTACCCCAGCTACCAGGTATTTGTTGCGGCCATTGTGGCTTGTCTCATCACCGCGCTGCTCATGCCGAGCTTCATTGCCCTCATGCGCAAGGACGGCATCGGCCAGCAGGTGCGCGCCGACGGCCCGCAGACCCACCTCGTGAAGCAGGGCACGCCTACGATGGGCGGCGTGATCATCCTCATTGGCATGCTGGTCACGGTCTTTCTGTTCGCCCGCTGGACGCCCGACCTCATCCTGTGCGTTGCGGCGACGATCGCCACCGGCCTGCTTGGCCTGCTCGACGACGTCGAGAGCGTGAGTCACGGCCGTTCGCTGGGCCTTACGCCCTCGCAGAAGATGGCTGGCCTCATCACCATCAGCGTGGCCTTCTGCCTGCTTGCGGTGAACTGGGTGGGCATTGACCCAACCCTCACCTTCCCGGGTGGCTTCACGATTGACCTTGGGGTGCTCACCACCACTATCGCGGGCGTGCGCGTTCCCTGGATCTACCTGTTCTTTGTGTTTCTGCTGCTTGCGGGCCTCTCCAACTCGGTGAACCTCACCGATGGCCTAGACGGCCTGGCTGGCGGAACCGTCATGGGTGTCATGCTCGTGATGGCGATGGTGGCCTTCTCCTACGGAGAGATCAACCTCGCGGTCTTCGCCGCGGCCTGTGGCGGCGCTTGTGTGGGCTTCCTGTGGCACAACTGCCACCCCGCCTCGATCTTCATGGGCGATACGGGCTCGCTGGCGCTGGGTGCCGGCTTTGCGGCGCTCGCGGTGCTCACCAAGACCGAGGTCACCTCGCTTGTGATGGGCGGCCTGTTCATCTGCGAGGCCCTTTCGGTCATCTTGCAGGTCCTGAGCTTTAAGAAGACGGGCAAGCGCATATTCCTTATGGCGCCTTTGCACCACCACTTCGAGAAGAAGGGCTGGAGCGAGACGAAGGTCGTCATCCGCTTCTGGATCGTCAGTGCGATGTTCGCGGCCGTGGGCTTTGCGCTGTACTTCCAGCTTCGCTAGTATCCGAGGGCTGCTTTGCGGCCCTTGGTTTGTTTTGCACATGCGGCTCCGCGCCGCTCGGTAATTAATTTGTGAGGTGGCTCTTTAATGAGCGAGCTAGGCTGCGAGCATATGGGCGACGTATTGGTTTTGGGCCTTGGCAAGACGGGGGAGGCCGTTGCCGACTACCTGCTCGAGCAGAAGGAGGCCGGCCGCGTTAGTAGTGTGACCGTCTACGGTGGCCTCAAGAGCCAGCCTAGCGAGGTGACCCGCGCCCTCGCCGACGCCGGCGCCACGCTGGTCTTCGGCACCGAGGACGTGCAGGGCCACTACGACCTGGCCGTAAGCTCGCCCGGCATCTCGGAGTTCAGTGACTTCTATGCGAGCGCCAAGGCGGCGTCTGACGAGGTCATCGGCGAGCCCGAGCTTGCCTGGCGCATGAGCCCCGAGCGTTGGGTAGGCATCACCGGCACCAACGGCAAGACCACCACGACCACCCTTACCCGCGACCTTCTGCGTGCGGGTGGCCTGGCTGCCGAGGCCGTGGGCAACATCGGCACCATGGCCATCGGCGAGGTGGCGCGCCGCGCCCCGGGTGAGTGGCTTGTGGCCGAGCTCTCGAGCTTCCAGCTGGCGACCTCCAAGCACCTGCACCCTCACGTGGGCGTGCTGCTCAACGTCACGCCCGACCACCTCTACTGGCACAACACCATGGAGAACTACGCCGCGGCCAAGGAGAAGCTCTTTGCCAACCTTGATGCTGGCGACCTCGCCGTCATCTCTGACGGCGACGCCTGGTGCCGCGACATTGCCCGCCGCTGTGCCGAGCGCGGCCTTCGCGTCTGCCGCCTGCTGGGTAGCGGCGAGCTTCCGCACCCCGACGAGGCCTGCGCTGCCTGGGCCGATGTTGACGGCACGCTCGTGGTACGTATCGACGGCGCAGACACGAGGCTTGTGAACAAGGACGAGCTTTCTATCTTTGGCGAGCACAACGTCGAGAACGCCCTGGCCGCAGCCGCCTGCGCGCTTGCCTGTGACGTGGCCGCCGAAGACGTCCGCGCAGGCCTTATCGACTTCCGTCCGCTCGAGCACCGTATCGAGCCGTGCGGCCAGATGGGCGGCGTGCGCTTTGTGAACGACTCCAAGGCCACCAACACCGATGCCGTTTGCAAGGCGCTCACGGCCTTTGAGCCTGGCAGCGTCATCATCTTGCTGGGCGGTCACGACAAGGGCACCGACCTGGCCGAGATGGCCGAGCAGGTTGCCTCCTGTGCCCGCGTGGCGGTTTGCTTTGGCGAGGCGGGCGAGCGCATCGCCTCTTGCGTCGAGGCCGCCGGCGGCAACGTCGCGCACGCCGAGCACCTCGAGCAGGCGCTTGACTGCGCCATCGAGCTTTCTCGCGAAGGCGACGTCGTGCTGCTTTCTCCCGCTTGCTCCTCGTTTGACGAGTTCAGCGGCTTTGAGGAGCGCGGCCGTGTCTTCAAGTCGCTCGTTGCCAGCCGTATCGCCGCCCAGGAGTAGCGCTCGTGAGTTCTGTGAGTTCAACCGCAAGCAATAAGAGGGAAGCCGCGAGCGCCGAGCGTCGGCGTGCCCAGCGCCCGAAGGCGTCCGGAAGCTCCTTCGAGGACAAGATCAGGAGCATTCCTGCGCGCTTCATGTCGCCGGGCCTTATGCTCGTCGCCGTCGCGGCCGTGCTCGTTATCCTCGGCATCGTGATGATCTTCTCGGCTTCCTCCATCAGGGCGGCCGCGGAGACGGGCGACTCGGCCTTCTACCTCAAGCGCCAGGCCTTCTATGCCCTTATTGGCCTTGGGTTCGCCGCCTTCATCGCGCGCGTCGACTACCACTGGTTCTGCAGCCCCACCGGAACGCTCGTCGTCTCGGCCATTTCGGTCGTTGCCCTGCTGGCGGTTTTGGCTGTTGGAACCGAGGCGGGCGGCGCCACGCGCTGGATTGACCTCGGCATCGGCACCTTGCAGCCCTCTGAGCTCAGCAAGCTGGCCTTTGTCTTCGTGGGGGCGTCACTGCTGAGTCGCCTTCTGGAAGAGCGCAGCTTGCAATCCACGCAGTTCGTCGTCTTGGTTATTCTCTGCATCGCCGTGCCTGCCGTGCTCATCCTCGTGGAACCGGACAAGGGCACCACGGCCATCATTGCCGTTCTTTGCTTCGTCTTGGTCTACGTATCTGAGCTGATGCCGCGTCAGACCCTGCGGATTGTGTTTGCGGTCTGTGTCTTTGCAGGCTTTTGCTGGCTGATGAAGGACGACTACTCTCGCGCGCGCTTCCTCTCCTTCTTCAACCCGATGGGCGACCTCTCCGACTCCAACTACCAGATCAACCAGGGCTTCATCAGCTTTGGATCGGGTGGCCTGATCGGTCGAGGCCTTGGCATGAGCCGCCAGAAGTACTTCTTCTTGCCCGAGGCCCACACCGACTTCATCTTCGCCATCATTGGCGAGGAGCTCGGGCTTGCGGGAACGCTGTTCGTGGTCGCGATGTTTGTCCTGATCGGCTACTTCGGCCTCACCATCGCCCGCAACGCCCATGACATGTCGGGGCGTCTCGTCGCCACCGGTGCGGTGACGCTTTTGCTGTCGCAGTTCTTTCTGAACGCGCTTGGCGTCCTGGGGCTCTTCCCGCTTTCGGGTAAGCCGATGCCCTTCCTCACCTACGGCGGTTCGTCGCTGCTTTCGTCGATGGGCCTTATCGCCATGATCGTGAATGTGGCCATGCGCTCCAAGCTGCCCGAGACCGAGCACGACAGGCGTCGTCGCAAGATGTCGCTGCTCTCCGGGGACGACACGGGCGTGGGCGAGGCCTACGCGCGCGGTTCGGCTGAGTCGCAGGCCATGAGGCGCTCGCCTCGTGAGAGGACCAGCGTGCCGCTTGCGGCCGGGCAGGGTCGTACGTCCGCAGACGGGCTTAAGCTTGTGGACGGCGGTTCTGGCTCGCGCTCGACGAGGGGTACTTCCTCTCGCCAGACGAACGCGCCGCGCGCGCGCCAGGAGGGCGGACGGCAGCGCATCGACTTGGGTCCCACGGGTGCCCAGCGTCTTCGCCCAAACTCAGGGCCGACCGTACGTGGAACAGATTCGAGGGGCTCTCGCGCAAGCGACCGCCCAAGGAGAAGGAGCTAGCGATGGCAGAGAAGCTTGAGGTCGCGATTGCCGCCGGCGGCACAGCCGGTCACATCAACCCGGCACTCGCCTTGGCCGAGGAGCTGCGTAGCCGCGGCCATCACGTGACCTTCTACGGAAGGCCCTCGAAGCTCGAGGGTACGCTCGTCCCTGCCGCTGGCTTTGGGCTTGTGCCCGTGGAGGTCACTGGCTTTGACCGCTCTCGTCCTTGGACGGCCGTAAGCTCGCTTGCACGCGTCTGGTCTGCCAAGCGCATGCTTGCCAAGCGCTTTGGGGCGCAGGGCGCACCCGACGTCGCCATTGGTTTTGGCGCCTATGTCGAGGTACCGCTTCTGGGCTGGTGCAAGGACGCCCACGTTCCCTACCTTCTGCACGAGCAGAACTCAGTGCCGGGACTTGCCAACAAGATGATGAGCGCACATGCCGGTCGCGTGTGCATCTCGGTGCCCGCCGCCGAGCCCGTCTTTGCTCGCGAGGGTGACCCCTCCCACGTGGTGCTCACGGGTAACCCGGTGCGCAAGAGCGTCATCGAGGGTTCTCGCGAGAAGGGCCGCGAGGCGCTTGGTGTCCCGAGCGACGCCACGATGCTGCTCGTCTTTGGCGGTAGCCTTGGCGCCAAGACCTTAAACGAGGGAATGGCTCGCCTTAAGGAGCGCCTGCTTGGTATCGAGGGACTCTACGTGGTGCAGTCAACCGGCAAGGCGGGCTACGAGGCGGCTGCCGAGGCGCTGGCCTTGAGCGAGGACGAGTCCGCGCGCTGGAAGCTCTTGCCCTACATCGACAACATGGGCGACGTGCTGGCGGCTTCTGACCTCGTGCTTTCTCGTGCGGGTGCTTCCTCTATTGCCGAGATTGCCGCCCTTGGCGTGCCCTCGGTGCTCGTGCCCTATCCCTTTGCCACGGCCGACCACCAGACTACCAACGCCCGCTACCTCACTGACGCTGGCGCCGCGGTGCTCTTTGCCGACGACGAAGTGGCAGGGGAGTCCTTTGGCGAAAAGCTCCTTGAGCTGCTGCGTTGCGCCGACGAGCGTGATGGCATGCGCGCGGCCGCAGCCGGCCTCGCGCAAGACCGCGCAGCCGCAAAGCTCGCCGACGAGCTTGAGGCCGTCGCGCGAGGATAAGAGCTGTTGATGGCGCGACCTTGTCATGTGGGGCCGGCCTAGATACTGGAGGGGAGCTCTACAGTTGTCCCTGCCTGTAAGTTGGGGCACGCATCCGAGCATTTGCGGGTGCGTGCCTTGCCATATCGGTGGAGGTGGGGCAGAGCTAGCCGGCAGGTGGCTCCCATGGGCTAAACTAGAGACGTATGTGCGTTGGCGCAGGCGCCACGCAGACGAATCCAAACCTGAGGGGAGCCATTGCATGGCAACCACTTCTGAGAAGCTGCCCTTTTCCCGCGTCCACATCGTCGGCATCGGAGGCGCGGGCATGAGCGGCATCGCCCTCGTGCTGCACGAGCGCGGCATCCACGTCACGGGCAGCGACCTCAAGAGCTCGCGCTACGTTCGCGAGCTTGAGGCGGCCGGCATCGAGGTCCACGTGGGCCACGAGGCCGCGACCATTGACGCCACCGAGCCCGACGTCGTGGTCATCTCCACGGCCATTCCCGAGTCTAACCCCGAGGTCATCCGTGCCCGTGAGCTGGGCATCGAGGTCTGGCCGCGCGCCAAGATGCTGCCGGCGCTCTCCCTTGGCCACACGACCATCGCCGTCTCGGGCACCCACGGCAAGACCACGACCTCCTCGATGGTCACCACCATGCTCGACCGCATGGGCCTCGACCCGTCCTTCCTCATCGGCGGCTTCGTGGAGGGCTACAACACCAACGCCCACAGCGGCAAGTCGAACTACTACGTGGCGGAGGCCGACGAGTCCGACGGCTCCTTCCTCTTCTTCAACCCCACCGTCACGGTGATCACCAACATCGAGGCCGACCACCTCGACCACTACGGCACCCTCGAGAATCTCGAGAACACCTTTGGCCAGTTCATGGATACGGTGGGCGACGAGGGCTTCGTCGTTGCTTGCGGCGAGTCCGAGGGCGTGCGCAGGGTCGCCGCTGCATGCGAGCGCAAGGTCGTCATGTACGGCTTTGAGGGCAACGGCGAGTTCGACTACGTCTGCGTCCCGCAGGCGGCCGGCCACGGCCTCGAGAGCCGTCTTGAGGTGCACTGCCCGAACGATCGCGTCGTGAACGTCACCATCAAGGCCAACCCTGGCCGCCACAACATGCTCAATGCCACCGCGGCCATCGCCGTGGCCGATGTGCTCGGTCTGGACATCGCCGCTGCTGCGGAGGCTCTCTCGACCTTTGCTGGCGTGAAGCGCCGCTTCACCCACGTGGCCGACATCGATGGCATCACCGTGGTCGATGACTACGGCCACCACCCCACCGAGGTTGCCGCCACCCTTTCTGCGGCCGCCAGCCTCGACTACGAGCGCGTGGTCGTGGTCTTCCAGCCGCACCGCTACAGCCGCACCAAGGCCCTCTTCGAGCAGTTTGGTTCTGCCTTCGGCGACGCCGACGTCCTCTACGTCATGGACGTCTTCTCCGCAGGCGAGATGCCCATCCCCGGCATCTCCGGCAAGACGGTCGCCAACGCCGTCGTCAAGAGCGGCAAGACCGCCGAGGTCAACTACGTGCCCAACCGCCGCGACCTCATCTCGCGCCTCGTGGCCGAGGTCAAGCCCGGCGACCTGCTCGTGACCATGGGTGCCGGCGACGTCACCCTCGTTGGCCCCGCCTTCGTCGAGGCCAAGACCGAGGCTCTGGCGTAGGGGAGGGCATACGTGAGCCTATCCAACGCCTATCTCAGCCTTTCGGGGGCGGTCGACGCCGACATCACGTGCGACGAGCGTCTCTCGCACCGCACGAGCTATCGCATTGGCGGCCCTGCTGCCATGCTTGCCGTTTGCCACACGCCCGCGGCCCTCACGCGCGTCATCGACGTGCTTGGCGCCCAGGGCGTCGAGTGGGTCATCATGGGCAAGGGCTCCAACCTGCTTGTCTCTGACGAAGGCTTTGGGGGCTGCGTCATTACTCTCGGTCGAGAGTTCTCTAAGCTTGAGGTCCACCCTGAGGAGCGCAGGATCGTGGCGGGCGCTGCCGTGCCGCTTTCGCGCGTGGTGACGGCTGCCTGCAAGGCCTCCATGACGGGCCTTGAGTTTGCCTGCGGCATCCCCGGCACCCTCGGCGGCGCCGTGTGGATTGGCACTCGCGTGGAGAGCCTCGTGGTGTATCGCCTAGGTCAGGGACTTGCGCGCGTGCACGGCTCGGACGTGATGTGGGGATACCGCTGCAACAGCCTCGGCGGGGCCGACATCGTGCTTGAGGCGACCCTTATGGTCGAGCCCGGCGACAAGGAAGAGATTTCCGCCGAGATGGAGCGCTTGCTCGTTCGTCGTCGCGCCACCCAGCCCATGGGCAAGCCCAGCTGCGGCTCGGTGTTCCGCAACCCGCCGGGAGACCGCGGCGCGGCCAAGCTCGTGGAGGATTGCGGCCTTAAGGGCTTCTCTGTTGGTGGTGCCCAGGTCTCTGAGGTGCACGCCAACTTCGTCGTGAACAACGGCACTGCCACCGCGGCCGACGTGCTGGCCGTCATGAGGGAGATGCACGACCGGGTGAAGGAGGCAAGTGGTGTCGACCTCCAACCGGAAGTCAAGTTCCTCGGGTTCTCGTCGTAGCGCCAAGGGGCGCGTGGCCACGCCCAAGGGCTCCACTAAGCTCACGTCTACGCCCCGGTCTGGCTCGTCTTTGTCCGCTGGCGGGGCCAAGGCCAGCGCGATGCCCAACGCAAAGAAGAAGGGGAGGGGCCTTTCGGTTCCCAAGCCCGGCGAGAAGCCTTCCGCCATACCCAAGCTGCGCGGTGGTTCGCCCTCAGGCAAGAAGGGCGGCTCCATCACCTCGCTTCGCAAGTCGTCCGAGCCTGTTCGCTCAGCCGCGGGCCGCGCGGGTGCTTCGTCGCGCTCGGCTGGTTCCTCGGCCAATGGCCGCTCTCAGCGTGCGGGAGCTACCTCGCGTACCTCTCGAGGTGCGCGTGAGCCTCAGGGCTCCTCGGGCACTGCTACCGTCTTGCGCCGCGTCTCCATCGGGGCGGCCGTGGTCGCTGTGCTCGGCGTGGTTGCGCTCGTGGCGCTGCTGGTGATGTCGCAGCTTCCGGTCTTCGTCATCACCGGAATCGACGCGCAAGACTCCGAGCACGTGAGCGCCCAGACCATCGCCAAGCTCGCTGCGGTGGACGAGGGCACGACCCTGCTTTCGGTCGACACGAGCCTTATCGCCGAGAACGTCTCCCAGAACCCTTGGGTCAAGAGCGTCAATATCACTCGAGAGTTCCCCGACAAGCTCGCTGTGAGCGTGGAAGAGCGAACCGTGACCGCCATCGTGGTGTGCGGCTCGGGCACGAGCGCGTGGTCGCTCGGAGACGACGGCGTTTGGATTGAGCCCACCCAGCTCGACACGTCGGTCTCTGACGACGTCACCACCCAGGCGCTCGTGAAGGCCGAGGAGCTTGGATGCCTGCTCATCACCAACGTCCCCACGTCAGTGAACCCCGCCCAGGGAAGCGCCGCCACCGACGACGCAATTCTCGACGTCTTGAGCTACCAGCAGCAGCTCCCCGAGCAGATCACGAGCCAGGCGCAGGTCTACTACGCGGCAAGCTCGGGCAGCATTTCGGTCATTCTTAAGAACGGCCTTGAGGTAAGCCTGGGCTCGGCCACAGACGTCAGCGCCAAGGCTTCTGCCCTTCTCGAGATTATGGCCAACTACGCAGATCAGCTCACTTATGTGAACGTGCGCGTGCCGAGCAAGCCCACCTACCGCAAGGTGGCAGACGGCACCACGCTTACGGGCGTGGAGAGCACGGTGGCGCAGAAACTCGAGGAAGAGGCCGCTGCCACCCAAGCGGCCACTACTGACGATGCGAGCGATTCTTCCGATTCGTCAGACGAAGGCGAGTAGGCTTCGAAAGCGGTCGCTTACCCTGCGCATTTTGCAGTTCGCGTGAAAACTTCTTCGATGTTTGTTGACGTGCGAGCTGCCGATGTGCCAATATACGGCGCTTTACCTCACGGGTAGAGCTAAACCTGAGCTTGAGAGTTTAAAGATTATGGCTAAACGAACCAGTACTACCGTACGCAAAAGCGCCACCAAAGGCACTGCCACCCAAGGAGGATCCATGAGCGCAAGCGACACCCTCAGCAACTACCTGGCCGTCATCAAGGTTGTCGGCGTGGGCGGCGGCGGCACCAACGCCGTCAACCGCATGATCGAGGAGGGCATCCGCGGCGTCGAGTTCGTCGCCGTCAACACCGATGCCCAGGCGCTGGCCATGTCCGACGCCGACGTGAAGGTCCACATTGGCACCGACATCACCAAGGGCCTTGGCGCTGGCGCCAACCCCGAGGTCGGCGCTCAGGCCGCCGAGGATTCCCGCGATGAGATCAAGGCTGCCCTTGCCGGCGCCGACATGGTCTTCATCACCGCGGGCGAGGGTGGCGGCACCGGCACCGGCGCTGCTCCCGTCGTGGCCGACATCGCCAAGAACGACGTGGGCGCCCTTACCGTCGCCGTCGTGACCAAGCCCTTCTCCTTCGAGGGCCGCAAGCGCACCGCTTCCGCTCTTTCCGGCGTCGAGAACCTCTCCGAGAACGTCGACACCCTCATCGTCATCCCGAACGATCGCCTGCTCGACCTCGCCGAGAAGAAGACCACCATGCTCGAGGCCTTCCGCATGGCCGACGACGTCCTGTGCCAGGGCACCCAGGGCATCACCGACCTCATCACCGTCCCCGGCCTCATCAACCTCGACTTTGCTGACGTCTGCACCATCATGCGCGGCTCCGGCACGGCCATGATGGGCATCGGCATGGCCTCTGGTGACTCCCGTGCCACCGACGCCGCCCAGGAGGCCGTCTCCAGCCGCCTGCTCGAGAGCTCCGTCGACGGCGCCACCCGCGTGCTGCTCTCCATCGCCGGCAACAAGGACCTCGGCATCACCGAGATTTCCGATGCCGCTGACCTCGTTGCCGCCAACGTCGACCCCGAGGCCAACATCATCTTCGGCACCACGGTTGACGAGAGCCTTGGCGACCAGGTCCGTATCACCGTCATCGCCACCGGTTTCCAGGACGCTTCGCAGCAGCCTTCCCTGCTCGGTGACTTCCGCGCTCCCGTGGTCGAGCAGCCGGCTCCCCAGCCGTCCGCTCCGGTCTCCCACGCCTCCACTGCCACCACCGGCAGCAAGGACTTCGACATTCCCGACTTCCTTAAGCGTGGCCGCCTGTAATGGTGAGCCCTTCGCTCACTAGGTTTACCTCGCACGGCGTGACCCTGCTCGGCGACACTGCTCGCCCGGGTGGGGTCACGTTCGCGTTTACCGAGCGTGGTGGAGGCGTCTCGCAAGGTCCCTATGCGAGCCTTAACCTCGGCAGCCGCTGCGGCGATGACCCTGCAGCCGTGGCGCGCAATCGCGAGCTTGCCCTTGCGGCCATCGGCGCCGAGGGCATTGCGGCAAACCTTGTGGAACCCAAGCAGGTTCATGGCAGCGAGGTCGTGGTGGTTCGAAGCTCGGACGCCTCCGAGCTTGAGTCCGCTCGCGACCAAGCGCAGGCCGGCGCCGACGCCGTGGTCTGCACGGCCGCAGGTGTTCCGGTGCTTCTGTGCTTTGCCGACTGCGTGCCGGTGGTGCTGTGCGCCCCGGGAGCGTTTGCCGTGGTTCACTCCGGCTGGCGCGGGACGCTCGCGCGCATCAGCGCCAAGGCGCTCGGCGTGCTGTGCGAAGAGGCTGGCTGTGAGCCGTCTGACGTCTACGCCTACGTTGGCCCGCATATTCTCGGTGCCGACTACGAGGTCTCCGAAGAGCTTTTGGCTACGTTCACATCTGAGTTTGGTACGATTGTTCACGCTGCCGCGACGACGTCGAACCTCGATTTGTCCGCAGCAATTGCGTGCGCCCTCGAGCAGGCGGGTCTTCCTGCCCAAAATCTCGTGGACCCGCACGTCTCTACGGCCACTAACCTTGGTCGTTTCTACTCCTATCGAGCTGAAGGGGGCATATGCGGTCGTCACGCTGCCATCGCATACCTCTAGCGGCGCTTTCCTTTGCGCTTGCGGCGGTCCTTGGCCTCACGGCCTGCTCGGGTGGGGCGTCTTCTCAGACGCTCA
Source organism: Acutalibacteraceae bacterium (assembly GCA_963639715.1). Lineage (GTDB taxonomy): Bacteria > Actinomycetota > Coriobacteriia > Coriobacteriales > Atopobiaceae > Parolsenella. The sequence goes on from CAVHWW010000063.1 coordinate 21,355, forward strand.
CCGTAGCTGGCTCCACCACCGTGCTTCCCATCGCCGAAATGGCGGCTGAGGGCTTTGGCGACGAGACGGGCACCAACGTGCTCGTCAGTGGCCTTGGCTCTTCTGCCGGCATCGAGGCGGTCACCAATGGCACGGCCGACATCGCAACCTCCAGCCGCCAGCTTACGGCCGAGGAGTCCGAGCATGAGCTCGTTGCCACCGTCGTGGCCCACGACGGCATCGCCGTCATCGTGAGCCCCGAGAACCCGGTGACCGAGCTCACCTCTGAGCAGCTGCGCGACATCTACGCCGGCAAGATTACTAACTGGAGCGAAGTGGGCGGCCCCGACCTCGAGATTCAGGTCGTGAACCGCGACGAGGCTTCCGGTACCCGTGAGGCCTTCCGCTCTATCGTCATGGGCGACACCGAGTTCGACCGTTCGGCCGCCGTGCTTCCTGGCACCGGCCAGGTCCGCGACGTCGTGAGCAGAACGCCGGGCGCCATCGGCTACATCTCCATCGGCTTCGTTGACTCCGACTACGCCTCTACCACAGTGCGCTCCCTTGCCATCGACGGTGTCGAGGCCACCGAGGACAACGTCGAGACCGGCGTCTATCCCATCTCGCGTGACCTCTACTTCTTCACCAACGGAGACCCCCAGGGCGTGGCCTACGACTACATCTCTTACGTCTTGTCCGACGAGATGGACCAGACCATCCGCGATGCGGGCTACATTCCCGCGCACAAGTCTGCCTCCAGCAAAGAGGGGAGTGAGGACTAGTGAGCGAGAACGTGAACCCCTCTACGTCCGTGAACGGCCAGGCGGCCTCTAACCTCAAGCAGGTCTCGCGCGCCACGCGCATGAAGGAGCTTGCGCTCAAGAACCTGTTCTTGGCTTGCGCCTGCGTGGCCGTCCTCGCCGTCGTGCTCATCTTCGTCTTCACCTTCTGGAAGGCGACCCCCGTCCTCACTGAGATTGGCCTGGGCGAGTTCTTCTCGCTGAGCTGGGCCCCCACCGAGGGCCACTACGGCATCCTGGCGCTTCTCGCCGGTTCTGGCATCGTCACGGTGGGCTCGCTTGCCATTGGCGTGCCGCTGGCCGTGGGCTGCGCCGTCTTCCTCACCGAGATCGCCGGCAAGAAGCTCGCGGGTATCGTGAGCACCGCCGTTGACCTGCTGGCTGGCGTGCCGTCGGTTGTCTACGGCTTCTTTGGCCTTGTCATCCTGCGCCCGCTCATTGCCAACCTCACCGGCGGCCTGGGCTTTGGCGCGCTCACCGTGTGGCTCGTGCTCGCCATCATGATCGTGCCCACCATCACCACGCTTACCATGGACGCCCTTCGCTCCATCCCCATGGGCATCCGCGAGGCGAGCTTTGCCATGGGCGCCACCCGTTGGCAGACCATCTACAAGGTCGTGCTGCCGGCTGCCAAGATGGGCATCGTCAACGCCGTCGTGCTTGGCATGGGCCGCGCCATCGGCGAGACCATGGCCGTGCTCATGGTCGTGGGAAACGCTCCGGTTATTCCGTCTGGCATCGCCAGCCCGCTTTCTACCCTTACGAGCCAGATCGCCCTCGACATGGGCTACTCGAGCGGCCTGCACCGCAGCGCCCTGTTTGGCATGGGCGTGGTGCTGTTCATCATCTCTGCTGCGCTCGTTGGCATCGTGCGTGCCATGTCGAGCGCGCGTGAGGGTGGCCGCGGCCGTTCCCGTCGCCGCCGCGCCAAGGCCGCTGACCGCGCCGCCGTGCCCGTGGGCGGCATCACCTTCGACCACCCTGAGACGGCTGCCGAGCACGCTCCTGCCCAGCAGCTCACGGCTGACGATGTCACGCCCGTTACCGGCGTGGTCACCGAGACGCGCGAGGGCAGCCGCGCGCGCATCAAGCGCCTGCTTGCAGAAGGTTCCAAGGGCAGCGGCAACAAGAACCTCACTAACAACGTCATGCTCGGCGTCTTCCGTGCGGCTGGCGTGCTCACCACGGCGGTGCTCGTCCTCATCATCGGCTTTGTCGCCGTCAACGGCCTGCCCGTGATGTCGCTCGACTTCGTCTTTGGCTGGCCCGAGGGCGTCAACGCCGAGGGCGGCATCTTCCCCACGATCGTCTCGACGCTCTACGTCACCGCGCTTGCCATGCTCATTTGCACGCCCATCGCTGTGCTCGCGGCGGTTTACCTGGCCGAGTACGCCAAGCAGGGCAAGCTCGTTACCTTTATTCGCTACGCCGCCGACACCCTCTCTTCGGTGCCTTCCATCGTCATGGGCCTCTTTGGCTACGCGATGTTCGTCGAGGCCATGGGCTTTGGCCTGTCCATGCTCAGCGCCGCTCTCGCGCTCGCCCTCATGATGCTGCCGATCGTCATGCGCACCACCGAGGAAGCCATTCGTGCCGTGCCGCGCTACATCCGCTGGGGCGCCTATGGCCTGGGCGCCACCAAGTGGCAGGTCGTCTCCAAGATTGTTCTGCCCTCCGCCTTCCCGCGCATTGCCACCGGCATCGTGCTTGCCATCGGCCGCGCCATCGGCGAGACGGCCGTGGTGCTCTACACCATGGGCCAGGCCATCAACCTGCCGCTCACGCCGCTCGACTCCGGTCGCCCGATGACCATCCACCTCTACCAGCTCGCCAACGAGGGCATCAACATGCAGGCCGCTTACGGCACCGCATTGCTGCTCATGGTGATGATCTTGGCTTTCAACATGTTCGCGCGCTACCTGTCGCGTCGCTCCGCATCCAAGTCGAAGGGAAACTAGCATGACCGTCTATCGCCACGCGCCCGAGAACGGCGGAAACGGCATTCACGTCGAGAACTTCGACTTCTGGTACGGCGACTTCCACGCCCTCTCCGGTGTGTCCATGGACGTCGCCCCCAACAGCATCACGGCCTTCATCGGCCCGTCTGGCTGTGGCAAGTCGACCTTCCTGCGTTGCATGAACCGCATGAATGACCTCATCGAGGGCACCCACACCGCGGGCCTCATGGCCCTCGACGGTGCTGACATCTATGCCGAGGGTGTCGACCCGGTCGACCTGCGCCGTCGCGTGGGCATGATCTTCCAGCAGCCCAACCCCTTCCCCAAGTCCATCTACGAGAACGTCGCCTTTGGCCCGCGTCTGCTCGGCGTCAACAGCAAAAGCGAGCTCGACGGCATCGTGGAGGAGTCGCTCAAGCGCTCCAACCTGTGGAAGGAGGTCGCCGACCAGCTCGACAAGAACGGCCTGGCGCTCTCCGGCGGCCAGCAGCAGCGCCTCTGCATCGCCCGTACCCTGGCCGTGCAGCCCGACGTCCTGCTTATGGACGAGCCCTGCAGCGCCATCGACCCCACGAGCGTCCAGCGCGTCGAGGACCTCATGGCCGAGCTCAAGAGCGAGATGACCATCATCATCGTCACCCACAGCATGCAGCAGGCCGCGCGCGTCTCCGACTACATGGCCTTCTTCCTGCAGGAGCACGCCGGCGAGCCGGCCGGCCTTGTGGAGTACGGCAGGACCAACGACATCTTCAACTCGCCCTCCGACCAGCGCACCGAGGACTACATCACCGGACGCTTCGGCTGATTCAACTTCCACGCCCGCACGGGCATAACCGACCACGAAGGAGGCCGCAATGCGAGAGGCATTCAACCGCCAGCTCACCGAGATGCGCCAGGAGCTCGTCTCGATCTACGCCAACATCGACCTGCAGCTCCACGACGCCGTGGACGCGCTTGCCGAGGGCGACAAGAACAAGGCCAAGGCCGTCAAGGCTGTCACGCGCGAGCTCGACGAGCGTTGCGCCGCCCTTGAGCAGAAGGCCTTCATGCTCATTGCCACCCAGCAGCCCGTGGCCAGCGACCTGCGCCTCATTCAGTTCGTCATCTACGTGAACTTCAACCTGGCGCGCATGTCCAACCACGTGCGCAACATCGCCAAGACGGCCAAGCGCTGCGCTGGCCGCGACGTTCCCGGCCAGCTGATTGACCTGCTCGCGAGCGAGGGCCACCTGGTCTACCGCGTGCTGTCCAACTGCGTGACGGCCATCGTCGAGGAGGACCTGCGTCTGGCCGCTTCGCTGCCGACGCTCGACGAGCCGGTCGACGACCTCTACAAGCAATTCTTCCGCACGCTTTCCACCCTTGGCCCCGAAGAGGACATGGATGCCGCGAGCCGCGTGATCATGTGCTCCCGTATGCTCGAGCGCATCTCTGACAACGCGGTCGAGATTGGCGAGAGGCTCGTGTTCCTGCTTACCGGCAAGCGCCGCAGCCTCGACGACCTCAATGACATGGACGACGACGACCTGCAGGAGATGTACGCCACGCGCGGCATCGGCCTTGTCGCTGACAAGACCACCGACGAGCAGCTTGCCCAGCAGATTCCTGAGGTTGAGATTGAGGGCGTGGGTGGCACGCCCAGCGAGGGTGACGAAAGCGATGCTTAGTAACGAGCTTGCAAATACTGGCGTAGAGCTAGACGAGGACTACGTAGCCTTCGCGTCGCAGCGCCGCGCCCAGATTTTGGCCCACGTAGAGCAGGCTTGCGAGCGCGCCGGCCGTTCGGTTGACGAGGTGAGCCTGTTTGCCGTCTCCAAGACGGTTGACGTGCCCCAGGTGGTGGCCGCCATGCGAGCGGGCTACACCAACTTTGCCGAGAACCGCCCCCAGGAGCTCACGCGCAAGCTCGAGGGTTTTGCGGCCGCGGGTATCGAAGCGCCTCGCTTCGACATGATCGGCAACCTGCAGAAGAACAAGATCAACCAGGTGTTGGGCCGAGCCTCGCGCATCCAGTCCATCTCGAGCATCGAGCTTGCTCGCGCCGTCTCCGTCCGCGCGCAGCGCGCTGGCTTGCGCGTGAGCGCCCTTCTCGAGTGCAACGTCTCTGGAGAGGCCAGCAAGGGCGGCTTTTCGCCTGACGAGGTGCGCAGCCGCGCCGAGGAGCTTGCGGGTCTCGAGGGCCTTTCGCTCGAGGGCCTCATGTGCATGGCGCCGGCCCACGACCCGCTCGCCGCGCGCAAGACCTTCAGCGATGCCCGCGAGCTTTTGGGTGAGCTGAGAGAGCGCACGGGACTTGCCCTGGGTGAGTTTTCCTGCGGAATGAGCGATGATTTTGAAATCGCGGTCGAGGAGGGTTCCACCCTCGTTAGACTGGGGAGAATAGTGTTTTCGCCGGAGTACGCCTACTGCTAGGCCTTCGGCACGGGTGCTGATAAGGTGCCACATAGAGACATGGGGAGCATCATGGGCCTTCTCGACAACATCAAGGATGCCGTTTCGGGCATGCGTCCGTCCGAGCCTGCGAACGACGGCTACTACGACGACGGTTACGACGGCTACGACGAGCCCTACGAGGGCGGCGACGGCTACTACGACGAGCCCGAACCCGCTCGCGAAGAGCCCCGTCGCACCGGCCTTCTTGGCAACCCCTCTCGCCCCGATGCCGACAGCATCAGCGTCTACACGCGCTCGGGCCGTCATCTCTCTGGCAACGACTTTGCAGCTGCTCCGTCAGATGACCGCACTAGCTCGAGCTCCTATCGTGCCGACGGCGCCTACCGCGCCGCCGACGACAGCTGGCGCGAGCGCGCGGATGCCCCGCGCGACTACCTCGGCGCCACCCAGCCTGCTGACACCGGCGCCTACGCCGCTCCTGCGCCGCAGACCGGCGTCTTTGGCGCGACTGGCAACACGCCCGGCGACAAGGGCCTCACGGCTGTCCCGCGCGTCACGAGTGGCAAGCTTCCCGCGTACGTCCTCAAGCCCACGAGCTATGACGACGTGCAGATGGTCGTTCGCCGCGTGCGCACCAACCAGCCCGTGGTTTTGAGCTTCAAGTCTCTGAACATCGAGATTGCCAAGCGCATCCTCGACTTCAGCTTTGGCCTTGCTTGCGGCGTGGACGGCTCGGTCGAGGAGCTCGGCGACCGCGTCTTCGTGGTCCTTCCCAAGGGCGCCGTCCTCTCTGATTCCGACAAGGCGATTCTCAAGGGCCAAGGGCTGATTCGTTAGCCTTTGGGTGATAGTGACCTATGAGCGGCGGCCGCGTGCCGCCGCTTTCGTTGAAGGGGTATCCATGAGTGAGAACAACGTGCTTTCCTGCGAGGGCGTAGGCGTCATCGGCGCTGGTGCCATGGGTGCGGCCATTGCTGCGGGCCTCGTTGCGGCCGGCGCCCTGCCCGCCGAGAAGGTCCTCGTCTGCGACCACAACGCCTCCAAGCTCGAGGCACTTGCCGCTCGCAGCGGCGTTCGCACCTGCGAGACGGCCCAGCAGGTCCTTGCCTCTGGCTGTGACGTGGTGGTGCTGGCCGTAAAGCCTCAGGTCCTGCCCGCCCTGCTCGATGCCTGCTGCGCCTCGCTTGCCGGCAAGCTCGTGGTTTCCATCGCCGCCGGCGTGAGCCTGTCTACCCTCGAGGCCGCACTTGGTGCGAGCCGCGTGGTGCGTGTGATGCCCAACCTGCCGGTGGCCGTTCGCTCTGGCGCTTCGGCGGTCTGCGGCGGCGCTTCTGCCTCTTCTGATGACGTGGAGCTCGTGCGCCAGCTGTTTGCTGCGCTCGGCAGCGCCAAGGTCATGCGCGAGGACCAGCTCGACGCCGAGGGCGCCGTGGTGGGCTGCGCTCCTGCCTTCTTTGCCCTTATGGTCGACGCCCTCACGCGTGCCGGCGTTCGCCGTGGCCTTCGCGCCGCAGACGCCCGCGAGATGGTCAACGCCACTATGCTTGGCGTGGCTCAGATGCTGGCCGAAGGCGAAGATCACCCGCGCGCCTATATGGAGCGCGTGACCTCGCCGGGCGGCACTACGGCCGCCGCCCTTTGCGAGCTTGAGCCGGCCCTTATGCAGGGCTGCTACGACGCGGTTGACGCCGCTCTTGCACGTACCAACGAGCTGGCGAAGGGGTAGGGCCCGTGAGCGCTTATCAGATTGCCCGCGTCATCTCCTCACTTGTGGACTTCTACGAGTGGCTCGTCATTATCTGGTGCTTCCTTTCGTGGATTCCTAGGCGTGCCGGCGGCCTTCTCGACGACATCGCGGTGGTCATCAACAACATCGTGAGCCCGTACATGAACCTCTTCCGCCGCTTTATCCCGCCCATCGGAGGCTTGGACTTCTCGCCGATCGTGGGTTTGTTCGTTTTGAGCGTGGTGCAGAGGTTCCTTATCCAGCTCGTCTACTCGCTGGTGTAGGGGAGCATCTTGGTTAGTGAGGCCACGCGCCATGTGATGCAGGCCAACAAGTCCAAGAACACCAAGCCCGAGCTCAAGGTCAGGGCCGCTCTTCGTGAGGCCGGGCTTAGCGGCTATCGCATCCACTGGAAGAAGGCTCCCGGCTCGCCCGACATCTGCTATCCGGGCCGCAAGCTTGCCATCTTCGTGAACGGGTGCTTTTGGCATAGCTGCCCCTACTGCACCAATCACAAGCCAAAGACCAACCAGGAGTTCTGGACGGCCAAGTTCGAGAGGAACCGCGCGCGTGACGAGCACGACCAAGCCCAGCTTGTTGCGGCTGGCTGGACGGTGCTTGTGGTGTGGGAATGCCGTCTCAAGCGCGCGAACTTCTCGCATTCCATGGGCGAGATAGTCCGCGAGGTTGAGCGAGCGGGTGGTGACGGCAAAAGCCGTCTGGACTTTTGCTGGCCCGAGGGCGGGCGTGTGATCGAGATTGGAACCTCTGCCGCTCGCCGGCATCGTAAGGTTTCGCGCGAGATTCGTTTGCGTCATAGTAAGGGTGGTAGCGCCCGCGCTTGCCGAAAGGCTGCCGGGCGGCGCTAGCGTTTGTGCCGCGGGCGCAAAGTCCGGCCCGGTGCACGTTGCATGTTTGTTGGGGGTGTTCGCGTGTCCACATACGTAACCTCAGATGCCCACGGTCACGTGGCTGCTCTCAGGAGCGCCATCGAGCTGAGCGGCTTTGGCGATCGTGACGAGCTCTATGTGCTCGGCGACATGATCGACCGCGGCCCCGACCCCTTGGGCGTCATCTCGTATGTGCGCAGCCTGCCAAATACCCACGTGCTTATGGGCAACCACGAGCAGCTCATGCTCGACGCCATCGAGGCTGTGGGCGACCCGCAGAACGGCGCCTTTGACCTCAGCGGCATCTCTGCCTATGACTTTGCCGTCTGGACCGACTGGACCAACAACGGCGGCGGCAAGACTCTCGAGCAGCTCGAGCGACTTGAGCCCGAGGCATATGCCGAGGTTCTTGCGTGGGTGAGGAGCCTTGATACCTACGCGTGCGTGCGCGCGGGTGAGCGAACCTATGCGCTTACCCACGCCGGCATTGAGGCGCGGGCAGCTGGCGTTTGGCTGAGCGAGAACCCCGACGCCGACCTCAACGATCCCGAGGTGATCTCCGAGCTCCTTGAGGCTCAGGACGAGGGCGACCTTCTGTGGGTTCGCGAGGCGTTTTGGGGCTACCACACCGGGCTCGTTAACGCCGAAGGCGCAGGTCCTGTGGTCGTCGCCGGCCACACTCCTTCTGTCTATCTACCGACATTCGCGGGCGTTGAGCCTGAGCAGGCCACCAACGAGGACGGTCAGGGCACCGTCGTGGAGCTTGGCGCCGATGAGCAGACCGCCTACGTGGCAGACCGCATTGACATCGACTGTGCGGCAGCTTGTGGCTTTGGGGCCGGGCGCGTGGGCGTGATGCGCCTTGAGGACCACGCCTGCTGGTATGCGAGCATCGAGGAAGGCGAGTAATGCACGCCAAGGGTGTCTGGCCGCCTGATGCGGAGCCGTCTGTCTGTGACGATTTCGCATCTGCGCCTCAGTATGCCTGCGATAAGGATGCGCCCGTGGCTCAGCCTGCCTGCGACAAAGATGCGTCCGCCCATGCGCAAGCCGTCCGCCAAGATTGTGCATGTCTGAGGGACTTTGGATGTTTTGGGCGTTGTGGCACCTGCGTTACGCCCGAGACACATAAAAAGTTGTCCAAATCGCATAAAATCGAGCAGGCCGAGAACGGGGAACCTCGGCTGTTCAGCCTCTAGGAGATGGAGAGACCATGGCCATCATCGCGCCTGCGCCGAAAGACCTTACCAACGACGCCTTTCTGCACGAGCTCAAGAGCATTTTTGACGAGGTCGGCGACAAGGATGCCGAGAACAAGCGCGTTGAGGACTACCTGTGCGGCACCCGCGTGGCAAGCAACGGCGAGATGCCGGCTTGGCGCGGCGAGGCGCTTTTCGTTGACGAAGCCGCCTACGAGGCCATCGACGCAACTTGTGACGTTGCCTATGCGGTGCTCGACAAACTCGTTCGCGCCTATCGAACGAACGAGGCCGTGCGCGCCCAGTTTGGCTTTGACGAGGGCCTTTCCCGCCTCTGCTGTTTGGACACGGGCTACGAGTGCCAGGTTCCCTTCGTGCGTATCGACGTTACGGCTGACGAGGCAGGCAACGCCTCTATCTGCGGCGTCAGCGTGACCAGTGCGGCAAACATGATGGTCGCAGACGAGCTCAATCGCGCCATGAGCCGAACCCTCACCTTCCACGAGTTTTGCTCGCGCCACGACGTGAAGGACACCACAGGTTTGTGCGAGGCTTGGGCAGACGCCCTGCTCGATCTCTATCATGGCTGGTACGGGCCGGGATTCCCCGATACCAACCCCGGTGACGCCTATACCTACGGCGATGAGACGATGAGCCTGTCCATCGTGGGCGAGCGCGAGCACTGCGACGAGCAGGCCGTGACCCACTTCATCGACCTATTCTCCGACCGAGGCGTCCACGCGCGTTTTGCCGACGTGAGCGAGCTGCGCCTCGTCGAGGTTTTGCCTGGTCGCGTGCGCCTTGTCGACAACGACGGCCCCATTGCCTGCGTCTGGCGCCGTGTTGGGGCGCAGACCCTGCTTGAGCGCGCCTGTGCCCAAGACGAGGGAGCTTCGGCGCTCATTTGTGCCGCCGAGCGCAACGTCGCCTGCGTGGTGGGCGGCCTGCGCGATTACGTTGCAGCAAGCAGCGACCTGCTTGGCGTTCTCAAGAGCGAGGCTGCCGCTTCGGTCTTTGGCCCCAGCGAGCGCGAGATGATAGAGGCGTTCTCGCCCGAGCTTGAAGATGCGGCCCGCGGCAAAGACGTGCTGAGCGCCTACCTCTTCAATGGCAAGCTTGCTGGGATTTCGGCCAAGCGCGGCGACGCCTGGCGCCCCGTTTACCTCGTCTAGGCTTTTTGTCCCGCATCTCGGGTAGAGTGGGGGCGTTGAGCTTTACGAGAGCGGGGGAGACATGAACAAGAGGACTAATCTCTGCGCGCCCGGCCTTGGCGAGACCATCTCGAGCGAGGTGGCCGCCGCCGTGTTGGACCAGCGCGCCAATGGCCACCTCAGCCCCTATGCCTGTACCGGTGAGCAGGCAATACGCCGCAGCTCAAGGCATGACGCGGGCACGGCCCAGCGCCCCTCCTTCGTGCGAGACTCCGAGAAGATCATCCACTTGCCGGCCTACAACCGCCTCGCCGGCAAGACCCAGGTCTTCTCGCTGCGCGCCAACGACGACATCTCGCGCCGCGGCCTGCACGTGCAGCTCGTGAGCCGCGTGGCCAGAGACATCGGCCTGTCCCTCGGCCTTAACCTCGACCTTATCGAGGCCATCGCCCTGGGTCATGACATCGGTCACACGCCCTTCGGCCATGCTGGCGAGCGCTTCTTGAATGATGCCTACCACAAGCGTACGGGCCGCTGGTTCTTCCACAACGTCCAGAGCGTGCGCGTGCTCGACGTTCTGTATGGCCGCAACCTCAGCCTGCAGACGCTCGACGGTGTGCTTTGCCACAACGGCGAGTGCGAGCGTCAGGTGTTCGAGACGAGCGGGCTTTCCGGCTTTGACGAGTTCGACGCCATCGTGAGCGACTGCTGGGCAACTGGCGATCTTGCCATCGGCCACCTGCGCCCCATGACGCTCGAAGGCTGCGTGGTACGCGTGAGCGACATCATCGCCTACGTAGGCAAAGACCGCCAAGACGCCATCGCTGCCGGCATCATCGGGGAGGACGCCTTCGATGACGGCCTGGGTGGCGCCTACAACTCCTGGGCGCTTGGCGCCTTCATCTCCGACGTGGTCGAGCACAGCTTTGGTCGCGACCGCATCGAGATGAGCGAAGAGGCCTTCTGCGAGATGCGCCGTGCCAAGCGCGAGAACTACGAGAAGATCTATAACGCCAGCGAGCTCAGCGGCGAGCTCGCAAAAGACGTCGCCGAGCTATTTGAACGCGTGTACGAGCGTATGCTCTCCGACCTTCGCGAGGGTAACGAGTCATCCCCGGTCTTTCGTCACCACATCGTGGACGTGGACCGCGCCTTGGGCTACTACGACCAAAGCTATGCCTGGGAAGACGACCTCGACCTCACGGTGGTCGATTACATCTCCAGCATGACCGACGACTATTTCGTGGCCCTGTGCGAGAGCCTCTTCCCCGAGTCGGAGCGCGTCTTTACGCGTCGCGGGTACTTCTGCCGGGAGTAGTCGTTTTGCCTTGAATTGTTATTTGCGCTCGTGCTATGTCAAGCGTGCGAGATAATAGCAAATGCATTTTCGGAGGCCCGTGGGCATCGTGTTGGGGGTTCTATGAACAAGAGCAGGCTATTCGGTGCGTTTTTGGCTGTTTCGCTCGCCTTTTTGGCGGCGTTGTCTTTCGCGCTTCCGGCGACATGCGCCTATGCGGGCGAGGATGGCTCGGCCGCAGAAACCACCGCGCTTAATCAGCAACTTTTTACCGACTCCGGCGGTGTCTACACCATCTCCGAGCCAGGCACCTATGAGCTTGAGGAGAGCGTTGAAGGCGCGCTCATTATCGATGTTCCCGGGACGGGCAATGTCGTCAACATCCATCTCAACGGCCATGCCATTACGAATCCCACTACGTCTGGAAACGGCGTTCTTACGGTGAGGAGTCGCACCACCGTTACCGTCACAGGCGGTGACCTCGAGCAGAAGAACGAGAGCTATTCCGTTGTCCGCACAAATATCAACGGCTTGCGTCTGATTCTGCAAAACGTGAACGTTTCCGGCACCAACCACACCTGCATCGATGCAGCCGGCGGCACGGTTGTTATCCAAGGCGGAACGTATAGCCTTACCATCACGAAAGAGTCCGCGAAAGAGGAGGCCATCCTCACGCTGGCGAACGGCAACTGCCAAATTGCGGTTGGTAGCGGCCAGTTCACGCTCGATACACCCTATGACGACCGCATCATCGTGAAGGACGTCCACAGTGCGTTCAACGTGAATACCTGCATCACCCTCAGCGGTGGCGATTGGTCGGCCTTCCCTGAGCAGGCGACGCTTCCCAAAGACATGGAAGGCATCGCGATGCTCGCGCGCAAGAGTGACAACGAAGACGGCAACATCGGCTGCTATAGCGTTTTGGAAACCGGCCAGGCCAAGCGTGCCGCCGTCTGCTATCTCAAGACCAACACAAGGTTCAAGAACATTTACTTCGAGTCCAGGGCCGACGCCGTCGCGTGGGCAAAGTCCCACGGTCTTGACCCCGACACCTCCATCGTGGACGTCTTTAAGATCACCTTCGATACGGATGGTGCCGTCGACAGCGAGGGGGAATCGATTCAGTCTTGGACTGCCGACGTCTATTACGGAGAGACGGTTGACGATCCTGCGCTTGCGCTTAACAAGAAGGGCTACTTTTTCGAAGGCTGGGTGAACCCTGATGAGGCTCAGGCGTACCCCACCTATGACTTTACGAGGAAGGTCTACTCGGACTTTACGCTCAAGCCCATTTGGGACCGCGCGCAAGCCTCCATTGGCGACACCTACTACAAGACGTTGCAGGAAGCTATCGATGCTGCTGAAGACGGCCAGACCGTTTGCCTGTGCGATGACGTCGACACCGGCGTGACGATTTCGGGCAAGAAGATCACGCTCGACCTTGCTACGTACACGCTGAGTGGCTCTGTCGGCGATACCCTAGCCATCAAAGACGGCGCTGATGTGAGGGTGCAGAACGGCGCCGTTGCGACCTCTGCCGCAGGCAGCGACAAGGCATCAGCCGACGCAATCTCAGTTCAGAACTCCACCGTGATGCTCGTAGACGTCAATGCGAGCGCTGGCGAGCGCTCCTTCTGCGCCCTCTCTGTCAACGGTGACGAAGACGGACATAACGCGAGCGTCACTATCGAGGGCGGAAGCTATACGGCCATTGGGATGTATGCGATAGAAGCCTTCGAACACGCAACAATCACCGTAAAGGGTGGCGTCTTTACGAGCAGCAGCACCTCTGAGAAGCACATGCCGAGCGCATTCGTTGCTTTCAGCAGCAGCATGTTTGTTGAGGACGGCACCTT